>PIVK01000005.1 GCA_003354135.1 Rhodospirillales bacterium
CGCTTCTCGAACAGATCGCCGCGCCGATAGGCTGCTTCGACCTTGTTCTCGATGGCATGGGCCAGCGCCATTTCGGCCACGTCACGCGGGAAGCTCGACGCTTCACCGGACCAATCGCGGAAGCTTGAACGGAAACCGTGCGGCACGTAGTTGCCACGCGAACCGTTGACGCCATACCCCAGGCCGCGCATCAGTTGAAGCAAGGCCATGTTCGACAAGGGCCGCCCATGGTGCGCGCCGGTAAATAGGTAAGGGTTGCCTTCAATGCGCGGCTGGGCCTCCAGGACGGCCAGGGCCGTATCAGGCAGCGGCACCCTGTGCTCCCGTTTGGTTTTCGTCCTTATGGCTGGAATGGTCCAGACGGCGGCATCCAGGTCGATTTCCTGCCACTGCGCTTGCAATACCTCGCTGGTGCGTGTGGCGGTCAGGATCAGGAAGCGTAACGCAAGAGCCGACAAACTATCGTTGGATGCCAGCTCGACCATGAAAGCGGGGACCGCTGTGAACGGCATTGCAGGGTGGTGGGTGGCTTTCTTCACCCGTGAGGGCTTTGGTAGCAACTTGTCCAGATGACCACGCCAGCGGGCTGGATTCTGGTTGTCGCGGTATCTGTGGGCCGCCGCGAAGTCCAGGATGTTTTCGATACGTCCTTGCACCCGTTTGGCCGTTTCGGTTTTCGTGGTCCAGATCGGAGAAAGGATTCTCAAAATGCTTTCAGTGTCGATAGCGTTAACCTGCTTCGACCCTATGACGGGTCTTGCGTAAGTCTTGATCGTACTCACCCACTGCCGCGCATGTTTGGCATTCTTCCAACCATGCCGTTGTGCCCGGATGTATCGGGCTGCACATGAGGTGAAGGTGGGGATCTTCTCGGGTTCAACGCGGCGCGCTTCGATGGGGTCAATGCCCTCCGCTGCCTGTCGTCTGCATGCAGAGGCCTTGGTGCGTGCATCCGCCAGCCCCACATCCGGATAGCTGCCGAGCCCCATTTCCCGGCGCTTGCCGTCGATGGTGAACCGCAACACCCATTTCTTAGCGCCCAACTTCGACGCCACCAAGCGGAGCCCCCCACCGTCCTCGTACTTGCCACAGCCAGCGGTCTCCACCCCACGCGGGCTGAGTTTGTGAATCGCCATGCCCAATCCCCCTTATTTCCGCTAATTCCAAATAGGGTCCCCCAAACGGTCCCCCAATCAAATCGGATTATAACAGATGTCCCAGGAAGTGATAGGACGGAAAACGGCTAATTATATGGGAAAAAAGGGCGTTTATGGATATCGTTAAATCATACATTGGCGGAGACGGCTGCCGCCGAGCCGCTCGACGACCCTCCCGGAGTATGCTTGGGATTGTGGGGATTGCGGGTCTTGCCGGGCGACATGACGGCCATCTCGGTCGTTACCGTCTTGCCCATTATGACGGCACCCGCCTCGCGCAACAGCGAAACCACTGTCGCGTCCTCACCGGGAGTACGGCCACTGTATATCGCAGTGCCGTGTTCGGTCGGATAATCCTGGGTATCGATGATGTCCTTAATCCCCACGGGAACGCCATGCAGCGGTCCGATCGACCGCCGCCCGGCGCGGTGTTTGTCCAGGGTCCGGGCCTGCTCTCTTGCATGATCGGGATCAAGATGGGCCCACGCCCCAATCTCATCCTCGCGTTCGGCAATCCGCTCCAGACAGGACTCGACCAGTTCCTCGGAAGTTAATGCCCCCTCGCGGACAGCCTTGGCGGCGCTGGTCGCATTAAGTAGGCATGGGGCCGATATCTCCGCCATCCGGAACTCAACCGGGAACCTTGCCGAAAAGATAATCAGGCAGCCAGAGAGCGACCTCGGGGAAATTATACATCACGATCATGGCGAATATCACGATCAGAAGGTAAGGCATAATACCGCGGAAAATATCCAATAGTTCTATGCTTTTCGGTGCCACGCCCTTCAGGTAATAGGCGGCCATGGCCATCGGGGGCGTCAGGAAGGAGGTTTGCAGGTTTAATGCGACCAGGATGCCGAAGAACAGTGGGTTAACGGAAAAATTATCGAGCATCGGAAGAAAGATCGGAACAAAGATGATGATGATTTCGGTCCATTCCAGGGGCCACCCAAGCAGAAAAATTATGGCCTGAGCAAGGATAAGGAACTGGACGGTGCTGAGGTCCATGCCAAGCACCCAATCCTTTATGAGGTCATGACCTCCCAGATAGGAAAAAACCGAGGCAAAGGTCCAAGAGCCGACGAAAAGCCAACAGACCATGGCCGAGGTTTTGGCGGTTAGAAAGACGGCTTCCCTCAGCTTGTCCCAAGACAGCGAACGGTAGATGGCGCCCAAAATCAAACCGCCGAAAGCACCGACACCGGCCGCTTCGGCGGGAGTGGCGAGGCCGAGCAAAATAGCTCCCAATACGCTCATAATGAGAGCGGCAAGAGGGACAAAGGACGTCAAAAGCTCATAAACAATCCGTTGGAAGGAGGGAATATCCTCTTTGCACGGTTGGGGGGCCAAGGACGGATTGAAGTAGGCTCGACCGACGACATAGGCCATATACATGCCGGCCAACATCATCCCCGGAAACAAGGCCGCAGCATAGAGCCTGAGCGGCGAAATTTCGGCAATCGCAGAGTAGACGATCAGCATGATAGAGGGCGGGATAAGGATACCAAGACAGCCGCCTGCGCAGATTACACCCGAGGCAAACTTCGGCTCGTAGCCCGCCTTGAGCATGGCAGGAAGAGCCAACATTCCCATCAGGGTGACGACTGCACCGACAATGCCGGAAGCCGTCGCGAAAACAGCACAAGTGGCCAACGCCGCAACGGCCATCGAGCCCGGAAGATTTCGGGCTGCGAGTTGAATCGAGAAGAACAGCCGGTCAACGATATTCGCTCGCTCTACAACGTACCCCATAAACAAGAATAGCGGCACGGCGACGAGAACGTCATTCGACATCACGGAGAACGTATTTTGGACGAAAAGATCGAAAATCCTGTTGTCGAATACCGTTTGCATACGGAGTTCGTCGTAATAGGCGTAATAGCCAAACCCCAACCCCATGGCGACCAGAGTGAAGGCAATGGGGAACCCCAGCAAGACCACGAAAATAAACAGCCCAAGCATCATGATTGCAATTTGCGGATCGGTCATTTTTCGGCTTCCATCCCGTTCTTGGGTTCGAAGTCGTCTTTGTCCTCCTGGCGATGCAGAAGCATGGTTTCCGCTTCCTGGACGTCATGCAGACGGGCCGGCCATTCGCCCGTCTTGATACATATTACGCAACGGGTTGCTTCAGCGAACCCTTGCAATAATATCAGCAGGCCGGAGACGGGGATCAGGGTCTTAAAAAAGTAAATCTGAATCCGTGACGGGCTCGACCAACTGACCTCTTTGTAGAACCAGGAATCCGAGGCAAATCCGTAGCCGTAATACAGAAGGGCAAATGCGCCGGGGCCCAGAAACAGGACGTAAAGCACAAGATCGACCGAAGCCTGCACTTTCTTCGGCATTATCCGATAGACAACGTCGCCGCGCACATGGGCGCCCTGAGACAGTGCGTAAGCGCCGGACATCATGAATAGCGCACCATACATTTGCACGCTCATATCGAAGGCCCAAACCGTTGGTGCGTTCAGGACGTAACGCATGAAAACTTCATAGCAGGTTGAGAAGGTAAGGATCAGGATGCACCACGCGAAAGCCTTTCCCATCCACGCGCTCAGGCTATCGATAAAGTGCAGTATCCTGGTCATTTTCTTGCTGTAGGTTCGTGGGGAAAAGAAAGATGGGCCGGGGGATGACCCACATGGCATCCCCCGGCCGGTTTCCTTAGGAACTAGAGCTTACCGAAATAATGCTCGTATGCACCCTTGTAGTTCGGCGCATTATTGATTGAATATGCACCGTGGCGCTTGGCCCAGGCCTTTTGCGAGGCAATGACCTTTGCGAAGAACGGATCGACCTTGCTGATCCGTTCGATGACGGTGTCCCAAGCTTTGAGCTGGGCGTCCATGACACCGTCCGGCGTCCGGTAGACATTGACGCCGTAGTCCTTTTTCAGCCTGACCAAGTCTTGCGAATACCGTTCCATAGCCTTCCAGGCCATGTCGGACGAGGATGCCTCTGACGCATACTCCAGAATAGCCTGCTGTTCCTTGGCCAGTGTGTCGAAAAGCGTCTTGTTGAAGATGATCTCGAAACACTCTTGGGACTGGTGGAAGCTGGCCAGATGGTAGTTCTTGGAGACGTCCTGCATGCCGAATTGCTTATCCGAGGTTGGATTATTGAACTCGGCGGCGTCAATTAAACCGCTCTTCATGGCCGGCTGGATTTCACCTCCCGGCAACTGAACAACCGACATTCCCATTTCCTGGAGAACGTCAGCGGCCAGACCGACGGTACGATACTTCAAGCCCTTCATTTGCTCGGGGTCGGTGATCTCCTCCTTAAACCAACCAAGCGGTTGGGCCGGCATTGGGCCGGAGAAAAAACCTACCACATTGAGCTTAAGTATATCGTGCATGAGCTCGTAGTAAAGCTCCTTGCCGCCGCCGTACTGAATCCACCCCATCATTTCGTTTGCAGACCAACCGAAGCACGGCCCTGTTCCGAACAATGATGCGACAGGACTCTTGGAATACCAATATGCCGTGACCAAGTGGGCGCCATCAATAACACCCTTGTGAACGGCAGTCTGCATTTCGGCTGTCTTGACAACTGCGCCGACGCCGAGAAGGTCAATTCTCAACTTTCCGCCCGACATCTTGTTTACGCGATTAATGTAATCCTGTGCGAACTCAAGGAATATGCCTCCGCCCCAAGCCGCCTGGACCTTTAGAACGGTAGGCGCGGCCGTGGCAATATTAGGGGCGGTAAGAGCCGCACCACCAGCGGCGGCAACCAGTCCTCCTTTAAGGAACTTTCGGCGAGTTGCCTTGGTGGTTTTGAGAGTAGCCTTTGTCATGTTTCAATCCTCCCATAAAACTGCAATGCGAAAACTTTAACCCGAGCCCAAAGGGCGCGGGGACAAGATTCAAAATACGTTACCGTCCAACGGCACGATCACTTTGGATAATAAGGCCGGCCTACAGACTGGAACGGGGCTTCGGCAACAGAGCAGGAACACCCCCAAAACGTTCGTCTCCCATTGGCTTGCTCAGCCTGCCGAACGCACTACCTGTCTGCAGCTTGCACCCGACTTGGGTCGGCGGTCGACCTCGAGCGGGGATTGTAGCACTACAGTCCCGGGGGCATCAATAAAGGGAATTGTACCTTCCGCGATAATCAAGTGAAGGCACCGCCTCCGATTGCACCGGCGGTCTTGCCTAATATGTTGTTGCGGAATGGCGGCCCCTTATGGGCGCGGCACAATATTATTGTGTGTAACTCAACACGTATCGCTGTCACATCTTTCCGCCGATCTCCGATTCTACAACAGCCTCTCAGGCGACCCGATCCCTTGGCTCGCGGCCGGCAAAAATCGCATCCAGGTTGTCCAAAGCTCGAACCCCCATGGCAGTGCGGATTTCCCGGGCAGCGCTTCCAATACGAGGGCCTCGTCATCAATTATGGCGCCGCGCGCGGTGTTGACGACTATGGCACCGTCAGGCAAACGCGCGATGCGCTCCGCATTCAGCAACCCCCGGCTCCCGGGAATGCCCGTGTCATGTCCTCTCCCGGGGAAAAACCTTCGCAACGGTAGTGTAAAGTCGGCGATCGGGGTAGGATTAAGCGCGCATGCCCGTTTCAGGAGTCTGGACCCACCCCGCCATGGTTGGAATCTTAAAGAGAGTCTTGTTCAATCTGTTCGTCGACAAGAAGGCCAAGGACTCCCTGCGCCGCCAAATCGAGACCAAACCCGGGGCCGAGAAACCGGAGCCCCAGGCCGACGCCGCGAGGAACCGCCCCATGACCCCGGAACGCCGGCGTTTGATTCGTGAAGCCCAGGAAATCCGGCGGGAGCAGTCCAAGGCCCTCGACGAGCTTAATCCCGAAGCCAAAGCCAAGCTCATGGCGATGGCGCTTCTGGCCATGACCGACGAGGGCCTGGGGGACGATGAATGAGCGACACCCAGGCCATGGCCCAGGCGATCCGGGACGGGGATCGACGGGCCCTGGCGCGCGCCATTACGTTGGTCGAATCGACCCGTAACGACCATCGACGGCAAGCCGAGACTCTGCTGACGGAGCTTCTGCCCCATACGGGGGGTTCGATCCGCGTCGGCATCTCCGGGGTTCCGGGCGTAGGCAAGTCGACATTCATCGAGGCCCTGGGACTCCACGTCATCGACGAAGGCCACAAGCTGGCGGTGCTCGCCGTCGATCCGTCGAGCCCGCGGAGCGGCGGGTCGGTCCTCGGCGACAAGACACGGATGGTCGACCTGGCGCATTGCAACGACGCTTATATCCGGCCTTCGCCCTCCGGCGGTACGCTGGGCGGCGTCGCCCGGCGCACTCGGGACGCCTTGCTGATCTGCGAGACCGCCGGTTTCGACGTCGTCATCGTGGAAACGGTCGGCGTCGGCCAGTCGGAGACAGCGGTGGCGGACCTGGTCGACCTTTTCCTGCTGCTGCTGCCGCCGGCGGGAGGCGATGAATTGCAGGGCATCAAGAAGGGAATCGTTGAACTGGCCGATCTGTTGGTGGTCAACAAGGCGGACGGCGATTTGGCGGCGGCGGCGACCCGGGCACGGCGCGACTATACCAACGCCCTGCACCTGCTCAGGCCCGCCACCCCCGATTGGAACCCGCCGGTTCTTGAATGCTCGGCCCTAGAGCAGAGGGGTGTTACTGAGGTCTGGCAGGCGATCAAGGATCACCGCGAGGTTCTGGCATCCAAGGGAGCGCTCGCCGAGCGCCGGGCGGTCCAGGCCCGTGCCTGGATGTGGAGCGAGGTCAGTGAAACCCTGCTTCAGAGCTTGCGGGGCCACGCTAAGGTCGGCAAGATGGTGTCCGGGCTCGAATCCGAGGTTGGTACCGGAAACATGATGCCCGCCGAGGCGGCTCGACGGATGCTTGCGGCTTTTCGTATGGATTGACGACGATGGGACGATGCGCTAAGCACCGAAAGTTCAGCAAGGGAAAGAAAATATATCTTAACGCCTTCGCACCAGACTGAAACATAACCATGTTACAAATCGGCGGTGATATCCTGAAAGCAAAACGGGGACAAAATCAGTGACCTCCCAGCAGGAAGTTGAAAAGCTCAAAAGCGAACTCATGGGCCTGTTCCATTACATCAAACGGGTCCGCGAAGAGATAGCAGCCATCAGCCGCCCGGCTGAAAAGGATTATCATTTCAAAAGCATGGCGGATCAATTGGACGCCATCGTCGCCGCGACCGAAAAGGCCACCAACACCATCATGGCCACGGTGGAGAAAAACGGCGCGCTCATCGCCGACCTGCGCACACGGGTCGACGATCCGGTCCTCGACAAGCTGATCGAGAACTCCAACATCATCTTCGAGGCCTGCTCGTTCCAGGACATTACCGGCCAGCGCGTCAACAAGGTGGTCAAGTCCATCAAGTACGTCGAAGAGCGTATCAGCTCCATCGTCACGGTTTGGGGCAAGGCCGCCTTGGAGGAAGTCGAGGTCATGGAGAACAAGAAGACAGAGGACGAGAAGCTCATCCACGGGCCCCAGCACGAAGGCGAAGGCCTGGACCAATCCACCATCGACGCGCTGTTCGACTGATGTCTCCGGCCTGTTTCTGTCTTTAACCCGGCCTGTTTCTGTCTTTAACGATGTGCTAGGCTCGCGCATTCCTGCGAACTCTCCACTCGTTGCCGAGGAAACACCCATGCTGCGCATCTTTTCCTTCGCTCTCACTTTCTTTCTAGGAGTACTCCTCATGACCAGCAAAACCGAAGCTGGCGATCCCGAAAACACCCTCCACCTCGACTTGGAATATGGCCGTGTCGTCATCGAGATGCGTCCTGATCTGGCACCCAAACACGTCCAGCGGATCAAAGAGCTGGTTCGCCAGGGATTCTACGACGGACTGCTGTTCCACCGCGTCATCACCGGTTTCATGGCCCAGACCGGCGACCCGCTCGGCACCGGGGTCGGAGGGTCCGGCGTCAATCTGCCGGCCGAGTTCTCTGACGCCCAGCACGTGCGCGGGACAGTCTCCATGGCCCGCTCGTCGAACCCCAACAGCGCAGATTCCCAATTCTTCATTTGCTTTGCCCCGGCCCCGTCCCTGGACGGTAAGTACACGGTCTGGGGCCGAGTGGTGAAGGGCATGGCCTACGTCGGCAAGATCAAGCGGGGCGACCCGGCGGCCAACGGCACGGTCATCGATCCCGACCGCATCGTGCGCATGCAGGTCGCGGCAGACGCGAAAGACTGACGTTCATCCCCAATTCGAACCGTTTCCGGCCGGCGGCGAGTCTTTGTTCCGCGAACCGAAAAGACGGCGCCGTTCTCTTTGGAGCCTCTTCCGGGCCTATTCGGTCATGATTACCGGGATTGGCACGCTGCTCTTGATGTGCAGATCCCGTTGTACGAACGGGAACTCGATGCCGCCGTCTTGGAAGGCATCCCAGACCGCCAGCAAGACAGCACTCTTGACGTTGGTGACCCCGTGTTCCGGATCTTCGATCCAGGCCCTTAGTTCCATATCCACCGAACTCTCGCCGAACCCCATCAGCCGGCAGACGGGCTTGGGGTCGTCCAACACGCGGTCCTGGCTGGACGCCGCCTCGACCGCCAACTCCATGGCCTTGTGCGGGTCCGCCCCGTAGGACACGCCGAAGGACATGTGCAACCGGATCATTTTGTGGCTATAGGACCAGTTTTCCACCCGCTGGCTGATGAGTTCCTCGTTGGGGATCAGATGTTCGGTCCCGTCGCGCGTGATGACCGAGACATAGCGTGCGCCCAGGGAGTTAATCCAACCGAAGGTCTGCCCGATCGCCACCACATCTCCGGGCTTGACCGATCTGTCGAGCAACAGGACGAGCCCGCTGATCAGGTTCGAGAACACCTTCTGCAGACCGATGCCGATGCCCAAGCCCACCGCGCCTGTGAAGACCGCCAGCGCCGTCAAATCGATTCCGACACTTTCGAGACCGATCAGAATGGCCGCCGTGAACAATCCGGTCCTGAGCAGCTTGCCGAACAGCACCTGTGCCGACGGGGTCAGGCTGTCCGCGGCCTTGAGGCGCTTTTCCACCAACCTTGAACCAAGGCTCGCCAGCCACAGAAAGATCGCCAACGCGACCCCCGCCTTGATCGCGCCTAGGACCGATAGGCGGAAGTTACCCATGGTCAGAGCCAACGCGTCCAGGAAGCCGACCGTTTCGTCCAGAAGCCCTATAATATTGAGTGCCGCCACCGTCCATGCGGTCACCGCGATGGCCTTGGACCAAGTCCGGTTGGCCACCAGATTTGACACCAGACGGATGATGACCCAGGCGGTCAGCAGACTGACCACCGCGCGCATCACATGGTGGGGCCAGCCTGCCGATGCCGCAACGAAGACCGCGTACCACTGCAGGATCAGCCATGTGACTGGCAGCATGAGCGGCGTCAGAACCCATCGCGCCACTTCGGCCTGCTTGTGGAACCGGTGCGGGCGCGTGTTAACCACCTCCGCCCATTTGGCCAATCGGGGCGTGGACAGTTTGGCAATGAGGAATGCAACACCGATGACCACAAGCTGGATCAGGTTACCGATAACGAAGGCGTGCTTCCCCAGCCACGCAGTGCCGACCGCGAATGCCTCGCGGACGGTTTCGATCAGATGTTGCAGTTCCGGAAGATTTTCCACACGCCCCCCTATGGTCCGCCAATAGGTTAGCGGCGATACACGGGAATGGCTAGCGTGGGGGATTCGAAGTTTATCACATTATTTTGGGACGGCTTCATAAACGAACTTCGGATCCGGGACACCCGCTGTCCTCGTCCTCGCCACGGTAAACGCAGCCGGCCGTGCAGGTTTCCGCCAGCACGATCTTGGAGAGCCCCGGCAGCTCGGGCTTAAGGCGGCTCCATATCCAGCGGGCGATATTTTCGGACGTGGGATTGTCCAGGCCCTCGATCTCGTTGAGGTGGTAGTGGTCGAGCCGTTCGTAGAGCGGCTTGAAGGCCGTCTTGATGTCGCCGAAATCGATCACCCAACCACGGTGCGCATCCACGGGCCCCGAAACATGAACTTCGACCCGGAACGAATGCCCATGCAGGCGCCGGCACTTGTGGCCCTCGGGCGTGTTGGGCAGCGAATGAGCCGCTTCGAAGGTGAATGCCTTGTAGATGTCCATGCCCGGGGGATAGCGTCAATCCGGCGCTCCGTCAAATGGCATCACTTGATGCCAAGCATCTTGTGCGTTTGCAGACTGAGCCGCCACTTCGGGTGGGCCTTGCAGTAAGCAATAGCCCGAGCGACGTTGGCCTCCCGCTCCGGATCGTCTAGGGGCTGCAGGAAGAAGTGGACGAAGTCGAGATTCTCATAATCCTCCGGGCAAGCCCCATCCTGCGGGTACACCAGCTTGAGTTCGTCGCCCGTCGTGACCTTCAGGACCGTTCCCGCCTTGGGGCTGACCGCGAGCCAATCGATGCCGCTGGGCAGAGGCTGGGTGCCGTTGGTCTCCACCGCCACATCGAAACCGCGGCCCCGCAGCGCGTCCACCAATGCCCTATCCAACTGAAGGCCGGGCTCGCCGCCGGTCACCACAATGTAGGGGTGACCTTTCGTCCCCGGCCACAGAGCCCCGGCCACGTCCGCCAACACCTCGGCATTGGCGTAACGCCCGCCGCCTTCGTTCTTCGTGCCGACGAAGTCGGTGTCGCACCACGGGCAGTCAGCGTCCCCCCGGTCCTCTTCCCGGCCCGACCAGAGGTTGCAGCCAGAAAATCGCAGAAACACCGCCGGCCGACCGGTCCGGGCGCCTTCGCCTTGCAGGGAATAAAAGAGTTCGTTGACTTGGTAGGGCACGGCGTCAGACGAGCGCGGCCTCGATGGCGTCCAGGGCAGCCTGCCCCTTGGCCCCGTCAGGGCCGCCTGCCTGGGCCATGTCGGGACGACCACCGCCGCCCTTGCCGCCAACTGCTGCCGAACCGGCACGAACCAAGTCGATGGCCGACAGTTTGTCCGCCAGATCCGCGGTGACGCCGACCACCAGCGACGCCTTGCCGTCGTTGGTGGCGACCAACGCCACCACGCCGGACCCGACCTGCTTCTTTAGCTCATCGGCCATCCCCTTAAGGTCCTTGGCGGGAACGCCGTCAAGCAGTTTCGGGGTGAACTTGATGCCCCCAACCTCCTTGATCTCGACACCCGCGCCTCCGCCACCACCGCCGGTCGCGATCCGGCGCCTCAAATCGGCGACCTCCTTCTCCAGCCGCTTGCGCTCTCCCATCAAGGCCTGGACCCGCCCCGGCACGTCCCCCGGCGCAATGCGCAGCAGGCCCGCAACCTCGTCCAGAGCTGCCTCGCGCGCGGAAACGTAAGCCTGGGCCGCCGCGCCGGTCACCGCCTCGATCCGGCGTACGCCGCTGGCCAGCGCCCCTTCGGAAACCACCTTAAACAACCCGATGTCTCCGGTACGCTTAACATGCGTGCCTCCGCAGAGTTCGACCGAGTAGTTCTTCTCGCTTTCCCCGCCCATGGAGACCACGCGGACCTCGTCGCCGTACTTCTCCCCGAACAGAGCCATGGCCCCTGCTTCCCGGGCGGCTTCCGGTTCCATGATCCGGGTGGTGACCGGGGTGTTGAAACGGATCTGTTCGTTAACGTCGACCTCGATTTGGGACAGTTCCTCCGGCGCAACCGCTTTGGGATGACTGACGTCAAAGCGCAACCGCTCGGCCGCCACCATGGAACCCTTCTGGGTGACATGGTCGCCCAGGCGCTTGCGTAACGCCGCGTGCAGCAGGTGGGTCGCCGAATGGTGGCCGCGGGTGGCGGCACGGTTGTCGTGGTCCACCATCGCCTTGAGTTCGTCCCCAGCCTTAAGGCTCCCCTCCTCGACACGCCCCAGATGAACATGGAGGTCGCCCAGGTGTTTCCGGGTATCGGTGACGACGACCCTCAGGCCTTGCCCTTGAAGCTCGCCGATATCCCCCACCTGCCCGCCGGATTCACCGTAGAATGGTGTCTGGTTAAGCACGACGGCGACTTCATCGCCGGCCAAAGCTTCATCGGTCCACTTGCCGTCCTTGACGACGGCCGTAACCTGGCACTCAGCCTCCTCGGTGTCGTAACCCAGGAAATCGGCAGCCCCCACCTTCTCACGAATTTCGAACCAGACCTCTTCGGTCGCCGCCTCTCCGGAGCCGGCCCACGCAGCCCGGGCCTCGACCCGCTGGCGGTCCATTGCGGCGTTGAAACCATCCTCGTCAATACCGATCCCTTTGTCTCGCAAGGCATCTCGAATCAAATCCAGGGGGAAGCCGAAGGTGTCGTAGAGCTTGAACGCCGTCTCACCCTCCAACTCGCCTCCCTCGTTCATGCCGATCACGGCCTCGTCGAGCAGCTTGAGCCCGCGATCCAGCATCTGCTTGAACCGGGTTTCCTCCAGTTTCAAGGTCTCGGTGACCAGCGCCTCGACGCGCGCCAACTCAGAGAAGTGCCCCCCCATCTGGTCGACCAGGGTCGGCACCAGCTTCCACAGCAACGGGTCGGTGCATCCCATCATGTGGGCGTGGCGCATGGCTCGGCGCATGATGCGGCGAAGGACGTAGCCACGCCCTTCGTTGGACGGCAGCACACCGTCGGCGATGAGAAACGCCGTCGAGCGAAGGTGATCGGACACCACGCGGTGCGCGACCGCATGCGGGCCGTCAGCCTCCACGCCCGAGGCCTCTGCCGAGGCCTCGATCAGGGCACGGAACAGGTCGATGTCGTAGTTGTCGTGAACACCCTGCATAACGGCCGAGACCCTCTCCAGGCCCATGCCGGTATCGATGGAAGGCTTGGGCAGCTCGATCCGCTTGTCAGGGGTTACCTGCTCGTACTGCATGAAGACCAGGTTCCAGATCTCGATGAAGCGGTCACCGTCCTCCCCCGGCGACCCCGGAGGGCCACCGGGGATGTGCTCCCCGTGGTCGTAAAAGATCTCTGAGCACGGCCCGCAAGGTCCTGTCTCGCCCATGGACCAGAAATTATCGGACGTCGGAATGCGGATAATGCGGCTTTCCGGCAACCCGGCGATCTTTTTCCAGAGATCGAAGGCCTCGTCGTCCTCGGCATAGACCGTCGCCAGAAGACGGTCCTTCGGGATTCCGTAATCCTTGGTGATTAAGCGCCAGGCAAGATCGATGGCATCTTCCTTGAAGTAGTCGCCAAAGGAGAAATTGCCCAGCATTTCGAAGAAGGTGTGGTGGCGCGCCGTGTGGCCAACATTCTCCAGGTCATTGTGCTTGCCACCGGCACGCACGCATTTCTGCGACGACACGGCACGGGAACAACCCCGCTTCTCGGCTCCTGTAAACACGTTCTTGAACTGAACCATGCCCGCGTTGGTAAACATCAGCGTCGGGTCGTTGCGGGGCACCAGCGGGCTGGAGGACACCACCTCGTGGCCATTATCGGCGAAGAAGTCGAGGAAGGCCTTGCGAATGTCGTTGACGGTTTGCATGGGATCTATGTGGTGCGCCAATTCAAAAGGGAAATTGCTTTTACCCGCAACCAACCCGCCTGTCCAGAAATGCGGGGATTGGGACCGCGAATGCGGCCCCCGGAGGGGCCGCACGGCAAACACTCGAAACCAAAGGGAGGTCCCAGAGCGGATCGTGAGAAATCGAAGCCGCTTCGTGGCGCCGAATTCTCGCGTGAACCCGCTCTATCCTTTTGAAATAGAGGACGATTCACAACATAAACCGGGGCACGGCAATGACTCGGCTTATGTCGATCGTACTCTAGCTTGCCTCCGGCTCCGCCTCGTCGTCCGTCGTCTCGCCGGGGCCCGCCATAATCTCTTCGGTGATGAGACCGGCAGACTGGCGGATGGCGGTCTCGATGCGCTCTGCGATATTGGGGTGTTCGCGCAGGAACGCCTTGGCGTTCTCACGGCCCTGGCCAATGCGTTCCGAGTCATAGGAGAACCAGGAGCCCGACTTCTCGACAAGACCGATCTTGACGCCCATATCCAACAACTCGCCGTTCTTGGACACGCCCTCACCATACATGATGTCGAATTCGATTGTCTTGAAAGGCGGCGCGACCTTGTTCTTGACTACCTTGACCTTGGTCTGGTTGCCGACCACCTCGTCCCGATCCTTGATGGCGCCAATGCGGCGGATCTCCAACCGGACCGAGGAATAGAACTTGAGCGCGTTACCGCCGGTCGTCGTCTCAGGGTTGCCGAACATGACGCCGATCTTTATGCGGATCTGATTGATGAAGATGATAAGCGTTTTGGACTTAGCCACCGACGCGGTCAGCTTGCGCAGCGCCTGGCTCATCAGCCTCGCCTGAAGACCGACATGGACGTCGCCCATCTCGCCCTCCAGTTCGGCCCGCGGCACCAAGGCGGCAACACTGTCCACCACCAAGACATCGACGGCGCCGGAACGGACCAACGTGTCGGCAATCTCCAACGCCTGCTCGCCGGCATCGGGCTGGGAGATCAGGAGTTCCTCCACATTGACGCCCAGCTTCTTGGCGTAGATCGGGTCCAGCGCATGCTCGGCATCGATGAAGGCGCAGGTGCCGCCCTTCTTCTGAGCCTCGGCAACGGCATGCAAGGCCAGTGTCGTCTTGCCCGAGCTTTCCGGGCCGTAAATCTCCACCACCCGGCCACGCGGCAGGCCGCCGATGCCGAGTGCGATGTCGAGGCCCAGAGATCCGGTCGAGATGGCATCGATCGCCACGACCTCGCGGCTGCCGAGACGCATGATGGAGCCCTTGCCAAAGGCTCGTTCGATCTGACTGACGGCAGCTTCCAGGGCCTTGCTTTTATCCACGGTATCCTGATCCACAAGACGGAGTGCGGTCTGCGACATGGTGACGTCCCCTCTTATTCCATACGGGCCAACGGGATGCAATGCCCGTTAATGTACGCTGAATGTTCCTATTGGCAAGAGGTTTTTCTAATGCGCTGATAATAAAAAGAAAAAGCACCATATGTTCTATTTGTGTTCCGGGCATTCCTGCCCCGAGGACAGGACAATATGCGGCTATCCGTTCATGACCCGTTTCACGGTGCTGGCTAGATCCTTAAGTGTGAACGGTTTGCCCAGGAATGTGACCCCGGGATCGGCTTGGATGCTCTCCGACAAGACATCTTCCGCGTATCCCGACATGAGGATGATCTTGACGCCGGGGAACTCCTGGCGCACCAGTTGGGTCAGCGTGTGGCCGTCCATACCGGGCATAACCACATCCGAGACGATGAGGTCGATCGACGCCTCCATCTGGTTGATGACATCCAGCGCCTCTTCACCGTTGGTCGCCTCCAGGACTTCGTAGCCCTTGTTGCGCAGCGCCCGGGCACCGAACATGCGCACCGCATCCTCGTCCTCAACCATGAGCACCGTGCCGACTCCGGTAAGATCGACCTCTGGCGGGGCGGACTGGGCCACTGGGATCGTGGCCGCCTCGCCGTCCTCGCCGTCCTTCCAACGCGGCAGGTAGATGCTGAAGGTGGTGCCTTCCCCAAGAGCGGAATCGACGAAGATGAAGCCCTCGGACTGGCGTACGATTCCATAGGCCGTGCTGAGCCCGAGCCCCGTTCCCGCCCCCGGTCCTTTGGTGGTGAAGAAGGGGTCAAAGATGCGGCCCAGGTTCTCCTTGGCGATGCCGTGCCCGGTGTCCAAGACCTCGACCATCACGTAATCGCCCGCCGGCATACGCTCCGCACTGCGCTCCACAGGTTTGTCCAGGGTCACGTTCGAGGTCCGAAGCGTCAGGGTTCCGCCCCCCGCCATGGCGTCCCGGGCATTAACGGCCAGATTGACGACAATCTGGTCGAACTGGTTGGCATCGGCGCGAACCGGAAAAAGGTCTCGGCCGTGTTCGATGGTGAGTTCGATGTTCTCGCCGATCAACCGTCCCAGCAGGTTGGCCAAGTCGCCGATGCCCCCCGTCACATCGAGTACCACCGGCTTCATGGGCTGCTTGCGCGAGAACGCCAGCATCTGGCGCACCAGATTGGTGGCGCGGTTGGCGTTCTGTTTGATCTGCATGATGTCGGCGAACGACGAATCTCCGGGACCATGGCGGTCGAGCAACAGGTCGCAAAAACCGATCATCGCGGTAAGAAGATTGTTGAAGTCGTGAGCCACCCCGCCGGCCAGTTGCCCCACCGCCTCCATCTTCTGGGATTGGGCGAACTGGACCTCAAGGTCTTTTTGCTCGGTGGTGTCGATGAAGTGCAGCACGAGGCCCGAGACCTCCCCATCGGCCTCCTCCAGCCGGCTGGCGTAGAGGGACGCGATCAGCTCCCGTTCGCCTATGCAGGGCATGCGCACGTCCAGTGTCGCCGCGCGCGACGTCCCCATCACCACCTTGGAAACCTGGGCCGCCGCTTCGGACCGGTCCTCCTTGTTCAACCGGTCGGTAAAAGGGCGCCCGACCACCGCATCCCGGTGCAGGCCGATCATCTTGAGGAAAGCGCGGTTGCAGTCCGTCACGTCGCCGCCCATGTCGAGCAGGATGATCCCCACCGGCGCCTCATCGAACAACCAGCGGAGTTTGCGCGCCAACGATGCCTCCTCGCGCTCCCCGTCCTTGCCTCGCCGAACCAGGTCCCGCAACACCAATGATCGGGTATAGGCCATGCCGCCGTCGCCACCTTCAAAAACGGTCTGCACCAGACCGGCCCTGAAGGTTTCGCCATCATGGTGGCGTAAGACGATATCCCCATTACTGCCGGCATTGGGTTCACAAGGCGAAACCACAAAGTCGGCAAAATGGGGGCGACGCGACGCCACATCTTCCGTCGCCAGCCCCAGCCAGTCACAGAGCGTCTGGTTGGCGAACAGCACTCGGCCTTTGGCATCGGCCGAAAAGAAACCCGCCGGCATACGGTCCAGATAATCAGCCAAGCGCTCCTCTTCAGCCCGGCGCGCCGCTTCCAGCTCACGCTCGGCCGTCATGTTTTCCGCCCGCCAAAGGACGAACCGGCGGTTGCCACGCAACGGAATGACCGAGATGCGCCGCCATTCCACTGCATCCGACGGGGGCAGGCGGATTGACAACTCGGCCCGATCAGCAACCCTGGTCGCGGCACTCGCCCGCAGGCGTTCGAAGGAATCGACAGCTTCTTGTCCGCCTTCGAGAAGAGCGGCAACGGCGTCAAGTGACACAGCCATCGCGAACAGACGATGAAAGGCCGGATTGGCATAGACGAAGTCGCCTTCGACGGTGGTCAACAGACGCGCTGATCGATTGAGATCCGCTGCGTCAAGCAGCAGGTCGGCGACCGGATTTCCCCGTGAACGACCCAGGGTCCAGGCAAACCCCAAAAGGGCGGCAAAACCAACCCCCGCCAACAGCCCGGCAAGGACCGTCTGGCCCGAAACGCCGACAAGGACCACTCCCCCCAAGCCACCGAAACAGGTGGCCACAGCCGCCCAGGCCACGGGGCGGCGCCAAAACGGGGCTTTGCCCCAGTCCGAAAAGGAAGACCCGTTTCCCGTCATTGCCGTACGTCCACCCCTCACTGCATCTGCCCCGGATCGGACGGAAGTTGGCCCCTGAGCCGCATCACGTACCCGATGACCTCGGCCACCGCTTTATAGTGTTCGGGCGGGACCTCCTCGTCCAGTTCCACGGATGCGTAGAGCGCCCGGGCCAGCGGCGGATTCTCGATGATCGGAACATCGTGTTCTTCCGCCACATCGCGGATACGCCGGGCCAGGTCGTCGACACCCTTGGCCACCAGCTTGGGCGCCGTCATCTGTTCCATCTTGTATTTCAGCGCCACGGAGAAATGGGTCGGGTTGGTCACCACCACATCGGCATCAGGCACGGCGGCCATCATACGCTGGCGGGCACGCTGCATACGCAAACCGCGGATCCTGGCCTTGACCTGGGGATCGCCCTCCGTCTGTTTGAATTCGTCTTTCACCTCCTGCTTGGTCATCCGCATTTCCTTCATAAACTGCCGACGCTGGAATAGGTAGTCCAGAGCGCCGATGGCCGTCATCACGAGAACCGTGCCAATGACCAGCCACAGCGCTATTTTCCTCAGGCGTTGCAGGGTAATGACGAATTCAATATCCGGAATGAGCATGATGTCGTCCAGCATGGGCACCGCCAGCCCGAACGCGATCAGGCCGACGATCAGAATCTTGATGATCCCTTTCAGGAACTCGACGAACTGTTTGATGGAGATGAGCCGCTTAGCCCCACTGATCGGGCTGATTTTTTTGATATCAAACTTTATCTTGGATGGGGCCCAAATCAGTCCAGCCTGCACAAGTGTCGCGATCAAGGCGAGCAACATCATCATCCCGAACAGGGGGAGCAGGGTGATGAAAACGGAGAAGGCGACTTCGGCGAAAACACTATGTAGGCTCTCGAAGTCCATGCCAATGGCATGAGGCTGGTGAATGAACGGCATAGCCGTCATCCTGATGCGGTCCATCACCCAGGGAGCCAGAAAGGCGACCGAGAACGCCATACCCAGCAGAATGAACCAGTTCTTGACTTCCATCGAAAGCGCCACTTGGCCCTTTTCACGGGCTTTGCCAAGTTTTCGACTTGATGGTTCTTCTGTTTTTGATGCGTCGTCTTCTTCAGCCATTGCGCTACCTCATGGGGCCAGAAAGGCACCAAGACCATCCGAGAAGTATCCCATAAACACCATCATGATGCTCGAAAGGACAATCGCCAAGACGCTAATTTGGATCGAGATCTGGATCGGCATGCCGACAAAGAATACCGGGAAAGTCGGCATCAGCCGTCCCAACAGGCCGAGACCCAGGTAATAGGTCAGCGCCGTGACGATGAAGGGCGATGCCATCTGTAATCCGAGGGCGAAGCTGGCCGCCACCTTGCGCACGATCAGCTCGGCCAGATCACCGGAAAGAACCGGTGCACCGACTTCGAACAGACCATACGAATCGACGACGGCACGCAGCATCAAGTGGTGCATGTCCGTGGCGAAGACGAGAACCATCCCTGTGGTCGCCAGAAACCCCGCGATGGTCGAACTCTGCTGTTCGGCGATGGCGTCTTGGACCAGAGCGTTGGCGAGCGACGAATAGAGGGAAATCAAGGTCCCCGCTACCTGTAGCGTCGCCAAAATGATGCGCCCGACGAGCCCGAGAGCCGCCCCGACCACAAACTCCCCCATCATCAGGAATATCAGCACCGGCACCTTTGTCGGCATGCTCGGCATGTCCGCAACCACGGCGGGCATCAAGGAAAAACTGACCAGCAGCCCAAACGCCAAGCGAATGCGCACCGGCACATAGCCTGCGCTGAACCCCGGCATAAGGACAAGAGCCGTGCCTACACGCGTAAAGATCAGGAAGAAGGCAAAGATGTTGAGCGTCAGGAGCTGCTGCAACATCCCCAGGCTATCCCAATGCGATCATGCGATCGAACATCCGGTGCGCGAACTCCAACAAATTGGTCATCATGTAAGGCAGGAAAACGAGAATGGAGATGATGATAACAAAGATCTTGGGCACGAAGACAAGGGTCATCTCCTGAATGGAGGTCAATGCCTGAAAAAGAGCGATGATGAGACCCATCGTCAGGCCGGCCAGCATGATCGGGCCCGCTGTCTTGAGAATCATGAACAGAGCATCGCGCCCCACTTCGAGTACCGCAACTTCGTCCATACGTTTACCCCTAAGCCACGCGCTCCCAGGTCCCGGGCGTCACATGGGCATCCGGGTAATTTCCCTATAGGCCTCAATCATCTTGTCGCGCACAGCAACCACCGTCTGCAGCGCAACTTCCGCTTCGGCAACCGCCGTGACGACCTGCCCCAGGTCCGCCTTGTCCTGGATTGCCGCGATGGACAGATTTTCGCTTTGCTCGCCGATCTTGATTGCCTCTTGGATAGCATTCCTGACGAGCCCGGAAAACTCGTCACCACCCACACCCTGGGTGTCCCCTTCAGATTTCGCACCGGGACCTTTGGATGTCTGGTTATAGGCATTGATGGCAGTGTTCATGTTGGTAAGGCCCGGCATCGTTTGTTCCTTCCCGTTCCGGCGGTTTTGAGACCGACTATTTCAGAATTTCGATGGCTTGAATGAGCATGCGTTTCGAGGATAGGATGACGCTGACATTGGCTTCGTAAGTACGTTGTGCTTCGCGCATGTCCGTCATTTCGATCAGCGTATTGACATTGGGGGTCAGCACGTACCCGTCGGCATCGGCCGCCGGGTGGTTTGGATCGAAACGCTTGTTGAAATCCGACCCGTCGGGGCGGATCTTGTTCACGCGGACCAGATCCAATCCGGTTTTGCGGTCGAGTTCGTTCTTGAAAGTGACGACCTGGCGCCGGTAGGGCAATTCTCCAGGGCTTTGCGGCAGAGAATTGGCGTTGGCCACGTTCTGCGAAATAGCCCTGAGACGCACCCCCTGCGCCTTCATGCCCGCGGCGGAAACTCTCAGCGTCTTCAGAATATCATCCATGGCCCTTTGGTCCGTGTCCAGGATCCGCCTACCGCTTTGCCAGCGCAATGCGGATCATGTTGAGGTGCTTCTTGTAGAGTTCGGCCGACAGCTTGAAGCCGATCTGGTTTTCGTTGAGCTTGCTCACCTGCTCCTCGAGGATCACCGAGTTGCCGTCGGGAGATGTCTCAAAGGGACGGCGCTCAGTCTGTTCGGCGAAATCCCGGGTGCGCTTGCGTTTTCCTACCAGGTGGTCGGGTTGGCTGACATTCATGTTGAGCTGCGTTGCATCGCGCCGGATCATCTCGCGGAATTTGAAAGGTTTTAGGTCCTTCGCCTTAAACTTCGGCGTATCGGCGTTAGCGATATTGTGGGACAGAACCTCCTGGCGCTGGCCGTGCCAGTTCATGCGCTTCTTCAACACCTCGAACAAGGAGATCTTGTTAAGATCCATGGTTCCGTACCTCCTGGGGCCATGCACCCCGAACATCCAGACCACCAGTATGCGGGGCTTATCCTTAAGATTCCGTAAACTCCCCGGCCTGCCCGGCTTAAACCTTTGTTAATCCTAAGCAACCATACTTTGCCGGCGTGTTTCAGGGGATCTTGGCGGACCGCGAACGGACAGGACCGACCCGCGGGGACATGTTGAGGACGAAGACGTGGCAAACAAGGGCGGCAGGTCCAGTAAAGACAATGATCGAAAACGTCAGAAGGTGGCCGTCGCGTTGGACTACGAACTCGATGGCGAAAGAGCTCCGGTCGTGGTGGCCAGCGGTTACGGCGCAGTTGCCGAACAGATCCTGCAGATCGCCTTCGCCAAGGGTGTCAAGGTCCGCGAGGATCCGGATCTGGCGGAACTGCTTGTCGCCGTCGATGTCGACAGCGAAATCCCCGTCGAGGCTTTCGCGGCCGTGGCCGAGATCTTGGTTTACCTCTACCGCGCCAATAGAACCGAGATCGATCTGCCGGACAACATGGAACCCAGCGGCGCTCCTTCCAATGATGACCCGGAGGGCGCGGAATGAGCCCTAACGTCCGTGCCGAAATCGAAGATTTGGCCCAGTTGATCGCGACGGCCCGCAAGCATCTCGCAACCCACCGCACCGTCGACCTGAAAGGGCTCGACGAGCGAGTCAAGACCCTGTGCCAAGCTATCGAGACCGATCCGCCGGAACAAAAAGACGAAATATCCACCGCGCTCGCCGACCTGCTCCAGGACATCGACGCCCTGGAATCCGACTTGGTTGCGCGTCAGGACGCCCACACCGACTCGGGCCACGACACACTTCCCGGCCAGGCAACCAGCACCTACCGGCGCAACAGCGAAGAGTCTTAAGGAGGCCCCCCGAATGGAGATCGAAAGCTATATGCGCTTCGTCTTCGCCCTCGTATTCGTCCTCGGCCTGATCGGGGTTCTGGCGGCGCTCGGCCGCCGTTACGGAATGGGATACAAACGCTCCAGCCGGGGGGGCGACAAACGGCGGCTCGCCATAGTCGAAGTAATCCCCATTGACGCACGACGCCGTTTGATCTTGGTGGAACGGGATGACGTCCAGCATCTCCTGGTGCTCGGTTCGACTTCGGAAACCGTGGTCGAAACCGGCATCCCCCGCAAGCTGAAACAACCCCCGCCCGCGTTCGCCACGCATCTGGGGGGCGACGGTTCAAAGCTCAAAGCCGAAGAAGCGCGAAAGGAAAACGCATCATGAGACCCGCGCGCGTGCTGCTTTGGTTCCTACTCCCCGCACTCGCCGGTGTGGTGGCCCTGGTTGCAGGCATTCTCCTGGCCGGACCCGCCTCTGCCCAGATGGTCCAGTTGAACCTCGGCGAAGAAGGGGGCATGGCAACGGCCCGTGTTGTACAGCTGATGGCCCTGCTTACGGTGCTCAGCCTGGCTCCCGCACTTCTCATCATGCTCACTTCGTTCATTCGCATCATCATCGTCCTGAGTTTCATGCGCACCGCCATGGGCGCGCCGCAAACACCGCCCAATCAGGTCCTGATGTCGCTCGCGCTGTTTGTGACTTTCTTCATCATGATGCCCACCTTCCAAGAGGCCTGGGACAAAGGGATAGAGCCCATGATAGCGGGCCAGATCGACGAGTTCGAGGCCTTCGACCGGGCAACGGACCCGTTTCGGAAATTCATGCTGACCCACGTCCGGGAGCAGGATCTTCTGCTGTTCACCGACATTTCCAAGGTGCCGGAAGAGGAAGTCCGTCGAAAGGCGCCCATGCGCGTTCTCATCCCCGCCTTCATGATCAGCGAGCTCAAGCGCGGTTTCGAAATGGGCTTCCTTGTCTTCGTGCCGTTCCTCGTCATCGACATGGTGGTGGCCAGTGTTCTGATGTCCTTGGGCATGATGATGCTTCCACCAATCATCATCGCGTTGCCCTTCAAGGTGATCTTCTTCGTCCTCGTGGACGGCTGGTACATGATCATCGGTTCGTTGGTGAAAAGCTTCGGATGACGTCCCTCCCCCCGGCGGTCATCATGACGGCGATTTTGGGATAGCCATTTAGTCTTCCGCTATTTCGGCAATGATGAAGGCCGGCAGGGCGAATGCCGCGCGATGGACGTCCGGGGTATAGTAGCGGGTCATGAGGCCACTTCCGGCGAAACGGTCGGCCAGGACCTCCTGCGGCACATCACGAAGCGTCGTGTCGTCCGTCCCCCAGCCCAGAGTCATGAAGCCTCCGACGTAGGTCGGCACCACGGTCACATAGAACCCGGCATCAGCAAAGATGGGCTTAAGCCGGCAGCAGGTCCCGGTCACTTCTTCAGGCTGGAAGAAGGTAACGCCGTTCTGGGTCACCACCACGCCGCCATCGGTCAGACACCGCTTGCAGTTGCCGTAGAACTCGGCAGTAAACAGGGCTTCGCCGGGGCCGACCGGGTCCGTAGAGTCGACGATAATCACATCGAAGCGGTCGTCCGTTCCGGCGACATACTTCAGCCCGTCGGCAATGACGAGTTGGGCCCTTGGATCGTCGAAAGCCCCATCAGACAGCGTGGGCATGTATTCCCGGCAAAGGTCAACCACCATACGGTCGATTTCGACCATGACCGCCTTCTCAACTGTCGCATGACGCAGAACCTCGCGTAGGACGCCGCCGTCACCGCCGCCAATGATCAGCACTCTCTTGGCATTCCCGTGGGCCAGGATCGGCACGTGAGCTTGCATCTCGTGATAGCAGAACTCGTCCTTCTCTGTCGTCTGGATGATGCCATCCAGCGCCAGCACCTTGCCGAAGTACGGTGTCTCGAAAATGATCAGGCCCTGAAAGTCCGTCTTCTCGCGGAAGAGGACCTTGTCGATCTTGAAACTCTGCGTATAGCCCTTGTGGGTGACCCCGTCATAGAGGAGTTCGTCGAACCACCCTTCCTCGCTCACCGGAGGATACCCCGCCGATGTTCGGATATTTCCATACGCGCGCTCCGGAATCGGTCCTCAATGACCGGCACGGAGTCATAAGGATCGCAGTCCCCGCACATGAAGATATCGATGGCCGCGAAGCCGCGTTCCGGCCAAGTGTGAATGCTGATGTGGGATTCCGCCAGCACCACGACACCCGATACGCCAAAGCTGGACGAAAAGTGATGGAAGTGAGAGTGCAGGATGGTCGCATTAGCCGCCCGTGCCGCGTCGCAGAGCGCCCCGTCGATGTAGGCTGGATCGTTAATGTTCTCCGCCCCCCACAATTCTACCAGCAGGTGGGTTCCGGCGAACTTCATGCCGTCCTTTTCGACGAAGTAATCCTTGTCGTTGTCCGTGACGGCGTACGTGCCGTTGTCCTTGGTCGGCTCGTCGTCTCGGGTCATCCCCAATTCGGCAAGGGCGCCGGAGTCCATCGCTCCCTCCAAACCAGCAGATGCCCCCAGCGGGGCGGAAGGCGGCTAAATAAAGCCACGCCCCCGTTGATAGCAAGTTAATTTCCGCGTTTCCATGAACTTTTTCCCCACTGATCCGCAGCAACAATGAGATCAGTTGATAGCGCTCAGTTTCCCGTCCTTCAATTGCTGGCGATAGGTGGCCATAAAGGCTTGGAAGTTTTCGGCTTCCGCCACCCGCCTGGAGATGGTTGCATAATCGACGAGTCCCTCGGTCTTCGGCCTGGCGATCAGGCGGAAAGCCTCGCGGAAGGGGCCGGCATCCATGGCCCGGCCATAGTCCTGCCGCAGACGGTCGATGCCTTGATCATTGCCGGCAAGGGTCAGCGCCACAGCCAGGTTAAGCACGTAACGGGCCTGTTTCTCGTCAAGTGCCTCCCCCGGTTCGGCCTTGAAAGCACGGACCAGACGCCTCATGGCCTGAGCCGCGTTGGACCAATCCCGCATCTCCCAGAATGTTTCGGCACGGAGCAGATCGGCCCCAAGGCTCTTGTCGCTCTTGAGCAGGGTCAATGAGTCTTCATAACGTTTCATCTGCCCCAGGATACGGGCCTTTATGTGTCGGCGCTGATCGGCCAGTTCGGGAGATGCGTTCTTGAACTCGCTCACGTCTAAGGAAGCCATCGCCTTGTCGGACTCGCGGTTTAAAAGATAGACCAACGCCAGTTGTGCCCCAACCCGCGCTTTCTCAACGCCCACGAGCCGAAACTTGACCTGGGCATCAAGCAGCATGGCTGCCCGATCAAGCAGGTCGACCGAGACCAGACGATCTGCCAGTTTGCGGATCATTTTGTCGCCACGTTTGCCGACCGGAGTCAGTTCCTTGAATTCATCGTAGAGGGCGATGGCCGTCACCGGAGACAGGGCGTCCGCTCCCCCATCCAAATAGAGAAAGGCGAAGGTATCCGCCATTTGCTGGGTGATCGTCGGGGCATCCGGATGGCTGCGGAAATGTGTGGCGGCCTGTTTCAGGGTGCGGAGTCCGTCACGGTATCCCTTTCCCTCCAGATACAAGGTCCCCATCCGGCGCAGCAGCGCATATTCGAATTCGTCACCCCGCCAGGCGAAACGCAGCTTTTCGAGTTCTTTAATCAGTTCGGCACGACTGATCTTTTCCAACTTATAGAGGAGTTCGCCGCGGGCCACTGCCGCCTTGACCTGGGAGGGACGGTGGTTGGATTTCATCACCTTCTCCCACATCCCCACCGCGCCGTCGAAGTCGCCAGCCAGTTCTTTAAGACGGCCTTCCACGTAGCCGAGTTGGGCCTGCTCTCGCGTGTCCGGGTTCTCCAGCTTGACAATCTCTAGGATCTGCTCCGCCTTCTTGAAGTCACCGGTTTCGATGGCGGCTTCGGCGACCAACAGCCCCAAAGGCAGTTTTAGTGCCTTGGGGTAGGAACGGATGATGGGACTGATGCGCTTCAGTTCCTTTGCCGCACCGAACAGATCACCCATCACGGCATTGGCCGCCATCCGCCAGAAGATGGCCTCGTCGTTCTTCTGGAGGTTTTCGTGGTTCAGGTCCTCATGGGCTTTTTCGAACCGGTCCATGAGAAAATTCGAGCCCCCCCTGAGAGCCAGAAATTCCTGCTCGCCGCTGATCTCGGGCCGCGTGTCTTCGATTACCTTCAGCACCCCCAGGGCCTCGGCCGCGTATCCGCTGGCAAAGAGGAACCGGGCAAGGTCAAGACGGCGGTTCTCCCGCTCCAGCGAGCCACGGGCCCGTACCACGGCGTTCCGAAAACCGCGGCGGTCCTTATTGAAGGTTCTGACGGTCCCGCGTCGCCACTTTTCCAGTTCAAATATCTTCGTCAACGGCCGCGCCGCCTTCAGCCTGCTGCTCGCCACCGCCTGGGCCGAGACGGACGAGATGCGCAGTGCTTCCTCGGCCGTGATCTCCACGCCATGGCGCAACGGCCGGACGCGCAGGCTGTCGATCCAGGACCGGAGCACAATTCCCTGGCCTGTTGGCAGAACCTGAACCTGCGGATAGGTATAATTGCGGTCAACCCCATGGCCCAGGGGTATGACCGGAACAATCACCAGATTGTCCCCGACCTCGGGGTCCGTCACAACAAGGACCTTCCCGGGTTCCGGAACCGGGAGGAATATCCGGGCCCCGATGGGTGAGTTCGGCTGGGCCTTGGTCTCGATCGGAGTGACGGGGGAAATCTTCTGCCTGGCCAGATCAAGAATCCAGGCCAATCCCTGACGCCGCAGGCTTGGATTGACCCCCTCGATGGTTTCCATGCGCAAGATGGTTCCGTCGTCGGACGGCACCTGGGTCACCCGGCGCACGGCGTTGCCGGCCGCGCGCTGCACGATGGCCGAATCCAGAGACACCGCCTTGTCGAAGGCAATCCACAAGGCACCGCCCCGCCGGAAGACGGCAGCGGCCACCGGTTCAGTCCAGTCAAATCGCAGGCTTATCGTGGATATGTCTGCTGGTGGGGCCGCCTTTTCCACCGGCGCGACCGGAGCCGGTGGCGGAGCCGGACGAGTGCCAGGCGCCACCGGTGGTGCCTGGGGCGCGTCCTCCGCCAGTTTCTTCGGAGGCACCAAGGCCTTGGGGCGTCCAGGATCAACAAGCTCGGCAGGCTTTCCCGCGGGCCTTGCTTCCGACGCCGGGGCTTCCGTTTCCGACACAGCCTCCTGTACCGCCACCTTCTCCGTCTCGCCTCTCCGTTTCGCCTTAGCGATGGATTCAGGCGTCGGCGGCAGCAGGTCAAGAACGACCTTAGACCCTGACAGGAAGTGCTTTACACGCACACCGGGCAGGGTCCTAAAGTTCACCGTCAAGCGTTTGCCCTTCATCTCGGCCCCCACTCCCTTGACGTATTTGGGTGGGGCGGCATTGATCTTCCGAAGGTCCGGGCGGGCACCCCGACCGAATGCGACGGTAACGCCCAGGGCCGTTTCGGCAACGCCGTAATCAACTTTGCGGGACCAATCAAACACGACCCGAGTGTATTTGGGGTGATCGCCCGTGCGCACGCCAAGACGCGGCAGGGAGGCCGGCGGAGCCACTCCTTTGCTCTCGGCCAAAGGTCTTGACGTGTCGCGCTTTGGCGCGGTGGTTTGATCGGGTTCCTGCTGTTTGAACCCAGGCTTTTCGACCTCCGTCTTCTTCGGCCTTGGCGGCGGCGTTTCGGCAGGTTCGCCGTAGATTTCAATAACTACCGACGTGCCCGTATCGTAATGGCCGATCTCGAAGGACCCGGTCAGTGTGAAGACGACCGACCGACCGTCGCCGCCCGGACCTGCTCTGCGAACGTATTTACCGAGTTTTCGTGTCACCGAACGGTACGACGCCTCGATGGGCCGCCCGAACCGCACGGTCAACCGCTGCCCTTTCAGGTCCGCCGTATAGGGAACCGGTTGCCCCCAACTGAATACGATCCGCCCGTGATCCGCTCGTGCCGTGGCACTGACACGGACCGCATCGGCAACCGCGACACCCGAGAACAGGCCTGCCGCAATCGCCGCCAAAAGCAGAACGAAAACCCCACGTCCCCAACCGGCCATGGTCAGTCACCTCCCCCAGCCGGCATGATAACGATATCCACCCGCCGCGCCAGGGCTCGGCGGTCTTCCTCCTCCATATCGGGGAGTTCCGTATAACGGCTGTCCGAGAAGCCGTAAGCCGAGATTTCGTCTCCATATCCGGATCGACGCAAAGCATTGGCAACCGCAACGGCGCGGGCCATGGACAACTCCCAGTTTGAGGCATAGGCGGCACCCGCCGGCGGTCCCGGGTCCGAATGCCCGTTGACGCCAATCCGATTGCCGATGTTGCGCAATAGCCCGCCCAGGGCGAACATCGTCTGGCGTGCCTGCCCGGTCATGATCGCCTGGCCGGGCCGAAACAGGATATCGCCCGGCAAGGCCACAACCAACCGGTCCTCCATCCGGATCAGTTGGGCTTCGCGCAGCGTCTCGTCATGGGAAACGGTTTCCTCGATGATGCCCTGAAGATAGTCCAGGTTGATGGCCTGCCTGCGGAAGATGGTTCCGACATTGAATTCGGCCGTCGGCGTCAAGATCGGAGGGGTCTTGGTCGGATTGAGGCTCTGGGACAATGTATCTGTCATTTCCTCCCACCGATCCACATTGACGCTGGACATAGAGAACAGCAGCACGAAGAAGGTCAACATGAGCGAAACCAGGTCAGTAAACGTGACAAGCCACGCCTGGCTGCTCCGGCCGGAATCGGTCGGAGCGGATAAGTCTTCGTAATCCCAATCGTCGTACAGCACGCTGCAGAAACTCCGATTATGGACTGGCGCCGTTCCCGGGGCCGGCTGCGGGTACCGGCGACGACGGCGGTGACACCCCCGTCGTCGCCGGATCTCCCTTGGTTTGTTGCCCGTGTGCGGTAGATTTCGTGTTCGATTCTTGCTGTTTCGATTGCTTGTCCTCATCGGGCGCCTTCAGCCGCAAACGGGCCTGGTCGAGGGCGCGCACGAGAAAACGGATTGTCACATCGTCTGGGTTTCCGGGCTCCAAACCAATGGAAATACTGTCCGGAGGCACGCCTCGGGACACCATGCCCCTGGCGAAGGCGCCCCCCCTTGCCATCTCGAGTGTCTGCCCGATGGGCATGTCCCGTCCCACGACGTAACGGGTGCCAATGATGAATTCGAGTTCATAGCGCAACCCGGGCGGACGGCCACTGACGGCAGCCACGATCCGGTCAAGCAGCGGAAAATGAGCCTCCCGAAGCCGGGCCTCATCCACATGAAACAGCGAGTCCGCCGGAAGGGCCACATGCATCAGACGTCCAGGCTGCACGACCTCCACCTTCGCCACACGGAGCGCCGCCGTAAACAGGCTGCCGACCTGTTCCTGGAACTGCTCTCCGGCAATGATGTCTTCGTCCTTGACGGTGAACCGGGAGGTATCCGATGGCGGCAACAATGAAGTGAATTCGACCGACAGGCTGTCCATGACGGCTCGGGACTTCACCTCCTCGAAGGTCGATATGGAGACCAGAAGGATGAAAAAGGTGAGAATGAGGAGATAAAGCGCGAGATAAAGCGCGATTGGGCCCCTTCGGCCACTTCCGGCCCCGTCGCTGCCGGCAGAGAGATCCAACATATCCGGCTAATCGAAGCTCGCCAACAAAGCATCGATTTCCTCCTGGTTCTTGGCTTTCTCCTTCTGTTGGGGGCCGCTCAGAAGATCCTCGTCGGACAGTTTCGCATCCTTCTGAACCTCCTCTTGAGGTTGATCCTTCTTGATATTCTCGATCTCGGCACCGAAGGCATCAACGAGGGCGTCCACCTTCTCCTCGATATATTTGAGGGCCTTGATCACCTTGGTGATACGCTGTCCCGTAATATCCTGAAAGCCGCAGGCCTCGTAGATTTTTGTCGTGGCCTCCCCGAGAACATCGACATCCTCGCCCTCCAAGTGTTTCATGACACTCTCGACGGCTTCTGCGGCATCCATGATGGTGTTCGTCGCCTCGGCCGTCGCCTCGACGATCGCGTCCAGTTCGTCGGTAGCCGTGGGAAGGTACTCATCCCGCACCTCGTCGGGCCGGAGGGCAACGATCTCTTTTTTCGCTGCCTCGATATATTTGGCTAGGGATTCGAGTTCCGTGTAAATCTTGAGATCGGCTGAGGAAAGGTCCCCCTTCAGTGTCGCCATCAGGCTTTCGACGACACCCGCCACTTCGCCCATCCGAATCATCTCCTCCGGATTTTCGCGAAGTTCCCGGAGCTTCGCTCCTAGTTCTGCGTCAACATCGCCCGATGCCATAAACTCTCCTTAGAAGTCGCCGAGCACGCTGACCAGCTTAGATTTCAAGGTCTCCGCGTTGAAAGGCTTGACGATGTAATTAGAGACACCCGCTTCCTTGGCCGCAATGACGTTCTCCGACTTACTTTCTGCCGTCACCATGATAAACGGTATCGGTCTCAGCTTCTCGTCGGCCCGCACCTCGCGCAGCAACTGGATGCCGGTCATTGGTTCCATGTTCCAGTCCGAAATAACCAAGCCGAAACTGCCCTGACGCAGTTTCTGGAGGGCTATGGAACCGTCCGTCGCGTCGTCGATATTCACGAAATTCAACTGACGAAGCAGATTGCGGATGATGCGCAGCATGGTCTTGTAGTCATCCACAATCAAGACATTCATGTTCATGTCGACAGCCATTTAACTCTCCATCTCCGGCTCGTCGTTTACCGAACCCAACTGGCATTCCCCAACGCCAGACTTTTTCCCATCCTATTAACTTGTTAAATCAAGGGTGTGAGCGGCGCAACCCTTTTCGAACGTTATCCTCCCGTCGAGCCCGGCTTGGGAAGCTGGCGCAGGTGCATGAGTTCCACCGTCACCTCCGACGCTTTTTCCCGATTCATCTTGGAAAGAACCGCCGCCAACTTCCGTTCCTTCATTTTCTCCACCACCAAAAGAAGAGTATCCATATCCAACTGCTCGAAAATAAGCGCCGCATCCTTGGGCTTCATATTCTCATAGACTTTGACCAGGCTGTCGAGATTCGATTCCTGCTGGTTGTCGTAGGTCTTGATCAACCGCTCGATCGTGGCCTGAAAGCGTTTGAGTTCTCGGATTTTCTCTTCGATCCTGGCTTCTGCGGCGTCCAGCATGCCGGTGCGCATATCGAGCTCGGTAGAGCGGGCCTCCAGTGTCTCGCGCCGTTCCGCGAGCTGCTGCAGGAGATCCATTTCCTGTTGGGTGAGCAAAGTCGGATCATCTGTCGTCAGGCTGCGGGCAGCCGCGTCATCGGCCGCGGAGTCGGGATCTTCGGCATCCACAGCCGATGGTTCGGCCGTTTCGGTCGCCGTCTTCGGCTTTGTGGCGTCTTCGCCACCAGTCCTTTGTTGGGCCTCGGCCCCGGCAATCGAGATCGCACCGCTTCTGAGGCCGTCGATACCCTCCCAAATGTCGCCGATCTTCACCGTCAGCATCATGGACGCCGAGAAGATCATGATCGGCAGAAACCGAAATTTGGACAGGAACTCCGTCATGATGGCAATTCCTCCCTACCGTGCCGATTCGAGGGCCTTGAGGAGTTCACGCTCCGCCTCAGACCTTCCATCCGCCGAGGACGTGGATTTATCAGTCGCCGACGGCGCCGGATCTCGGGCCGCCGCCTGAGCCTGAATCGCCGTCTTTTGTGCCACGGGTGTTCCGGCCGTGTTCGAAGCAGGTCGCCCGATCGGTCCCACTTTCTTGCGGGCCTCGCGCACCACGTCTTCCAACTGGTCGGCAGCCTTGCCGCCACGATCAATAAGAAAGGCGAGATCGTCGCGCAACGACTGAGCTCTGTCCACATGCTCCTGAATGGATTCCGCCGTGGTCTTAAGGTGCGCAATGCTCTCCTCGGCCCTCAGCGTGGATTTGCTGAAAGTCTCGGCCAGCTTCTCAAGAACGGCCTTGTCGCGACGCAGCATGACCAATCTTTTGTTGAGAACGATGGCATAGGCGATCGTCACGACCAGCAGGAACGCCACCGAGATATCGACAATCAACGACAGGGGCATGGTCGCCTCCTATTCCGTCTTCTGTTTGGTAACGATCCGGCTGCCAACCCGGATGGCGATGTGGCTGCCCTTGCGCCCCATCGAGCCGGTGTACATGGGAACGCCGCCGCAATGCAGTTCAACCCGCGAATCGGGAGTCGCATCAAGCATGATGCGCGAACCGACCTCCAAATCAAAGATGTCACGAAGCTTCAGAGTCTGTTCGTCGAGAATCGCCTCCATTTCGACGTCGGTCTGCCAGAGTTCTTCGGCCAAGTGGGTCTCCCAAATGGAGTCGCGGCCAAATTTCTCGCCCATGAACATCTGCAGCAGCAATTCGCGAACCGGCTCAAGGGTTGCGTAGGGCAGCAGAAGTTCGAGACGCCCGCCCCGGTCTTCCATATCGATTCGCAACCTAGCCACAATTGCCGCGTTCGACGGCCGGGAAATGGTGGCGAAGCGGGGATTGGTCTCCAGCCGATCGAAACGGAAGGTCACTGGGCTCAAAGGTTCAAAGGCCGCCGACAGATCGTTGAGCATGACATGAACCATGCGCTCGACCAAACTGCGTTCGATGGTGGTATAAGGTCGGCCCTCGATACGCATGGCCGCCGTGCCGCGCCGTCCGCCCAGCAATACGTCGACGATCGAATAGATCATCGACGAATCGACCGTCATAAGGCCGTAGTTGTCCCATTCCTCCGCCTTGAAGACACTGAGCATGGCTGGCAGCGGAATCGAGTTCAAATAGTCGCCGAACCTAATGGAGGCGATGTTGTCGAGGGAGACCTCGACGTTGTCCGAGGTGAAGTTCCGCAAGGAAGTAGACATGAGACGCACCAGGCGATCAAAGACCACCTCGAGCATCGGAAGTCGTTCGTAGGAGACCAGGGCGCTGTTGAGGATGGCCTGAATGCCCGACCTCTGGTCCCCCTCCTCGTGTTCATCATCGAAGCCAAGCAGGCTGTCGATTTCATCTTGGTTGAGGACACGGGTGGACTCACGCATGGCGCCGCCGGTCGAGGCGTCGGCCGCACCGCTATCCTCGTCACCGACCATAGCCTCCCATTCGGCGGCCAGATCGTCCTGTTCAACTTCGCCATCTTCGCCCTCACCGCCCAGAGCAGAGTCCCATTCGGCGGCCAGGTCGTCCTGTTTGCCTTTGCCCTCACCAGCCTGGGCAGAGTCCCGTTTAGCTGCTAGGGCATTCTGGTCTTCGTCATCCGTCGGCGCCATGGCTCCGTTCCTTCACCAGTCCGCGCTACCGGACCAGCATTTCCTTAAACAGCACATCCCGAACCTCGGCCGGCGAAACCGCCGCGTTGACCCGGATCAATAATTCCTCACGCAACCGGTATATGCCGGCAGAACCTTTCAGATCCTCGACCCGGAGTTCACGTAAGTATACCTGAAAGTTGTCAATGACCATTGGCATCATGGCCTCAACCCTGGGAACATCCTCCGGGTTTTCGATCACCAAGCTGACACCGATCCTCAGGAGAGGGCTTTTTCGTTCACCCGTGTTCAAGTTGACGGTGATCTTTTCGACATCGAGGAAGATCGCATTTTCAATGATTTCGCTCTCATCTCCTTCTCGGCCTCCCTCGCCGCCGACGACCATCGCAACGACGCCATCCAGCTTATTCATAAAGTAGGCCGCACCGATACCGCTTACGACAAGCAGAAGGACGGCCCCGATAAGGATGAACAGATTTTTCTTGTTGCCGCCCCAGCCACTTGGCAGACCTTCTCCCTCATCGTCCTCTTCATCACCATCGAAGTCTTCTTCCAGGTCGTCGTCCAGATCGTCTTCGTCAGCCATCACTCATTATCCGTCGTTGGGCGTCCTGCAGCGGCTTGGGCCGTTGCCGTTCTTACGCGATTAAACCATCACCAAAAATATATAATCCGTCATGCAGGTTAATAAGTGGTTGAAATCCGGAATCCCGGCACTTTTCCGCCCCCCTCCACTCTACCTCCTTATATCCCGGCTCCAGGATACCAGAAGCCCCTAACGGCGGGCAATAACTGCCCGGCAAGCCATACCAGAACGGTAGAAACCGCGCTTATTCCAGAAGAGCCAAGAACGGCTATTTCCGTTCTACAACAACGCGCTAAAAGACTGGCACACCAAATGCAAAGAGATCGGCGGGAACGTGTGGAACTACGAACGGGATTTCTGAGCCATGGAAAACACAGCATTCATCGCCCTCTCACGGCAATCGACGCTCCGCCGGGAAATGGATGTCATCGCCAACAACCTGGCCAACATGAACACGGCCGGGTTCAAAGGCGAAAAAATGATGTTCATCGACTATCTGGTCCGGAGCAAGGGCGGACACGGGATCACAGGCGACAAACTCGCCTATGTCCGCGACATCGCTACGGTGCGGGATTTCGCCGATGGCCCGCTGGAGCAGACGGGAAATCCGTTGGACGTCGCCTTGAAAGACGAGGGTTTCTTTACCGTACGCACCCCCGAAGGCGACCGCTATACCCGCGTGGGACGTTTCCAGCTGGACGAGACAGGCCAATTGGTGACGTACCAGGGGTTCCCGGTGCTGTCCGACGGTGGCCAGCCCTTCTTCTTCAGCCCGGAAGACAAGGAGATCTCCGTCGCAAGAGATGGGACGATCTCTACCGAAAACGGCACGTTGGGAAAACTCGGCGTTCAGAACTTCGAGAACCTCAACGATCTCCAGGAAGTAGCGGGTGGCCTCTATACCTCCGACCAAACCCCGAACACGGCCGAAACGCCCAACATAGTCCAGTACATGGTCGAGGGCTCCAACGTGCAACCGATCATCGAGATGACGCGCATGATCGAGGTCAACCGCTCCTACGCAAGCGTCAAGCGGATGCTCGAAAAGGAGCACGAGCGCATCAACACGATGTTTACCAAGGTTTCGCGACCGGTCTAGAGCGCGAACCAAGGGACATAAAGCAAGATAAACAAGAATAGAGAAGACGAAAGGACGGGAAGATGAGATCGTTAAGCATTGCAGCGACCGGAATGCTCGCTCAGCAGAAGAACGTCGAGGTTATCTCGAACAACCTCGCCAACATGAATACCACCGGATACATGCGCCGGCGTACGGAATTCCATGATCTCCTGTACCAGAACGTGCGTCGGGCCGGAGGAACGTCGTCGGACGCAGGAACCGTGGTCCCGACCGGCATCCAACTCGGTCTCGGCGTAAAGCTGGCCGCGACCTACCGGATCCACGAACAGGGCAACCTGACGGCGACGGACAATACCTTCGACATCGCCATCCAGGGCAAGGGATTCTTCCAGATCCAAAAGCCGGACGGTGAAACGGCCTACACGCGGGACGGCACATTTCAGCTCAATGCCGAGGGACTGATCGTGACCCACGACGGTTATCAGGTTCAGCCGGGCATTACGGTGCCTTCAACCGCCATCGATGTCAGCATCAACGCCTCGGGCGAGATCCTGGTCAAAATCGAGGGCCAGGTGGCACTGCAGAACGTAGGCCAGCTCCAACTCGCCACCTTCCCCAACGAAGCCGGCCTCCAGGCCATCGGCGACAACCTCTATCTCGAAACGGCGGCGTCCGGCACGGGAGCCACCGGCAATCCACAAGCCTCGGGCTTCGGCTCGCTCCTCCAGGGTTTCCTTGAGACATCGAACGTGAATGCCGTCGAGGAAATCTCCAGCCTCATCTCGGCCCAGCGTGCCTACGAAATGAACTCGAAGGTCGTCCAGACCTCGGACGAGATGGCGAAAACCGACTCGAGCATGAAGTAAGGGACCGGATCATGAGAACTCCCATCACCGCCCTCGCTCTGGCATTGACGATCGCTCTGTTTCCGGGCCGCGCTCTCTCCGGGGAAACCGGCAATATTCACGAAGCGGGACTGGGCATTGCTCCGGTCATGCTCAACAGCCATGTGATGGTGACGGGCGACTTCATTCGCTTAGGCGACATCTTCACAAATGTCGGCGGCACAGCCGGGGTCAACGTGGCCTATGCCCCAGCCCCCGGCAAGAAAGCGACGTTCGATGCACGCTGGCTCTACCGCGTCGCCACCGCCTACGGTCTCGGCTGGCGCCCCATGAACAAGCTCGACCAGTCGGTCATCCAGCGTGACAGCATCGTAATCGGCCGCGAGGAGATCCAGGACAGGATACTATCCGCCCTGGCCGAGAAGGGTATCGGCGCGGACACCGAAATTGAACTCTCCAACCGGATGCTGCAGATTCATTCGCCAACGGAAACGGAAGCCGCAATCGCCGTTGAAGACATTCTCTACGACAAGCACACGCGCCGTTTCACGGCAATCATCGCCACCCAGGCGGGCGATCCCAAGGCCAAGCGGACCCGGGTTACCGGCCGTGCCCACCATACGACCGAAGTCCCGGCGCTGACCAAGCGCATGCGCAAAGGCGAAGTCATCGGCCCCCGCGACATCAAGTGGATCCGTGTACGGTCCAAACGCCTAAACAAGGACGCCCTTCTGGACGCCGGCGATCTGCTCGGCAAGACCCCCAAACGGTTTGTTCGGGCAGACATACCGGTCCGTGCAAACGAAGTGCGCCGCCCGATTTTGGTTCCCAAGAACGGTTTGGTCACCATGATCCTGCAGACACCGTACATGACGCTGACCTCCCGGGGCAAAGCGATGGAGGACGGCAGCGACGGCGACGTCATCCGCATATCCAACTCCAAAAGCCGCCAAGTGGTGGAGGCCACGGTCACGGGCATCAGCCGCGTCTCCGTGCGTTCCACCGGCCAAATTCTGATGAATTAGGAGGCCAACCATGATCCGCAAACCAACCGATTTGATCATTTGCCTGGCGCTGATTCCGGTGCTGGCGGGATCACTGGGGGCCTGCAAAACCCTCGAGCGCCTTTCCGAAGTCGGGGATGGCCCGCAACTGACAAAGATCACCAACCCCACGGCGCGGAGCGATTACCGCCCCGTGAGCCTGCCCATGCCTGCACCGAAACCGGCGGAAAACAACCCCAATTCGCTCTGGCGTTCCGGCGCCAAGGCCTTCTTCAAGGACATCCGCGCCAAGGATATTGGTGACATCCTCACGGTAACGCTCAGCCTATCCGACGAAGCCGATATGGAGAACACCACGACCCGCGAGCGGAACGACAACGAGGATGTGGACCTCAATGATTTCCTCGGCCTGGAGTCTGAATTGTCAAAGGTCCTCCCGCAAGGAATCGGCTCCCCGGGCCAGATCGCAAGTTGGAACCAGCAGCACAATACCTCCGGTGACGGCGAGATCGAACGCAGCGAGGATATCAGCCTGACCCTCGCCGCCGTGGTCATCCAGATCCTGCCCAACGGTTATATGGCCATCATGGGCCGCCAGGAGATCCTGGTGAATTCCGAAATGCGCGAGCTGAGGGTCACCGGCGTCGTCCGCCCCGAGGATATCGATTCCGACAACACTATTTCCCACGACAAGATCGCAGAGATGCGTTTGGCCTATGGCGGCCGCGGCACGCTCAGCGACCTGCAGCAACCCCGCTGGGGTATGCAAATCTGGGATATCATCTTCCCGTTCTAGGTTTTGCAGACTGAGCCTAGAAAAACTCAAGGCCGGTGCTCAGCACCGGCCTCTTTTTTTGTCCATCCACGAAGTTGGTCGCTAGAGACAAGCGGATCGTGAGAAACCGAAGTCACTTCGTGGCGGCGAATTCTCGCGTGAAATCGCTCTGTCATATTGATCTAGAGAACGATTCACGGAATAAGCCGCGCCAGGAAGCAACTCGGATTATTCCAATCGTGTTCTAACCACGCTCGTCGCGATGAGTCTTTTCCATCCGTTCGTGGCGTTCCTGAGCCTCGATGCTCAGCGTGGCAATGGGCCTGGCCTCGAGTCTCGAAATCGAAATGGGCTCGCCGGTCTCCTCGCAGTATCCGTACCCCCCCTTGTCGACCCGCTCCAGCGCCTCGTCGATTTTGGTGATCAGCTTCCGCGCACGGTCTCGCGTCCGAAGTTCAAGGGACCGCTCCGTTTCGATGGAGGCACGGTCGGCAATGTCCGGTTCCGTTGTTCCACCTTTCTGGAGGTGATTCAGGGTTTCATTGGATTCTTCAAGCAGATCGGCGCGCCACCTGATGAGTTTCTGCCGAAAGTGCTCGAGCATCATCGGGTTCATGAACTTTTCATCATCGGACGGCCGATAGTCCGGCGAAAGCATTATGGTCATGCCCAGGCGTCTCCATATGTTCGTCGTTTGGGGCGGAATATAGGTTCGCCGCGATTGCACCGCAAGACTGCTTTTCAGCCATCGCAAACATAAGAAGCGCTTGGAATAACAGGAGAGATTTAAACCGGCACCACGAACGGCTCACCGAGGACGCGTTAATTTGGCAATTTCCACCTCGGCTCTGAGCTCGATTTCCTCCAGAATCTCGTTCAATTTGGGATCTTCGATCCGACGGCGCTGAGCGCGCATGGCCTGGGCCAGATTGGCTAGGCGCTCCTTTGGAATTGTGCCCGCGAGCAGGTCGGATCGAATCAGCTCCAGACGGTCCAGAAGATCATCCCCGTATCGCCGGGCAAAATGACGCTGTTTTTTCTCGGCGGCATCCCCGGTCGCCTGGACGGCAATGATGCCGTCGACACCGGCCACCGACGATGTATCGACGGTGGCGGAGGGCTCCATGCTTCCAGCCGCCTCACGGAGTTGATCAGCGAATTCGGCACCCCGAGGCGCAGATTTCTTCGCTTTTTTCGGTGAAGAACTCCCTTTGGCTCCACCGACTCCGGTGATCTTCATGATCCGCTCCCGGCATTTTCCGCCGCAGGTTTCACGACGGCGCTGATTCTGCCCAATAAAGTCCGGGAAGGCCAGAGGTTTCCTGGACCCGGCAATTCTTGCCGTCCCAATCAGGGCCGAGCGGAAAAATCGACCCGCCCTTTGCTTGACCAAAGACCAGGAATCGTTTCTTCACAAGACACTAGAAGCGGAAATCATTTGGCATCCATCTTGCTTATAACGGTATGGGCCCAGTGTATCGGGGGGCCCGACACGAAGTGAGTACGGAGCAACGCCATGGCGGGTTACGGATTCTTTTCCCCGAGTATCATTGGCATGCAGAGCCAAACCCATGCTTTGAATGTAATCGGCACCAATATCGCCAACGTGAACACAGGCGGCTACAAGCGTGTCGACACGCATTTCTCTACCGTCCTCAGCGATACCTTGTTTGAGCAGTCGGACCTGGGCGGCGCGAGAAACAAGGACTTTTTCCGCATCAGCACCCAGGGTTCGATGATCTCGTCCGATCTCAATACGGATCTCGCCATCGGCGGCGAAGGTTTCTTCGTCATGAACACGCAGCAGGATGGAAGCGGCGATACGGCCTACACCCGCGACGGCAGTTTCCGTCTTGCCAAAGGAGACCAGGAAACCGTCACCTATCCCGACGGCACCACGCTGACCGTAGACAGCGGCTATCTGATCGACAAGAACGGCTACTACCTGCAGGGCGTGGCAGCGAATACGGACGGAACCTTTACCATCCCCGGGACCACGACATCGCTCCGCGTCGACCCTTACGCCTTCGTCGACCAAGGCCAAGCAACCAGCACTGCCGAATTGGTGTTGAACCTGGACGCCGCCGAAACGGTCAACGGCGTATACCGCTACGTCATCGATGTCTACGACTCGGCGGGCCAGCGCCAGAATGTCCATCTTGACTTCACCAAGACAGGAACCAACCAGTGGTCGGCCAGCTCTATCAACTCACAAACGCCCGTCGCCCAAGTCGACACCTTGACCCTCGGCGGTTCGGTAGAGGCCGGCGACGTCTACACCGTCACGGTCAACGGCACTGATGTAAACTATACCGTCACAGGCGCGGAAGCGAACCTGGATGCCATCCGTGACGGCTTGGTCGCCGCCATCAACGCCAACGCCACCGTGGGCAACACGGTGACCGTAGCGGCCGGCGGCTCAGGCCAGATTACCCTCACGTCCGATAATGCCGGCACCGCGTTCACCGCCGCGACCAGCGTGACCCAGGGCCCGGCCAGCGTGGCCCAGGCGGATACGGTGACAATTGCAGGTACGGTCGCTGCCGGGGACATCTACAGCGTCACCGTCAACGGCAACGTGGTCAACTACACGGTGACCGGCGCCGAGGCGAATATCGACGCCATCCGGGACGGACTCGTTGCAGCCATCAACGCCACCCCGGCGGTCGGCGCCATCGTCACGGCAGCCGCGGGTAGCGGCGGCCAACTCACCCTGACCGCGGACACGACCGGCACTGCGTTCACAGCTGCCGCCACGGCCACCCAAGTCGCGGGCCCGTCCGACAATACGGCCTCCCTCGTCAACACCACCGCCAACTACACGGCGCTTGCCGACAACACCATAAGCTCGGCCACCACCACGGCCAGCGTCTCTGACGAGATTACGACCGCCCTCGGCGCCATCCAGTTCAACGGCGATGCGTCGATCAACACGCCGCAATCCCTGAACCTTGCCATGACCTTCGCAGGCGGAACCACGGCCACGGTAGATTTGGACATCTCCAACATGACCCAATCCGCCGGCCAGTATTCGGTGCGGAGTTATGAGCGCAACGGACAGGTCGCGGCCAATATGGTGGACTTCCGGTTCGACGCCCAAGGCCATGTTTCGGCCACCTTCGAGGACAATTCCATCCGCGAGATCTACAAGGTCCCTTTGGCCGTCTTCCCCAACCCGGACGGGCTCGATGTTGAAAACGGCATGATCTTCTATGAATCCACGGCTTCGGGCGGCGTCACGATCACCGAGGCCGGTTCTCTGGGCCACGCTGTTTTCCTTCCCAATTCTCTCGAACTCTCCAACGTGGTTATCGAGGATCAGTTCTCGAAGATAATCATGACCCAAACCGCGTACAACGCCTCGGCCACCTCGTTCAAGACGGCCGATGAGATGACGATGGAAGCCAAGGACATGAAGCGATGACGGGGCACTCATGACCATTCTCTCCGCCTTTTCGCCCAGCATCACAGGTATGCGGGCCCAGGCTCAGGCCTTCCGCAACATCGGCGCCAACGTCGCCAACGTCCAGACCGAAGGCTACAAGCGCATCGAAACCGGATTCGCAGCCATTGTCGGTAAGAACAGCTTAGGGGCCCTGGGGCACGGCACCGTCCAAACCACGCCCGTCAATCAGATCTCTCGCGGCGGTTTGGTGCAGGCTTCCGCCAGTCCGCTCGACGTCTCCATCGGGGGTGACGGGTTCTTCATCCTCAACACCCAACGCGACGGATCGGGTGATACGGTCTATACCCGTGATGGCAGCTTCCGCATTGCCGAAGGTCCCGAAACCACCGTTACCATCAACAGCAGCCCACGGACCGTCGATACCGGCTATCTGGTGGACAAGAACGGATACTACGTCCAAGGCTGGGCGGCCGGCACGGATGGCGGTTTTCCCAACAGCGGTACGACCACGTCGCTACGCGTCGACGAATACTTGTATATCAACCAGGGCCAGGAAACGACGAGCGCCAGCCTGCTGCTGAACCTGGATGCCAACGAGCCCGCCACCGGCACCTTCAGCTATCCGGTCACGGCATACGATTCCAACGCCGCCGAACGCACCGCGCACCTAACCTTCACCAAGACCCAGACCCCGCGCCAGTGGACAATTCTCCCTTCAACGGACAACGCCGGCGACACGGTGAATTCGACTGCCGGCACCCTGACCTTTGACAGCGACGGCGCACTCGCCGCAGGCGGCAGTTACACCGTCGACATCACCTGGGCCAACGGCGCGACAAGCAACGTCGTCCTGGACCTCGCGGACATGACCCAACTCGCCGCCGATTACATGCCCCAGGCCTACGAGAAAAATGGTTATGGGGCCAGCGACATGCAGAGTTTAGCCTTCGATGAAAGTGGCTACATCACCGGCCGCTTCGGCGACAACACAGCACGTAAGATCTACCGGGTACCGCTAGCCCAGTTCTCGGTTCCAGATGCCCTGGATTCCGAAACCGGCCTCATCTTCCATGAAAGCGCCGGATCGGGCTCCGCCCGCATCTTCGCTGTGGATGAGGTCGGCCGGTCGAGCCTACAACCCAACAGCCGAGAACTGTCCAACGTGAATATCGAAGCCGAATTCACCCGCATCATAATGACGCAAACAGCCTACAAGGCCTCCGCAACAGTTTTCAGAACCCTCGACCAAACGATTACAACCGCCCGGGATCTCAAGACCTAGCCGCGCGTCGGTTCCACACCAAGGGGCCGGCGCCACGCGTTCCCAGCAACGCCGCGCCCCAAACCAAAACGACGCGGCAGCCGCCGGCTCCTAAGGTCAACCCACAAGGAGCCGGCGGTTTCTTTCTTCCCCTTACCTAATACAACCCCCGCCAAACGCCCCGAACGGCCGGATCAGGAACGACCCGGCAAGAATTACCGCTCGGTGTAGCCCGCCTTACCCGATCCGTTCGATGTAGGCGAAACGCTGAAAACAATATCCATATACATCAGTTAGTTAGAATGCAGAAATGTTTGGCATGAGGTTCGCATGACTAACGGAGAATACGCATAAGCAATCAGGTTCTGGACATCCGGCGAGAACGGAAAAGAGACGGCACGAGCCATGAAAAAGACCATCCGCCAGACGTTGATCACCTCGGTCATTCTGATGACCCTCCTCCTCGCAGCCCATGCCGCACATGCTGCATCGCGCATCAAGGACATCGTTAACGTTGAGGGCGTGCGTGACAACATGCTGGTCGGATACGGACTCGTCGTGGGTCTCAACAACACCGGAGACACCTTGAAGACCGGTCACTTCACCAAGCAGAGCCTGCAGGCCATGCTCAATCGACTGGGGGTCAAACCGACGAATGACGGCCTCGACGCCAAGAACGTGGCGGCCGTGATGGTGACGGCTTCCCTGCCCCCCTTCTCCCGCCAGGGCGCGCGCATTGATGTAACCGTCAGCGCGCTGGGCGATGCCGACAGCCTACTCGGCGGAACGCTTCTGGTGACCCCGATCCTGGGCGCCGACGGCGAAGTCTATGCCGTTGCCCAGGGACAGTTGGCGGTCGGCGGTTTCGCGACCAAAGGCGACGCGGAAACGGTGATCAAGGGCGTCCCCACCTCTGGCCGTATCGCCAATGGCGCCATCGTTGAACGCGAGATCGCCTTCAATCTGGATGGGCTGAACCTGGTGAAGTTAAACCTCCGCAACCCGGATTTCACGACGGCACGCCGCATTGCCCAGGCGGTGAACGCTTTCTTGGGCACGGCGGCGGCGAAAGCGATGGATCTTTCCACCGTTACAATCGAAGTCCCGCAGGCCTACCGTAACGACACGGTCAACCTGCTGACCGATCTCGAGCAACTCCGCGTCGAACCTGATCAGATGGCCCGGGTCGTCATCGACGAGCAGACCGGAACCATCGTCATGGGCGAGAACGTGCGTATCTCGACGGTCGCCATCGCCCAGGGATCCCTCACCATCCGAATCACGGAAACGGCCCAGGTCTCCCAACCCGGCCCCTTTGCGGAAGTCGGAGAAACAACCACCGTAGCCCGCACCGACATTCAGGTGCAGGAGGATGAGGACAAGAGGCTCACCGTACTCCAGACCGGAGTTACGCTGCAGGAGATGGTTAACGGGCTCAACGCCCTCGGGATCGGACCACGCGACATGATCACCATTCTGCAAGCCGTCAAGTCGGCCGGCGCCCTGCAGGCCGAAATCCAGGTCATGTAGGGGGAACGGGACATGGATATGAGCACCCCCCAGATGGATATGCAGACCGCCATGATGGCGTCCAACCAGCTCCCTCGCGTACATGGGCGGATGGATGAGGTCAAAGCTCGCGAAACGGCCCAGGATTTCGAGGCCTTCTTCCTGGCCCAGGCCTTTGAGAACATGTTCAAGGGAATCGAGGCGGAAGAGCCGTTCGGAGGCGGCCATGCCGAGGAAATGTGGCGCAGCATGCAGGTTCAGGAATTCGGCAAGGAAGTCGCAAGAAACGGCGGAGTTGGCATCGCCGACGCCGTATTTCGCGAAATAATGAAGATGCAGGAGGTCCAGGGACCATGACGACGGAAAAACCGGACACCCCCGACAAGACCGACGCTCCCGAGGATGACGCGACCCGCAAGGTGAACGATCTGTCCTTCATCGCCAAACGCCTGATCTCGGCCCTCGAAACGGAGAATATGTTCCTGCGCGAGCACAACCAGGCCGCCGTCGCCGCCAGGCTCGAGGAGAAAACCAAGCTCAGCCATGCCTACGAACGCCACATCAAGGGGTTCACGGAAAATCCAGATATCTTGACCGCGGCAGACGAGGAAGCACGCCGACGCCTTCGAGTCCAAGGCGAGAAACTGCATGCACTGATGGAAGAGAATTCCATGTTGCTCAAGGCTACGATCCTGGCCGGCAAACAACTAATGGACAACATTGCCGAGGCCGTGAGATCGGTCAATGGCAAGAGCCCGGCCTACTCCGGAGACGGCAGCTACGGCCGATCAGCCAACCGGCAGGCGCCGCGCAATTTGTCCATTTCCCTGGATCAGTCGCTTTAGGCGGCCAGGGCGTCCCGAGGCGGGAGTTACGGTATGTCAGGAAACATCACCTTCGCACTCCGAACGGCCCAGGCCGGCCTGCTCGTCAACCAGCAAGCCTTGAACACGGTCGCCAACAACATCGCAAACGTTAATACCGAGGGTTACTCCCGCAAGGTTATCAACCTCGAGCAGCGGGTCGTTGCCGGGGTTGGCGCCGGCGTACAGATCTCCGAAGTCGCCCGCAAGACGGACGAAGGTCTACTCAAGAGCCTGAGAGGCGAATTGGGAACACTGCAGACCGTCAAGATCCAGGAGTCCTACCTTGACCAGATCCAGGAACTGTTCGGCGCCCCGGGGGACAATACATCCATCAGCCACGTCATCCAGGAGTTCGCCTCGGCCATGGAAGCGCTGTCGGTCACTCCCAACAACGTTCTCGAACAGCAGGACCTCGTGCGCCGGGCAACCGAGGTCACCCTGAAAATCCGGGCCATGTCCGAGAAAGTCCAGGACATGCGCACCCAGGCCGACAAGGACATCGGCACCCTGGTTGGCCGGACCAACGAGTTGATTACGACCATTGCCACGCTGAACGATGAAATCGTCCGCAATGCGGCGGTGAACCATGACGTCAGCGACCTCAGAGACAAGCTTGACCTGGCGCTCGACGAGCTGTCAGAAAACCTGGACGTCACCTATTTCTTCCGCGACGGCGGCGACGCGGTGGTCTTCACGGCGGACGGACGTTCGATTGTCTCCGATACTCCAGCATTTCTGACCCACACCGCGGTCGGGTCGATAAGCGCGACCACCACCCATGCCGCCGGAGAAATCACGGGGCTCTTCGTTGGAAACGCGGTGCCCGCTAATGACATCACGACGCAGTTGACCAAGGGCAAGTTCAAGGGGCTGATCGATCTGCGTGACGAATCCCTCCCCGGCCTGCAGAGTCAGCTCGACGAAATGGCGGCGGGACTCCGGGACCAGATGAACCTGATCCACAACCGCGGCCTGTCGCATCCCGGCGCCCAGACCATGACGGGAACGCGAAATTTTCTGGCCCCGGCTACGTCCACCATTTCCTACAGCGGAACCCAGGACACCCGGGTGGTCTTGTTCGATCAAGACGGCAACCAGCTCAAGAACACGACGATCCGCACCCTGGTCACCAACTCCACCACGACCATCGACAATCTGGCCAGCGAACTGCAGACATGGCTCAGGAACAATGGTGCGAGCGGTGCGACGGTCAGCACGTCAGACAACGTGTTTGATATCCAGTTGAACTCGACGTCCGTCTATCTCGCCTTCCGTGACGAGACCACGAGCACCGCAGGCTCCAACCATCAGGACGCCACCATCTCGTTCGATATTGACGGCTCTGATCCCGGCCAGGCAAGTACCCACACCGGCTTCTCCAACTTCTTCGGGCTCAACGATTTCTTCGTTGACGGCCTGACCGATAACATTCTTGAAAGCGACGTAATCGCCTCGACTTACACATTCCCGGCTTACGCGACCTACGAGTTCCGCGACAGCGACGGCGTCGTGGGAACCGTGGTGGTGGAGGTGAACAACACCCTTCAGGACCTCATCGACAAGATCGGGGCCGACACCACACTGAGCGCGAAAATCAAACCGAGTTTGGTTCCCGACGGCTCCGGCATGCGGCTCCGTTTCACCCACGAACGGGGATTGCCTCTCGAGGTTTATCGGACGAGTGGTTCGGGCACCGGCTTCTCGGACATCAACGTGCATGCCTCGGACGTGCGGACGGCGTCCACCATCGAAGTTCGCAGCGATATCATCACCCAGCCGGCCCGGGTGTCGCGCGGGGCCGTGCAGTGGGACTCGAACCGGGGTGTCTCCGGAGAATACATCTCCAGCGCCGGCGACAACACCCTTGCCGAGGCGATGGCCGAGAAACTGACCGCCTCTATGACCTTCAAGCAGGCCGGCCGCCTCAGCGACGTGACCTTGACACTTGCGCAGTACGGCGCGGCCGTCGTCGCGACGAGCGCGACCACGTCCGCGGCCAACCTGACGACCCTGAACTACCAGCAGTCCCTAGTTGACAGCCTGATGTTCAAGTCCGACAGCTTCCGCGGCGTGAACCTCGACGAAGAAATGTCGCAGATCATCCTCTTCGAGACGGCCTACAACGCTTCGGCGCGCCTGCTCTCGGCCCTCAGAAGAATGATCGACACGTTGGAGGAAGCGATAAAATGATGGAGGTAAATCATGTCTCGGATTTCTGATCTCGCCTCTAATACGGCCCTGGTACAGATCCTTCTGAACACCCAGAAGTCGCTGCACACCTTAGGGAAGCAGGTGGCATCCGAGAAGGCGGCCGATGACTACATGACCATCTCCCAGAATTCGGAGAGGCTGGTCAACATCGAGAATACCCGCGACTCCCTCCAGTCCTACATGAAGGCAAACGACATCGCGGGATTCCGGCTCGACCTTCAGATGACGGCCATAGACTCCCTGGACTCCGAGCTCCGCAACTTCCGGGACGAGTTGGGCTCCCTCCGCATGCACGATGCCTATGACGAAACGAGCATAACCAATGTCCAGAAGATGGCCTTCGACCGCCTCAAGTCCATGGAGGCCTATCTCAACCTGGATATCAACGGCCGTTACGTCTTCGCCGGATCGCGGACCGACACCCAACCGGTGAGCTTCGGCCTGACCACGCTGGCCGCCCTACAGGACACCTACGATGGCGCCCGGGTCACCTTCCCGACGTCACGCGACGCCCATTTGGAGCGCATGTCCCTGAGCGAGGACGATCTCAACGAGAACACGGTCCACATCGATTCCAGCAACTTCCTCCAGTTCCGCCAGGACTCGGATGGCGTGGCCACGAACGCGGGGTCCAGCACCATCCGCGCCACCTCGGCCCTGTTCTCGAATCTCAGCGTCGGCGCCACCATCTCCGTAACCAACACGGCCGACAACAACGGCACCTACACGGTCGAGAGCCTATCCAGCGACGGCACCACGGTCACCGTTAAGACCGAAATGCTGGCTGACGAGACCCTTCCCGGCGCCGTGGCTACTGAAGCGGGCGCCGCAGGCGTAACCTTCCTGCTCGAGGACAGTTCGACGCTAACGCCGGGTGGCAACATCACATTCGACGCCACCAACCGCACCATCACCGACGATGCGGCGGCCGGTCTGTTCGCCGGCTTTTCGGCCGGCGACTTCGTCACTGTCTCCGGTTCAGCGAGCAACAACGGAACGTTCAGGGTCGACTCGGTCGACGCCTCCAACAACTTCATCACCGTCACCCAGCATCCCACCACGGTCACACTCGCCGACGGCACCACGACGGTCACCAATCAGGATACGGGGACACTGACCTTTAGCCGCAGCGGCGACACCATCACCGCAGCCACCGCCGGCGCCTTTAGCGGCGTCAATGCCGGCGAGGTCATTACCATCACCGGAACCGACGAGAACGACGGAACCTGGACGGTCGGGTCCGTGGACGCCACCGGAACGATCATCACCGTCGAGTCCAAGAAACTGACCGACGAGGGCCTCAGCGGGACCACGTTCTTCGACCTCTACAGCGACACCGATATCGAATTCACCGCCGCCGACAGGAAGATCGAAATTCGCCAGTCGGGAACGGCGAACGTGGTTCCCAACATCTTCCTGGGCCTCGACGTCGGCAACACGATCACCATCGCCGGCACGGGCAGCAACGACGGCACCTTCACCATCACCTCCATTTCTTCGGACAAGTCCTCCGTGACAGTCGAAGAGGCCATCGTCGATGAGACCGACACCGACGGCGCCACCATCGCCGACGGTCAGTTGACCGACGAGGCCGGCGCGGGGGCCGTGGCCTTCACCCTGCCCAGCGGCAGCACCCTCACCAACGCGACGACCGGTAATATCACCTTCGACCAGTCGAGCCTGACCATCACCGCAGCGACGGCGAGTTCGCTCTCCGGCATCTCGGTCGGTGACTTCGTTACCGTGACCGGCAGCACGAGCAACAACGGCACCTACCGGGTCGCAGCCAACGACGGCACCACCCTTACCGTCGAAGGATCTTCCTACACTTCAGGCACGCAGATGGCCTTCACCGACGTCGGCGCGGCCGGGACCGACACCATCCAGCTCCAGGACACCGGCGGCACTGCCATCGAAGGCGCCTTTCGCAACCTCAAAGCCGGCGAAACCTTTACCGTCAGCGGCACCGCCGCCCATGACGGCACCTATACCATCAGTTCCATTTCCGATGATGGCTCGACGATAACGGTCTCTGAGGACATCACGGCCACGGCAACCGACACCGACGGCGCCCGCGTCCAGGTCTTCGCCGCCGACGGCACCATTTCCGCCACCCCGTATTACAGCGGTGACTCTGTCACCTATACCCACCGCATCGACAAGGACCGGAATTTCGAGGAGGAACTGACCGCCATCGACCCGGCCTTCGAGAAGGCAATCCGCAGCATGTTCATGATCGCGCAAGGCAAGTTCGGTACCGAGGGCGGCCTGGACCAGGCCGCCAACCGCCATCGGATCAAAGAGGCCCTGTCCCTCGTCAACAGCGCGCTTGACCCCATGACCGAGGGCCGCAGCAACGTGGCCCAGGTGGACAACGTAACCTTGGCCGGCACCATCGAGGCCGGAGACCAGTACACGATCACCGTCAACGGCACCTCTCTTACCTATAGCGCCGTCTCGGGAAATTCCCTAAACGACATCCGTGACCAGTTGATCGCCCTCATCAACGCCACCGCCGCCATCAACGGCACCGTCACGGCCACCGCCGGAGACGATGGGGGCGTGAGGATCACGGCGGACACGGCTGGGACCGGCTTTAAGACGGCCTCCTATACGACAAATGGCGGCGTGATTTCGGACAACTCTGCCACCGCCATGAACCACACGGCCAACTACCAGGCAGTGGATCACGGCACCGCAGCCGACGGCACAAAACTAACGAGCAACCTCGAAAGCGTCACGCGGATCATGGGCTTCCGCATGGAACTGCTGAAGAGCACCAAGACCCTGCATAAAAATTTCGTCAGTTTCCTGAACGAGAACGTCAGCGAAATTGAGGATGCCGACATGCTGTCGGTGGTCACCAAACTCACCGACCAGGCGCGGGTCCTGGAGGCAGCCTACAGCGCCTTGGCAAGGATCCGACAACTGAGCTTCCATAACTACCTATAAGTCCCGGAGGCATCCCCAGAGGACACTTTGCTATTTCTAGCGGCGGCCTGTAGAATTCGCCGGACGCCGTTGCATGGGAATTGAAGGATACCAAGCCAGTGCCTCTGAAAATCGACATCAAGAAAGGCGAGAAATTGGTCATCAACGGGGCCGTTATCGAAAACGTGGGCGTGCATACGAAGATTCTGCTCTACAACCAAGCTGCCATTCTCCGGGAGAAGGAAGTCCTGTCGGCCGACGATTGCGTTACGCCGGCCTCGCGTGTCTATTTCGCGCTCCAATGCGCTTACATGTTCCCAGATCGTAAGGACCATCACCTGGGACTTTGCGAACAGTACCTCCAGGAATACCTGAAAGCCTGCCCGAGCGCCGCCGAGATCGGCGACGACATCCGTCACCAATTGGCCGACGGACATATCTACAAGGGCCTCAGACAGACACGGAAACTGATCGGTCACGAAATGTCGGCGCTTTCTGCCTTGCCTGAAAACGTGTCCAAGCTCTTCGAACTGGCTTCGGAAGAAGATGAAGAGAGTAATGGTCAGGAGCAAGAGGACGATAAGGAATCCTGACCGGGATAGGAACACCTTTACCCGGAGAGCCGGCATGCAAGCAGAAAGCAGCGCCACGAAGGTGGATATGGCCGTCAAAGCCGCCCAGGACGGGCGGACAGATGAGGGGGAAAGACTCCTCCGAGACGTTCTGACCGAGGAACCAAATAATTTCGCCGCCCTGGTCAATCTAGGCGGCCTTCTTGTTACACAAGGCAACGCCCACGGCGCCGAGCCGTTATTGAGGCGCGCAATAAATATAGAACCGGACGATCCGAGCGCCCTCCTAAAACTCGCGACAGCACTGTCGCTACAAAACAGGAAACGCCGCGCCTACGAGATGGTGTGCCGGTTGCTCAAGATCGTGCCGGACAACCCGGAAGCCCTGTTTCTCGCATCCGTACTTACCCGGGAGAGGGGCCAACTCGAGGACTCGCGGAAATACATGGGGGCTTACCTCAAGAGAGAACCGGACAATCCCACCGCCTTGATGGACTACGGCAGCCTCTCCGCCAATCTGGGGTATCTCGACGAGGCGCTGGAAACGTTCCGCCACCTCGCCTCGTTCCAGCCCGACGTGGCCGGTGTTTGGGGCAACATAGGCACCGTGCATCTGATCCGCAGACGTTATACAGACGCATTGGTGAGCTACGAAAAGGCCCTTGCTTTCGACCCGGACCATTCGGAGGCCAACAAGAATAGGATCATCTGCCTGCGCCGCCTGGGGTACGTTGAGGAAGCCGTTGAGATCGGCGAGCCACTCATCGCCGCTCACCCCGAGGACACCCAGCTCCGAAGCGTGCTGGGCTCGGCGTTCCGCGAGTGCGGCCGGTATCAGGATGCACGCAGGCACTACGAAGAGGCGTTCGCCACAGCACCCGGCTTCGCTTCGGCGAAAGCCAACCTGGGGATGCTCGACCTGCTGGAAGACAAGTGGGAGCAAGGCTGGCCGCGCTACGAGGCGCGCTGGAAGGACCCCTCTTTCGGCATGCCTGTCCGCCGATTTAATCAACCAAAGTGGGACGGATCGGACCTCGACGGGCGGACCCTCTTCATCTTTGCCGAACAGGGGCTGGGAGACACCATCCAGTTCGCGCGTTACATCAAGCTCATCGCCGAAACGAAAAACGCGAAGATTGTCGTCGAGTGCCAAGCCGAATTGGCGCCGGTCCTGGAACGGATGGACTCGGTCAGCCAAGTCGCGGTGAGAGGCGAAACTTTACCTCCGTTTGATACGTACATACCGATAATGAGCATTCCCTTGGTCTTGGGGCAGACCATCGGAACGGTTCCTCGCGACACTCCATATCTGGTTCCCGACACCTGCCCATCGGCTTTTAAATCCTGGCTCGGACAGGTGAAGGAAAAGACGGTCGGCGTTGTGTGGCATGGGAACCCGGACCAGACCGATAATTGGAAACGCTTCGTCCCCTATGCGACATTCGCTCCGATATTCGAGACGCCCGGCATATCTTTCGTCAGTTTCCAGATAGACAGGGAAGCGGACGAAACCCTTCCCGAGGGGAGCTTCGATGCCGTGCCTCTGTTGACGGACTTCGGTGCGACGGCCAGCATATTGGATAAGATCGACCTATTGATCTCGATCGACACGGCGACCGCTCACATGGCGGGGGCGCTCGGCAAACCATGCTGGACTATGATTCCCTTCGTTCCCGATTGGCGTTGGCGGCTCGAGACGGAGGAGAGCATCTGGTATCCGTCCATGAAGCTCTACCGGCAAACCGCTTTGCATGACTGGACCCCGGTGGTCCAACGTATAAGATCCGATCTGGAAGCCCTTTGACGCCCGCCTTCGGGCCGGAGGGGAGCGCCAACAAATGAAGAAGCCTTCCCACATGCAGGACAATCTCGACATCAAACGGGCGATAGACCAGGCTCTCCAGCACCATACCGCAGGCCATTTGCCCGAGGCGGAGAGTCTCTACCGCCAAGTCTTGCACGTCGATCCGAACCAGCCGGTGGCTTTGCATCTCCTCGGGGTGATCGCCTATCAGGCAGGCCAGTTCGACGTCGCGGTCGATCTCATCCGGGCGGCTCTCGACATCTCTCCCGATTACGTCAGCGCACACAACAACCTCGGCAACGCTTTACGAGACATGGGCGAGATGGAGGAAGCGGCGGCAAGCTATCGCAGGGCGCTCGCCATCGAGCCTAATTACGCAGAGGCGCACAACAACCTCGCCAACACGTTCCGAGACTTGGATGAGCCGGAGGAAGCGGCCGCCGGCTATCGCAAAGCGATTTCCATCAAACCCGATTACGCCGAGGCGCTCAACAACCTCGGCAACCTGCTCCAGGATATGGGCGAGCTGAAAGAAGCCGAGGCCAATTATCGGAAAGCCCTTATCCTCAAACCCGATCTCGCAGAAGCACGGAACAACCTCGGCAAGGCACTCCAGGCCCAAGGAAAGCCGGAGGAGGCAGAGGCCTGTTACCGCGAGGCCGTTGCAGCCAAGCCGGATCTGGTCGAGGCGCATAACAATCGCGGCCTGGCGCTTCAGGACATGGGAAAGCTGCAGGAAGCTGTCGCCGCCCACTGCAAAGCCATCTCAGTCAATCCAAGCTTTGCAAAGGCACATAACAACCTCGGCGATGCACTCCTGGCTTTGGGAAACACCCAGGAAGCCGTGGCCAGCTATCGCTCGGCGTTGGATGCCAAACCGGATTACGCCGAGGCGCACAACAATCTCGGCAACGCCCTGCGGGAGATGGGGGAACTGGATGCGGCAGCCGACAGCTATCGCCAGGCACTCGCCACAAAGGCGGATTACGCCGAGGCACATCAGAATCTCGGATTGCTGCAGTTGCTGGTCGGGAACTTCCGTGAGGGATGGAAGAATTTCGCCTGGCGGTGGAAGGTGGAAGGCTCCTCGTTGGAACCGAGAGATTATGAAAGTCCTTTATGGGATGGAGGGAGCCTCAAGGAGAAAACGATCTTCATTTATCCGGAACAAGGCCTGGGAGACTTCCTGCAGCTTGTGCACCTGCTTCCCACGGTGCGGGCCCGCGGAGGACGCATCATCCTGGAAGTTCCCGCCGCCCTTAGCGGTCTGGAAGACGGCATGAATGTCGCGGACGTGGCGATTGCCCAAGGGGACACCCCGCCACCGTTCGACGTGCACGTGCCGATGTTCGATCTACCGGGGCTCCTGAACATCACGGAAGCGACCATTCCCACCGATGTTCCGTATATTACCGTCGCCCCAGACCGGGTTGCCGCGTGGCGGAAACGGCTGGAGGGTTCCGGAATGGCGGTCGGCTTGGTATGGGCAGGCAATCCCCGCCACAAGCATGATGCTTTCCGCTCGCTGCCCGCCGACCTTTTGGCGCCACTGCTCAAGGTCTCCGGAATCAGATTCTTCAGCCTTCAACTCGGCGAGCGCGCCGGGGAGATCGAAACCCTGCCCGGCGTCATCGATCTTGCGCCGGATATCGTCCCATTCAAGGAAAACGCCGCCGCGATAAGTGCTCTAGACTTGGTGATCACCGTGGATACCATGACTGCCCATCTTGCCGGCGCACTGGCCCGTCCAGCCTGGGTGTTATTGTCCACGATATCGGACTGGCGCTGGATGATGGACCGCGAGGACAGCCCCTGGTACTCGACTCTCCGCCTGTTCCGGCAGGAACAGCGAGGCGGCTGGCAAGAAGTCATCGAGCGCGTACGTGAAGCGTTGAAGGATCAAAGCTGATGGGAAAACGCATTCTTGTCATCGGCGCCACCGGCATGCTGGGCCAGGCACTGGTCGCCCAGGGCCACTCACGCGGGTACGAAGTCGTCGGCGCGGCGCGATCGAAAACCGACAGGACGGTAGACCTGGCCGCCCCTTCCTCCATCGGAACCCTTATTCACCACACCGCACCGGATATCGTCGTCAATGCCGCCGCCATGGTCGTCCACGCCGACTGCGAGGCCGACCCTTGCGGCGCCTATGCCAGCAACGCACGGGCGGTCGCATTCATGTCCGACGCCTGCCAGCAAACGGGGGCCACGCTGGTTCAGGTCTCGACCGACCAGTTCTTCACCGGCGACGGCGCGAGACCACATGCACAAGACGCACCTGTCACCATTCTGCCCAGCGAGTACGCGCGGACCAAGCTTGCCGGCGAGACCTTCGCGCTACGCCTGCCGGATGCTCTGGTGTTGAGGACCAACATCACCGGCTTAAGGGGCCGGGCCGGTCGCCCCACCTTCATTGAATGGGTGTTCGAGACCGCCTCCGCCGGACGCCCCTTCACTTTGTTCGATGATTATTTCACCTCGACCATCGATACGCCGAGTTTCGCCCGTTCCTTGTTCGACTTGGTCGATAAGGGCGCCCGCGGCCGCTTCAACCTGGCGAGCCGCGACATATCGAGCAAGAAGGACTTCATCATCGCGGCCGTACAAGCGCTCACCGGGAACGATCCGAAATACACGCTCGGCAGCGTGACGACTATGGCAACCCCGCGCGCCGAAAGCCTCGGTCTCGATGTCGGCAAGGCCGAGGCCGTTCTCGGGTATTCCTTACCCACCCGTTCCGAAGTCGTCGACGCCCTCGCCCAGGCTTGGAAGGAACGCGGATGAGGTCGGTGTTTCCCCCTTGTCACCCCGTATTCCTTCCCCCACACTCGATTTTCACATCCTGCGTTGAAGAGGAACATGCGCTATGAAGAACACGTGGCGTTTTGGCGAGAATGAACACCGCTACATCGAAGAGGTCTTCGAATCCGGCGAAGGGTCCGCCACCTCGGGCAGCATGAACAACCGCCTCGAACAGGTCTTCGCCGAAAAGGTCGGCGCCCGGTACGGCGTCAGCTTCAATTCCGGAACTTCGACCCTGCATGCGGCGCTGCATGCCGTAGACGTCAACTACGGGGACGAGGTCATCATCCCGGCCCTGACGGTCTATGCCAACCTGGCCGTCGTTTTGGCCCAAAACGCGATCCCGGTCTTCGCCGACGTCGATCCCGACACCTTCAACATCGACCCGGTCGACATCGAACTCAAGGTCACACCGCGCACCAAGGCCATCATGCCGGTGCCGCTCTATGGCATGCCCTGCGATTACGACGCCATCAAAGCCATCGCCGACAAGCACGGCATCGCCGTCATCAACGATGCGGCACAGGCTTACCTCGCCGAGTATAAGGGAAAGCCCATCGGTTCTCTGTTCCCGATTACCAGCTACAGTCTGGATGCGACGAAACACATCACCACCGGCGACGGCGGCATGATCGTCACCACCGATTTGGGCCTGGCGCAGAGGATCCGTAAATTCGGCAGTCTCGGCTACAAGGCGCTGACCGGCAACGACGGGCGGATCCGCATCAACAAGGACCTGTTTCAGGACCCCAATTATTCGCGCCACGACGAGCTTGGGCTCAACTACCGCATGTCCGAGTTCGCCGCCGCCGTGGGCCTCGCCCAGGCTGAGCGCATGGAGCACTTCGTCGACCTTCGCCGTTCCATCGCCGGCCAGTTCGCCGAGGCCATGGAGGGTTGCGACTACCTCAAGCCCCAGATCCAGCCCGAGGGCTGCAAGTCGGCCTACTGGACCTACACGGTCCGATATCTCCGCGACGACGGCGTCAGCTGGCACGACTTCCGCAAGAAGTACATGGAGTTCGGCGGCGACGGCATCTATGCCGCCTGGAAGCTGCTCTATCAGGAAACGGTCTTCGAGTCCGGGGTCTGGCGCCGCCACTGCCCCCCCCTTTACGACGACTACACCTTCGAGCCCTGCCCCAACGCGGAGATGATCCAGCCCCAGTTGATGCAGTTCGTCGGTAACTACGAAAGCCGAGAGGACGCGGAGCCCAAGGTCGAGGCGCTCCGCAAGACGATCCGGCACTTCGGCTGAGGGAAAGGGGGGACCGGTCATGAAAATCGGCGCCTTCATTCCCATCCGCCTTGATTCGGAGCGCCTGCCCGGAAAGGCCCTGAAGGACATGGTGGGGCGTCCTGTCGTCCACCATCTCCTGGACCGAACGGCAGCCTGCAGTCATATCGAAAGCCCTAAAGACATTGTCGTCTGCACCACGTCCGAGTCCGGGAACAACCCTCTGGTCGAGGCGGTCGAGGCTTACGGAGCGTCCGTCTTTCGCGGCGACAAGGACGACCTGATCAAGCGCTTCAAGGACGCCGCGGATGCTTTCCGGTTCGATATCGTCGTTCAGGTGGACGGGGACGATCCCCTTTGCGACACCGAATACATGGACCTCACCGTCGATGCCTTGCTGGCCGACCCTCGGTTGGACACGGCGGTGACGATGGGGCTACCGTTTGGCATCAACGTGAAAAGTTTTACCCGGACGGCAATCGACAAGGTCTTCGCCCACTACACGTCGACCGAGAACGACACGGGTTTTGCCCTCTATTTCACGAGATCGAACCTGTGCCGCTGTTATCGGATCGAGCCGAGAACGCCTGACCACGTTCTTGAGGAGGCCCGCCTCACCCTGGATTACGAGGAGGATCTGGAGGTCTTCCGCCGTATCTTCGAGGCACTTTACAAACCCGGCGAGGTGTTCGGCCTGACCGAGGTCGTGCGTTTTCTCAAGGCCCATCCCGAAGTCGCAGCCATCAACAGCGGCCTCCAAGAACGCTACATGGAGCGATCCCGCCAGAAGCTGGACATCGAGTACATGAACACCGACGGCACCTTGCAACGCATCGTCATCTGATACATCCCATACATAAAAAAGGTTGCTGCTCCCCCTGAGAGCGGAAACGCTCTCTGAATGAAACAGACAGGAGAGCAGCAACCTTTTTTATGTATGGGATGTATGAGACACTCGGCCATGAAGCTCGCGCTCGGAACAGTTCAGTTCGGACAGGACTACGGCGTTTCCAACACCCAGGGGCGCACGGGCAAAGAGGACGTCAGGGCCATCCTTTCTCTGGCGGAGAGCAGTGGCGTCCGAATGATCGACACCGCCCCGGCATATGGCGAAAGTGAGAAGGTTCTGGGGGGGGCCTTGCCGCCCGATACTCCGTTCCGCATCGTGACCAAGACCCCTGCGTTTACGGGGGCCTCCCCTACCGAAAACGCTGTCCTTGAAGCTTTCGGGCGCTCACTTGAACGCCTAGGCCGCGCCTCCGTCTACGGTTTGCTGGTTCACTTGGCGGACGACCTTCTGGGGCCTTCCGGAGACCTCCTCTGGTCGGTCATGACGCGTCTTGCCGAGGAAGGAAAAGTAGAGAAGATAGGCATTTCCGCATACACCCCGGACCAGGTGCGCATGGCCTTGGATCGCTACCCCATCCAGATGGTTCAAGTTCCCCTGAACCTGCTGGACCAGCGCCTGATCCATAGTGGGACACTGGCGCTCCTCAGGAATCGCGGGATAGAGGTTCATGCCCGTTCCGCGCTCCTTCAGGGTTTGCTGACCATGGATCCGAATGCGCTTCCTTCCGGGTTCAATAGTGCGGCAGGCCCCATCCGGGCAGCACATCGGGCCGCTGCGGAAGTTGGCCTGGACATCGTGACTTTGGCCACGCGTTTCGTCTGCTCCATTCCAGAGGTGGACTGCGTCGTTGCCGGCGTAACCACGCGGGACGAACTGGCCGGTCTCGTCGCAGCCTGCCGCGGCTCCCTGCCCCAAGACCTGAACACCGCCGCTCTCGCCATCGAGAACGAAGCCGTCATAACGCCATCCCAATGGCCCCCCGACGCTTCGGAGAAGTGGCGGTTCGACTTTCCGGAAAAACAAGATTGAAAATGATTGGCGCCATGACCGAAAATCCCGCAGACACCAATCCGTCACAAAACAAGGAAACCCAAACGGGCAACCATATGCATGCCCTTATGCGCGAACTGTTTCCCATTTGCCGGAGCATCACCGGAAACGGGGGGGGGACTCCCAGCCCTGGAACTAAACCATCTAGGCAATCCTCCGGTCGGCGCGCTTTTCCGAGGGCGGTCTCCAATCGTAGACGATGCGCTCCTTGCCCGACAAGACCAGGAACCGCTTGCCCTTGGCGCGGCTGATCAGGGTCAAGCCGGTCTGTTTCGCCAGTTCGATGGCCCAGACGGTCGCGCCCGAGCGGGAGATGAGAATGGGAATTCCCATCTGCACCGTTTTGATGACCATTTCACTGGTCATGCGCCCGGTCGTATACATGACCTTGTCGGCCCCGGAAATGTCATGCAGGTACATGTAGCCGGCAATTTTATCCAAGGCGTTGTGCCGTCCGACGTCCTCGATATAGACCAGCGGCCGGTCGTCTTGGCACAACACGCAGCCATGAATCGCCCCCGCTTTGATATAGAGGCTGGGTGTCGTGTTGATGGCCTTCAGGAGCGCCAGAATCCAGGAACTTCGAATCTCCACGTTGTCGGGCAGGACCACCCGCTCGAACTTCTCCATCACATCTCCGAATACCGTCCCTTGGGAGCAGCCCGAGGTCAGGGTCTTCTTGCGCATTTTCTCTTCGTAATTGGTCCTGCGTTCGGTGCGGATAACGACCGTTTCGATATCCGGATCGTAATTGATGGCGGTGATCCGGTCATCCGGCTTCAACATGTTCTGGTTGACCAAATACCCTACGCCCAAGAGGTCGGGGTAGTCGCAGATCGTCATCATGGTGACGATCTCCTGACCATTAAGGAAAAGGGTCAGAGGGTGCTCCGCGATGATCGGGATATCACGCTCCCTGCCATCGTGGTCCATAACCCGGACGGTTTCGAATAAGCGCTTGTCGGTCGGGTCCGGCTTTAGGATATAGGGACAGTTGTCGGACATTTTGGCCCAAACGCCTCCTTTTGTGGTTTAGCCCGCAAGCTTAATGACCAACGTTGGCGTCGAAATGACGAGAGCCAGGATGCTGCACGTCATGGCGATAGGCGTTTCCCGCCAGACTTTGTTCCATGCTTCCTTCATCTTCAATCGGCTCCTCTTGACTTCGTCGCAGCGGCGCTATCCGTCAGGCTCCTTTTTACCTTCGGTGGCACCTGCGGCCGGCGCCTCAGTGTGCGGTGGCCGATTGCTTAGGGTGTCATTTTGACCCTTCCGGCAAACGATCCCTGCTACGGCGCGGCATCATTGCCTGGTTCGAACGAAATCCGTAACCGCCCACCCAGCGCCTGGGCGGCTGCGACGATTGTGTGTAGGGTCAGGCCCGTGTCTTTTTCATCGAAGAGCCGGTTGACTTGCTTGCGGTTGGTCTTCATGGCTTCGGCCAAAGCTGTTTTCGTCATGTCGGAGGCGTCGAAGGCTTGCCGGAAGCTCATGGCCATGACACGTTTCGCAGCCCGTTCGGTCACTTCATCGAGAATGCCTTCATCGGCGAGAAAGTCATCGAAGCTGCCGCCGATGTTGGGGTGTTGGTCATTCATCTCTCTTCTCCTACCTTTTCGCCTTTTTCCGGCCTTTTCGCCTTTTTCCGGCGCCGGTATTCCTTCCACCGGCCCTTGGCGACGTCCAGGTCCTTCTGCGGCGTCTTCCGGGTCTTTTTCACGAAACCATGCAGAAGCACCATCAAATCGCCGTCTATGCCAAACAGGACGCGAAAAATCCGGTTGGGCAAATCGGCTCTGACCTCCCACAGGCCACTACCCATGTTACGGCAGACAGGAAGGCCGATCGGCCAACCGAACTCCACGGCCTTGATGGCTTCGCCGATCCTTTTCTTTTCCTCCGTCGGCAAGTTCTTGATCACCCCCCGTACGGGTTCGGAACCGGTTGCCGTTTTGAAAAAGAAAGCGTGAAGCGTCTTATTCGGGTTCATGGCGAACCGTATCAAAAAGGGAACGCCGCATCAAGAAAAACCGTATTAAAAAAGGAACGGCACGCCAGTCTCCCAATTGCCCCTTCACTCAGGTCAGGGATGCAGACCCGCCCTGCAACCCTGCCTTTCCGGCGAGGAATGGGGGTAGCAACCGCAGAGGCGAGGCACAGGGACCCGCAGGGTGGCCGCAGCCTTGCGGGCGCGAGGGGCGAAGCCCCTTAATTTCATATCGGCGGTGATTGAGGTGGTCCTGGAAAATCGGACAGGGTGTTAAGGTGTATTCCGCCGGATAACGGAGGAATACGAAATGATCAAGCGACGCCGGTTTACGGCGGAATTGCAAGGCCCGTGTGGCGCTGGAAGCGCTGCGGGGCGATAAGACGATCCAGGAGATCGCGGCCAAGCACAAGGTTCATCCGAACCAGGTGAGCACCTGGAAGCGGCAGGCGGTGGATGGCCTTGGGGAGGTTTTCTCGAACGGCACTGACCGTGCTCAGCGGGACCACTTGACCGAGGTCCGGGACCTTCACGCCAAGATCGGTGAGCTGACGGTGGAACGGGATTTTTTGGCCGGAGGGCTCAAGCGGTGGGCCGTAAAGAGCGCAAGGCGATGATTGCGCACGACCACCCTGACCTGAGTTTGAGCCGTCAGTGCCGCGTGCTGTCGATCAGCCGGTCCTCGTTCTATTACGTTCTGAAGGGCGAGAGACCGGAGAACCTGGGCCTGATGCACCGTATTGATGAATTGTTCCTGAAGTATCCGTTCTACGGCAGCCGCCAGATGGCCCGCCAGCTGCGGCGGGAAGGGATTTGCGTTGGCCGTCACCGGGTGCGCCGCCTGATGCGGTTGATGGGCCTGGAGGCCATCTATCAGGCACCGAGAACCAGCGCGCCCCATCCGGCCCATCGGATTTACCCCTACCTTCTCAAAGGCCTGGAGATCGATTGTCCCAACCAGGTTTGGTGCGCCGACATCACCGACATCCCGGTCCAGCGTGGCTTCTTGTATCTGGTGGCGATCATGGACTGGGCGAGCCGCCATGTCCTGGCTTGGCGGCTGTCGAACACCATGGATGCGTCTTTCTGCGTCGAGGCTCTCGAAGAAGCCATGGCCCGATACAGCAAGCCGGGGATCTTCAACACGGACCAGGGCAGCCAGTTCACCGGCTTCGACTTCACAGGCACGCTCAAGGATGCCGGTGTGGCGATCTCCATGGACGGCCGGGGCCGCTGCATGGACAACATCTTCATCGAGCGGCTGTGGCGGTCTCTCAAATACGAGGCCGTCTACCTGCACGAACTGACCGACGGCTTCAGGGCTGAACAGGTCATCGGCGAGTGGATCGACTTCTACAACACCGAGCGGCCCCATTCCGCCCTCAATGGCCGAACCCCAGCCGAAGCCTATGCAACCGGCGATGACGGGGGGCCTGTGGATATGATGGGTAAGCCTGTCGGCTTACCCACATCCCCACAGGCTCAACAACAAGGAAATCTGATAAACAGGTATTTGGCGGCATGATCAGGATGCGGAATACACCTTAACTGAGCCGCCAAACTGTCCAACGATGTGGGGCCACCTCAAAGATTCCCGTCATGGTAGCCTCCTATTCGGCGGGAAGCGGCCGGGACATCGCCGCTCTGGGTTGGCCATGCGTCCCTTGCAGGATCGGGAAGCGGCGAACCAACAGGATATAGGCCAAAACCTCGAACGCGATCATGCCGACCGTGATGAACATTTCGGGAATGGCCGGAAAATAGCTGAACTCGTCACCCGGATTGTAGGCAACCAGGAACGCGTCAACCCGGTAAAGCGCCGAAGCCAACATCATACTGACGGCCGAGATGAACAGCATTCGGGGATTGACCCGACGGGCACTTGGAAGAAGAAGGACGATGGGCAAGACGAACAGGGAAATCTCGATCCAGAACATGACGCTCAGGAAGTCCGCCGCGAAAACAGACCCGAGTTCACCCCGCATCGCCAGATCGACGAAACGGATTCCCAGGTAGAGCCCCAAAACCGCTATCAGGGCGACGGAAAGGCCGCTCAGGATGTGGGTTTCCCTGGGACGCCGGAATCCTTCCGATGCCGCGGTGGCTTCGAAAATAACAACCGAAAAACCCAGCGAGATCGCCGAAAGCAGGAACAGAAGCGGTAACAGAACCGTCTGCCAGCGGGCGTCCAACTGGTTGCCGATGATGATCAGAAGGCTGCCCAGTGAAGACTGGTGCATGCTCGGCAGCAGAATGCCCAGCGCGATGAAGACGAAAAGCACCCTGCCCAGTTTCCGCTTTGCATCCTTCAGGCCGAGCCGCTCCAGGAAGGCCGGCGAAAGTTCGATCCACAACACGGCGATATAAAGGGCGATACAAATCGCCACTTCGACCATGACGGAATCGAGGTGGGAATAGCCCGGTGACAAAATATGCCAGAAATTCCACCACCGCCCAAGATCGACAATTACCGCGAAACCGCCCAGGGAATAGCCGAAGACGCTGGCCAACAGCGCCGGCCTGACCAGGGGATGATACTGGCCCTTGTTGAGGATATAGACCAGGATCGCCATGGCATAACCGCCGCAGGCCAACCCCGTGCCGATAACCACGTCATAGACGACCCAAATACCCCAGGTATAGCCGTCGTTGATGTTGGCCACCGCTCCTATGCCGAAAACGAAGCGGATCAAGAGGAAGACTCCGGCAATCGCCGCAAGGGCCGCCAGAAAAATGGTGACGGGCGTTACCAATTTTCCGCCGAGAGGTGCGTGTTCGCTCATGATCTCACCCTAGTCCTCGTCGTTCTCGTCTTCGGAACGAACCGTGCGGTAAGTCACTGCCATTAAGCCACCCAATGCGACCGCCGGACCAAGCAGCCATTGGTACAGGCTGTGCTGAATGGTTTCGGAAACACTGGCATAGGACTGTTCCGGCAGATCCGGCATACCCAGCTTGTCGAAGGGCACTCCGCTCATCATGAGCATCTGTGCCCCACCCTGTTCCTTTTCACCGTAGACATGGTCGATGTACTCGCCCATCGGCTGTTCCTTCGTGAACTCCTGGCCTTCCACATGACGGCGCGGGAATTTCGTGGCTTCGCCGGCTTTCAGCGCCTTGCGCCGGGCAACTTCGGCCTTGAGCTTGATCACCGGGCCGAACAGCGTGGCGCCCGTGGGGCAGACATCCGCACAGGCCGAGAAACCACCGTCCTTCCACAGGTGATCGCAAAGCTGGCACTTGTGGATCTCGGGGGCCGCGCTGCCGTAATCGAAACGCGGGATGTCGTAGGGACAGGCGAATACACAGTATCGGCATCCGATACAGGCATCCTTGTCGTAGGTGACAACGCCGGTGTCGGGCTGTTTTTTCATGGCATTGACCGGACAGGCCGATACACAGGCCGGGTCGACGCAGTGCATGCAGGAATGCTTCATGAAGGCAAAGCCGTCCTCGGCCCGGTCCTTCGCCGTCGCCTTGCCGTCCTTGAATATCTTGATAACGTTCAGTGCGTCGGGCGAGAGCGTCCTGGTCTTGTCCAGATACGGAAGTTCCGGAGGGGTCGCCAACGGCTTGCCGTTGGCAGTCTTGCATGCCGTGACACAAGCCTTGCAGCCGACGCAGAGAGTCGAGTCGAACAGCAATCCGAGCGCCCCCTCGGGCATCTCCATATTGCCCCGGGCATCGGCATCGGTCGCGATACAAGCGGTCGCGACGACGGTGCTTCCGGCCACGGCGCTCTTGAGAAACTGTCTTCTGCTGACGGTCACCGGCCGGCCCGCCCACCTAAAGAGGTTTCATCCGCCTCATCCCGTCCCTCATCCCGTCCGGCCTTAACCAGGACAACCCCGCACCAAGTGGTGAATAAGGCGAGAGCGGCGAGGAGAAACAGGATGTTGCTCCAATCAGCGCCCTTGCCCTGGGGCGAGGCGATAGGGGGTACCAGTGAGTGAACGGGAAGCGAGAAATCGACGGCGGATTCGGTGCAGTTCCCAGCCTTCATGCACGCCGAGTACTCACCGCTGATCAGCCATTCAGGCGCCGAATCCGGATTGGACACATAGCCTTTCTGCCCCTGTTTAAGCTTTCGCCAGAAATCCGAAGCGCTTGCATTCCCCCTGGCGTTGTTTAAGCCGGTGTCGGAACCCGCTCCGGCGGCCAGAGCTTTGGCGCTTGCCACGGCAATGAAACCCACGAGCACCAAACCCAGGACTTTTGCCGAAAGCCGGCAGGCGCCTCTTGGCGCCGAAAGCCGGCAGGCGCCTCTTGGCACCGAAAGTCGGCAGGCACCTCTTGGCGCTGATAAAATGGACCGTCTCATGATCCGGGAACCCCTACGATCAAATTATCTGTCGGACAAGGACATGCCGCACGGAGAGCGCGGGAGGGGGTGAATGCAACCACCCCACTCCTGCAACGCCCACCGATTTACGTCCTCGATTTAAGATCGTAAGCCGTGCCCCATCCCCAGGCGCCGGCACCGAAGCCACGGACAGTCGCCCGCTTGCGGAAGATATCCGAGACCACGTCACCGTCACCGGCAAGAAGTGCCTTCGTCGAACACATCTCCGCGCAAATGGGCAATTTACCCTCGGCCAAGCGGTTGCTGCCGTACTTGCGGAATTCGGCATCGGAGTGGTCCTGTTCGGGACCACCAGCGCAGAAGGTGCACTTGTCCATCTTGCCCCGGCTGCCGAAGCTGCCCGCTTTGGGGAACTGCGGCGCGCCGAAGGGGCAGGCGAACAGACAGTATCCGCAGCCGATGCAGGTGTCCTTGGAATGCAGCACCACACCGTCGTCGGTCTGGTAGAAGGCGTCCACGGGACAGACCGCCATGCACGGCGCATCCGAACAGTGCATACAAGACACTGACAGGCTGCGTTCGCCCGGCCGACCATCATTAAGGGTTACGACCCTGCGGCGGTTAATGCCCCAGGGCACTTCGTGCTCGTTCTTGCAGGCGGTAACGCAGCCATTGCATTCAGTGCAGCGTTCCGCATCACAAAGGAACTTCATGCGTGCCATAATCAGGGCTCCCTAGGCTTTCTCAATCCGACACAATGTCGTTTTGGTTTCCTGCATCTGCGTGACCGAGTCGTATCCGTAGGTCGTACAGATATTGGCGGCCTCACCGACAACGAAAGGTTCCGCCCCGTTGGGGTACCTGTCCAAAAGGCTTTCACCCATCCAGACCCCACCGAAGTGGAACGGCATGAAGGCCACTCCGCGCCCGACACGCTCGGTAATCAGGGCCTTGACCTTGGCCTTCCCTCCTTCGGGACTCTTGACCCAGACATCATCCCCATCACGAATGTTGGCGTTGTTGGCGTCGAATGGGTTGATTTCACAGAACATTTCCTGCTGCAACTCGGCAAGCCACGGGTTGGACCGGGTCTCATCGCCGCCACCCTCGTATTCCACCAAACGGCCGGTGGTGAGAATGGTCGGGAAGTCCTTCGAAAAGTCCTTGTCCTGGATCGACTTGTAAAGAGTCGGCAGGCGGTAGTTCCGCGTGTCCTCGTAGGTCGGATAGTCCGCAACCAGATCGCGCCGCGGCGAATACAGAGGTTCGCGGTGGATCGGAATCGGATCCGGGAAGGTCCAGACATTGCAGCGCGCCTTGGCGTTGCCGAAGGGCGAACAGCCGTGTTTGATGGCGACCCGCTGGATACCGCCCGAAAGGTCGGTCTTCCAGTTGGTCTTGTCGCCCGCGACCTTGGCGATCGCCTCCTTTTCCTTCGCGGAGAGATCCTTGTCCCAGCCCAGCTTCTTGAGCATGGCCATGGAAAACTCGGGGTACCCATCCTTGATTTCCGAGTTCACTGGATAGGAGTCGATGGCCAGCAGGTTCTCGCCATTGCGTTCCACGCCGAAACGGGCGCGGAAGTTCAGGCCGCCCTCGGCCACCGGTTTGGACGGATCGTAGAGGATCGGCGTTCCCGGGTGGTTCATATCCGCCGTGCCCCAACAGGGCCACGGAAGCCCGAAGTACTCGCCGTCGCAGGGGCCGCCATTCGCCCGAAGCGACGTCGTATCGAAGGTATGGCGGTACTTCATGTGCTTCTTCAGCCGCTCCGGCGACTGGCCGGTATAGCCGATGGTCCACATGCCGCTGTTAAACTCACGGGTGATGTCCTCGACCAGAGGCTCCGTCCCTTTGACCTCGATGTTCTTCAAGTACTCCTTTTCGAAGCCGAACTTCTTCGCGAACAGGTACATGATCTCGTGATCGGGCTTGGACTCGAACAGCGGATCGAAGACCTTGTCACGCCATTGGAGGGACCGGTTGGACGCGGTTACGGAACCATAGGTCTCGAACTGCGTCGCGGCCGGCAAAAGATAAACGCCGTCCTTGCGGTCCGACATCACCGCCGACATGGTCGGATAGGGATCGACGATGACCATGATGTCCAGCTTCTCCATCGCCTTCTTCATATCGGGAAGACGGCTTTGGGAGTTGGGCGCATGCCCCCAGAACACCATGCCGCGGACGTTGTCGGGCTGATCGATCTGATCCTTGGCGGTCAACACGCCGTCGAACCAGCGCGACACGGGAATGCCCTTGGACTCCATCAGTTTCTTGCTGGCGAAGCGTCCCTTCACATAGTCGTAATCAACGTTCCAGACACGGCACCAATGCTTCCACGAACCGGTCTTGAGACCGTAGTAGCCGGGAAGGCTATGGGACAGAACGCAGAAATCCGTGGCGCCCTGGACGTTGTCGTGTCCGCGGAAAATGTTGGTCCCGCCGCCGCTCGTTCCCATGTTGCCGAGAGCCAACTGCAAAATGCAGTAAGCGCGCGTATTGTTGTTGCCGGTATGGTGCTGGGTACCGCCCATGCACCAGATCACCGTACCGGGCCGGTTGTTGGCCATCAGCCGGGCGACGCGACGGAGCTGGGTGCCGGGAACGCCGGTTACCCGCTCTGTTTCCTCCGGGGTCCACTTCTTGACCTCGGTTTTGACATCGTCCATGCCCCAGACGCGCTTGCGAATGAACTGCTTGTCTTCCCAGCCGTTCTCGAAGATGTGCCAAAGGAGTCCCCAGATGAGCGGCACGTCGGTTCCGGAACGGAAACGCACGTACTCGTCTGCATGGGCAGCGGTGCGCGTAAAACGCGGGTCACAGACAATGATCGGTGCGTTGTTCTTTTCCTTGGCCTTCATGATGTGCAGCAACGCCACCGGATGGGCCTCCGCCGGGTTCGACCCGATCAGGAAGACGGCCTTGGAATTGTGGATGTCGTTGAAGCTGTTGGTCATCGCACCGTAGCCCCAGGTGTTGGCTACGCCGGCGACCGTGGTCGAGTGGCAAATACGCGCCTGGTGATCAACGTTATTGGTTCCCCAGAAGGCGGCAAACTTGCGGAACAGATACGCCTGCTCGTTGCTGTGCTTCGCCGATCCAAGCCAATAGACGGAGTCGGGACCCGAGGTCTTTCGGATATCGAGCAGTTTGTCGCCGATCTCATTTATCGCTTGGTCCCAACCGACTTTCTTCCACTTGCCGCCTTCGAGCTTCATCGGGTACTTGAGCCGACGCTCGCCGATGGCGTGCTCGCGGACCGAGGCACCCTTGGCGCAATGCGCCCCCATGTTGAACGGATTGCTGAAGTCCGGTTCCTGTCCGACCCAGACGCCGTTGCGGACTTCTGCGATAACGCCGCAGCCCACCGAACAGTGGGTGCAAACCGTGGTGACCTTATCGGCCTCCGGCGCCTTTGAAGCGGGAGCCGCCTCGGCCTTCTGGGCCAAGCCCGCCGGTGCCGCGGCCGCCATGGCCACACCGCCGACCGTTAGTCCCGAACGTCTGAGAAAAGTGCGCCGGCCAATTGCCTCGCCGACAACACCCACCAGAGCTTTCGACAGACGGGGGCCATTCGCAACCCCACCGCGTTTCTTGGTAAGCATCCAATCCTCCCGTAGATATTCCACTCAAAATCCGCTCAATTCATAGTACGTCGTGATGTGCTTGCTTTTCCGGTAGCCTCCACGTGGTTCCGCCGCTCGTTCCTCGGCAGTCTTTCCTGCCGGTTTCCCGGGCATTCCGCCGCTCCCGGTCATTCCTCTTTCCCCGGCAATCAGGAATTCACGCCGACCAAGGACTTTCTTGGGTTTCCGGTCTGTCATCCGCGCTCATCCCTTTTCCGGCAATACACGGCAAACCGATTGCCGCGGCCCCTCTTCGGCAAGCTCAGTCCGTCATGTCGAATGCCGTTTCCTCGATAGCCAGGAAATGGCCCCCGACGGCCCCGATGGCCCTGTAAAAGGCCGACGTCTCCGTATTTTTCAGATCCTCCAGAAACCGGGGGGCCCAAGATGCGATGTGATCCCCGAAGAACTTCCGCTGGACACTCTGTTCTGCCGGCGCGCCGAACGTGCCGGAAACAAGTCCGCTCATCACATCGCAGAGAAAGGCTATGTGATCCTCGGGTTCATGCACATCCTTGGTGCGCTCGATGCCGAACTCGGCAAGCGTATCGCGCAAGGCCGCCAAGGGTCTGTCGTTCAGGAACCCCGTCAGATAATAAGACGCGAAGGGAACCAGTTCCCCTTGGGTCACACCGATGAAAAGTTTGTTGAATTCCTCTTCCGCCGTTTCCGGCGTAATGGCCCGGGCCTGTTCAGCCAAATCCGCGAAAGCCAAGCCTACGGGCGTGTTGCTTCCTTCGATCCTGGTCAGCCTCATCAGGTAATCCGATGACGGCGGTGCGATGAGCAGCCGCGCCAGCATCCCATACACCTGGGCTCGGAGAAAATCCTCCTCAGCAACTCCCGGAACGGATTTTTCCCCCACCCCCATAACGCCCTCTACCCTCTTCCGGCCGTCTCGAGCCGATTGTAGTCCATGTTATGCTTTCAACGCCATCCTCGTCTCTTCGACTTTAGGTCTGAGTGCCGCTGTTCTCCCCGTCATCCAAAACGTTCACGGCGTCGTTGGCCTTCAATGGCTCCGCCGTGGCCGTGAGGCCGGGATCGGAAGGCTCGTTTCCATCTTCTCTGTCTTCGCCGGCCACGGGCTCCTCGTCGAAAAGCGATTTTTTGAGAGTTTCGGCAACGGCGGCCGCCAGCGGGGCAAGGATGCTGTAGTCATCGTCATAGTCATTGAGGCCATCCAGGTTGGCGAACGACGAATCGCTCCGCCACAGCTTGCGGAGCGCGGCGCGGTGCAGGTCTTCGGGCACCCCGTCGCCAAGGAACGCCGAAAAATCCGACTTCTCATCCAGAGTCTCGACATCCGGCAGATCCGGCGGCGGCCCGGCAGGGTCACCCCCGGCGTCATCGCCCCTTGCCGGCACCGTTCCCTTATCATCCTCTTTGAGACCGGACGCCGTACGACCGCTTTGGCGTTTTGCCTCTTTCAGGCGCGACCACCGCCCGTGGCTTGTCTCGCGTCTAGCCACGGCGGCCCTCTTCGCCAAAGGGGTGGTGACGTTCTGCGTCTTTGTGTTTCTTGCGTTTGCGTTTGACGAAAGGTTCGTCCATGTGATGGCGCTCGACGAACGCATTGATCCATTCCGCCAGTTCTCCCGGCATGGGGACGCCTTCGACGATTTCCTCGCCGCTATCCAGATAGTCCTGAGATTCGTAAGGGCAGGCCGTGACGAGGAACGGCTCGACGTCGTTTTCATCGTCCTCGTCTGCCGGCCGAACGACAACGAAGATGCGCGGCTCTCCGGTTGAAAGATTGTATTTGTAGCCCTCGGTCTCACGGGCAAACAGTTCCAGGTCCAGCGTACCCGCATGGTAGCGCCGCCAACCTTTCCTCTCATGAAGGAGCCGCCATTCCGGACAGTCCGCCGCACCGGGAATTACCGCGACGGGACGCCATTCGTGGTCCTGCCAGGGATTGTCCAGGTCCCGGCGCTCCAATACCACGCCGAGGCGCATCGAACTTCTTGCCGCCATCACCAGCATCTTTCTTGCAATAACCGCACGGTATCGACAAGCAAACCACAAACCGGGCAATCAAGGCAACTCGACTTTGAGTGGGGCGCATCCATCTTTGAGTCGGAGACCGCCTAAAAACCATCGAAACGAACTCGGACTTTCGTTATCTTCGGCTGGACGCCTCTAAACAGAATTGGACCTGCCCCATGGAATCCAATGGTAAGGTCGTGCTCATGTGCTCCTGCGAGGGTACAATTCCGCTCGACGCGAAATCTCTGGCAAAGACTCTTGGGGGTAAAGAGCCGTTCATCCATAGCCAACTCTGCCGGAGCCAGATCGAAAACTACAAAACGGCGATCGCAGCCAACGCCCAGGTTCTGGTTGCTTGCGCCCAGGAAGTGCCGCTGTTCGAAGAGGTCCGCGAAGAGAGCGGAAGCGGAACCCATGTCCGCTACGTCAACCTTCGCGAAGTTGCCGGTTGGGGCAACGACGGCAAGAAAGCAACCGCCAAGATGGCCGCGCTCATTGCCGAGGCCTCTCTCGACATTCCGGCGACAACGACCGTTTCGCTGTCTTCGCAGGGGAGCGTCCTGGTGATCGGCCGGGATCAGGCCGCCCTGAACGAGGCGAAGCAGCTTGCATCCCGCATGGATGTCACGTTCCTGCTGCAACCTGCCGGCGATGTGATCCCTCCCGCGCAGGCCGACTTTCCCGTGTTTTCGGGCAAGGTCTGTTCGGCAAGCGGCCACTTGGGGGCTTTCGAAGTGGAAATCGACGGTTTCTCCACGGCCAGCCCTTCATCCCGGAAAAAGCTGGCGTTCGACATTTCCCGGAAGAGGTACGCTTTACGGTGCGACCTGATCCTGGATCTGACGGGAAACACTCTGCCGATCGACAAGCGCGACGGTTACTTCGCTCCCGCCCCCCGGGACCCGGTTGCGGTTCTCAAGGCGATGTTCGAAATAACGGACATGGTGGGTGAGTTCGAAAAACCGCGTTACGCCTCGGTGGAAGCGAAGCTATGTGCCTATGCCCGCAACGCCCATAAGGGGTGCGGCATGTGCATCGACGTCTGCACCGCGTCCGCCATCCAGCCTGCGGGCGATGCCGTCAGTATCGATCCCTTCGTTTGCGCGGGGTGCGGTGACTGCGCCGGCGTCTGCCCGACCGGTGCGGTGACCTACACCCTTCCGGTTCCCGAAGCGCTGCTCAACCGGCTCCGGGTATTGCTGCTTTCCTACCGCAAGGCGGGAGGCAAGAAACCGGTGCTCCTGGTTCATGATTCCGGCCTGGGTTCGGAAATGGTGGGGATGATGGGACGGTTCGGCCGCGGCCTTCCGGCCAATGTGCTGCCGTTCGCAATTAACCGGGTGACCCAATTGGGCCTCGATTTCCTTGCCGCCACCCAAGCCTATGGGGCCACGGCCGTTCACATTCTGGCCCCCCGGTCCCATTATCCCGAAATCGCCGGCCTGAGCAGCCAAGTCAAACGGGCGGGAGAAATCCTCGACGGGCTCGGGCTTGCCGGAGAGCGGATCACCGTCCTCGATGACGAGGATCCCCTTGCCGTCGAGGAGCTTCTCTGGAAACCGGCCGGGCCAAAGCCCGTGAAACCGGCGGAATTCATGCTTCTCGGGGGAAAGCAGGAAAGGGTCTGGAAAATCATGAGACACCTTCATGCCAAATCGCCCAAAGCGAAAACCGCTCTTTTTCCTTTGAGCCCCGGCGCCCCCTTCGGCACCATCGAGGTGGAGGATCAGGCCTGCACCCTCTGTCTGTCCTGTGTCGGGGCCTGCCCGACAGGGGCGCTCGGAAGCAACCGGGACCGCCCGATGCTTCGGTTCCTCGAAGATAAGTGCATCCAATGCGGCCTCTGCATCAAGACCTGTCCGGAAAAGGCCGTCGGCCTGTCGGCGCGGTTGAATTTCGGTGACGATGCCGGGCGTTTCCGAGTCATCAAGGAAGACGATCCATTCCTTTGCGAAGAGTGCGGAACACCTTTCGCCGCCAAGAAAGCGGTCGAGCGGATCATCGAACGCGTGACGCATCATTCAGCCTTCGCCGATCCCGCGCGGCTGCGCCATCTTCGGCTTTGCGAGTCCTGCCGCGTCTTTGCCGAGGCCGATTGGGAGACCGAACACGGGGCGGGGCCTCTGGCGGTCGAACCGAGACCCATGGTCCGGACCACCGACGACTATCTCCGGGAACGTGACGTCCCGAAGCGGAAGCATTGATCGTGGACCCAAAGTCAAACATAACCGGCGTTTTGCTGGCCGGCGGACTGTCGCGGCGCATGGGGGGTGGAGACAAGTGCCTGGTGAAGCTGGCGGCCCGTCCACTTCTTGAGCACGTGATCGAAAAGGTGGCGCCGCAGGTCGAGACCCTGATCCTCAACGCCAACGGCGATCCGAAGCGTTTCTCCCGATATGGCCTGCCCGTCGTCGCCGATGTGATCGAGGGGTTCGCGGGACCGCTTGCCGGTGTCCTCACCGGCATGGAGTGGGCCGCCAAAATGACGTCCAAGGCCGAATGGGTCGCCACGTTCCCGACCGATTCGCCATTTCTGCCCAGGGATCTGGTAAGCCGTCTCCTTTCAGCCGTGCTCGAAGAGGGCGCGGACATGGCCTGCGCGGTCTCGGGCGGAAGGCACCACCCGGTGATCGGTTTGTGGCCCGTTCGCTTGGCGGAGAACCTGAGAAAAACCGTTGAGGCGGGAAACTATAAGGTCGATTCCTGGACCGGGAAGCATAAGCTGGCCACCGTGACCTTCCCCTCGGATCCCGTCGATCCATTCTTCAACGTAAACCACCCAAAGGATGCCGATCGTGCAGAGGCGATTATGGGAACCCTAGGTTGACGCGGGGGAGAGAAGTACGGGGCCGGTTATCCGGGACAGCCCCATAAAAAATTGGTATTGGTGGGCGGCGTCGACGGGTCTTTGGGTCGACGCCTATGACGGGGCGGAACCAAGATCAGAGGCTGGAAGGCGATCCGGATGGGCGACACCCTTACGCTGGCCCTGGCGCAGATCAACCCGACCGTCGGCGACATCGACGCCAACACGGACAGGGTCCTGCGCGCCCGGCAAACGGCGGCGGACGGAGGCGCCGACCTGTTCATCACCGGCGAACTGGTGCTGTCGGGCTATCCGCCGGAAGACCTGGTCCTCAAAGAAGCCTTCCAGCGCGGGATCGAGGCCCGGGTGCGGGACCTTGCGGCCGTGACCGCCGACGGTGGGCCCGCCCTGCTCGTCGGCACGCCGTGGGCCGAGGAGGGCAGGCTCCATAATTCGGTTCTGCTTCTGGACGGCGGCAAGATCGCAGCCGTCCGCCACAAGAGAGAACTCCCCAATTACGGGGTCTTTGACGAGGTCCGCCTGTTCACGCCCGGCCCCGATCCGACCCCCATTCCCTTCCGCGGCCTGAGGCTGGGGGCAATGGTCTGCGAGGACATGTGGGCTCCGGGGCCCGCCGACGCCTTGAAGACGAACGGGGCGGACATCCTGGTGGTTCTCAACGGCTCTCCCTTCGAACTGGGCAAACCGGAAATCAGGCTCGAATTCGCACGCCACCGCACCGCCGCCACGGGCCTGCCCCTGGTCTACGTCAATCTTGTCGGCGGTCAGGATGAGCTGGTCTTTGACGGGGGCTCGTTCGTCCTCGGGGCCGGAGGGGAAATCGTCGCCGCAGGCGCGTCGTGGCAGGAGCAGGTACTGCTTAGCACCTGGACCGGCGGAACGGGCGGATGGACCTGCGCGCCCCAGGAACCGCCGGCCGGACCGGACCCGCTGGAGACCGTCTATTGCGCCGTCATGACGGGGCTGCGCGACTACATCGACAAAAACCACTTTCCCGGTACCCTGATCGGGTTGTCGGGCGGCATCGACAGCGCGCTGAGCGCGGCCATCGCCGTCGATGCGGTGGGGCCGCGGCGCGTCCACTGCGTCATGATGCCGTCGCCCCATACCTCCCAGGACAGCCTGGACGATGCGGACGAAGCCGCGAGGCTGATGGGAACGCGGCTCGACACGATTTCCATCGAGCCCGCGATGGAAGCTTTCGACACCATGTTGCGCGAGGCCTTCGTCCAGCATCCCGCCGATACGACCGAGGAGAACATCCAGGCCCGCTCGCGGGGGTTGACCCTGATGGCCCTGTCCAACAAGTTCGGCTACATGGTGTTGTCCACCGGCAACAAGTCCGAGATGTCGGTGGGGTATGCGACCCTTTATGGTGACATGTGCGGCGGCTACAACGTGCTCAAGGATATTTACAAGACCACCGTCTTCGACCTCGCCCGCTGGCGCAATTCCCATCGTCCCGAAGGGGCGCTCGGTCCCGAGGGCCGCGTGGTGCCGGAACGAATCATCACCAAGCCTCCGTCGGCGGAGCTCAAGCCCGACCAGACCGACCAGGACACCCTGCCGCCCTATGACGAGTTGGACGACATCCTGGAATGTCTGGTCGAGGGCGAGATGTCGCAAAAAGAGATCGCGGCCCGCGGCCACGATGCCGAGATGGTGGCCAAGGTCTGGCGCATGGTCGACCGGGCGGAGTATAAACGCCGCCAAGCCCCACCGGGGGTCAAGATCTCGCGCCGCTCCTTTGGCCGCGACCGGCGCTACCCCATCACCAACGGCTTCCCAGGCTAAAACGGAGAGACCCGTGGACCTATACCTCCACAATACCCTGGCGCGCACCAAGGAAAAGTTCGAGTCTCAGACCCCCGGCCGGGTCGGCATGTACGTCTGCGGCCCCACGGTCTACGACTTCGCCCACATCGGCAACGCCCGGCCGGTCGTCGTGTTCGACGTGCTCTATAGGGTCCTGAAACGACTGTATCCGGACGTCACTTATGTGCGCAACATCACCGACGTCGACGACAAGATCAACGCGCGCGCCCAGGAAACCGGGGAGTCCATCGCCGACATCACCAAACGAACGACCGCTATTTTCCATAAGGACATGGCGGCGCTGGGGGCCGTCGGCCCCGACATAGAACCCCGGGCCACCGAACACATCGCCCGGATGATCGCCATGATCGAAACCTTGATCACGGCGGACCATGCTTATGAGGCCGAGGGTCACGTGCTCTTCAGCGTGCCGTCCATGGCGGACTACGGCAAGCTGTCGGGACGCAACCGCGAGGACATGATCGCCGGCGCCCGGGTCGAAGTGGCCCCATACAAGCGGGACCCGGCAGACTTCGTGTTATGGAAACCGTCCGATCCCGAGTTTCCGGGCTGGGACAGCCCCTGGGGCCGCGGCAGGCCGGGCTGGCATATCGAGTGCTCGGCCATGAGCGGCGAATACCTCGGGCAGACCTTCGACATCCATGGCGGCGGACAGGACCTGATCTTCCCCCATCATGAAAACGAGATCGCACAAAGCACCTGCGCACACGGCGGTACGCCGTTCGTCCGCTATTGGGTTCACAACGGCTACTTGATGGTCGAGGGCGAGAAGATGTCCAAGTCGTTGGGCAATTTCTATACCGTTCACGATCTCTTGAAGGAATTTCCGGGCGAGGCGATCCGTCTCGAGCTACTGGGCACCCACTACCGCGCGCCCCTGGACTTCACCAAGTCCGGGATCGAACAGGCCCGCCACCAGCTCGACCGGTTTTATGGGGCGCTGCGCAACGTCGCCGACGTTGAGGCTCAACCGGCCGAAGTGCCGGACGCGGTAATGGCGGCTTTGCTTGACGATCTCAATACGGCCTTGGCCCTTTCCCACGTTCACGAGATCGCCGGCGCGCTCAACAAGGCCGCCAACAGGGGCGATCAGGCGCGGATCAAGGGTCGGTTGCTGGCGGCCGGCCGGATTCTCGGCCTGCTCTCCCAAGATCCGGAGGACTGGTTCCGCTGGCGGCCCGAGGGGGCGGAGACTCTGGACGACGCGGAGATCGCAGCCCGGATCGCGGCCCGCCTGGAAGCCCGCAAGGCCAAGGACTTTGCCGCCGCCGACCGCATTCGCGACGAACTCAAGGCTCGGGGCATCCTGCTCGAGGACGGCCCCGGCGGCACCACTTGGCGGCGGGGATAAGCAAATGCCCAGTCCCGGCCCCTGGTCCCAGAAGCCGCCGCCGCACCCCAAGGGTCCCCCGTGGCTGTGGCTGGTGGTGGGCGCCCTGCTGGTCGGGGTCCTGGTGGCCTGGCTGGTCTCCCTCTTCCCCGAGGCGATGGACGACGAAGAGAGCCGGATGAGACTGCTTCGTCGCCTCGCGCTGCTGGCCCTGGTGGGCGCCTCGGTGATCATGCACGCCCGCCTGCGGCCTAAAAAAGCCTTCAAGAACGCCATGATTTGGATCGCTATCGGGGTGGGCCTGCTGCTGGCCTACAGCCTCCGTCACGACGCGGCCGCGTTGGGGGACCGGTTGCTGGCCGAGTTGCTGCCCCACCGGGGCATGTCCAACGGAACGGAGGTGGTGCTCAATGCGCGACGGGGGGGGCATTTCGTGGTCGAGGCCGAGGTTGACGGGGTCCCGGTGCGGTTCATGGTCGACACGGGGGCCAGCGATGTCGTCTTGAGCCCTCGCGACGCCGGGCGGCTTGGGTTCGATCCCAAGCGCCTGTCCTTCGACAAGGCCTACCGGACCGCAAACGGTATGGTCATGGGGGCGCCCGTCCGGGTCGGGCACATCAAAATCGGGCACATCGCGTTCCGGGACGTCAGGGCCTCGGTCAACGGGGCTCCCATGGCCACGTCTCTGTTGGGGATGAGCTTTCTCAGCCGCCTCTCGTCCTACGAGGTGACGGGGGACCGGCTGACTCTCAGGCCCTAGAGTCTCCGTTATTCGCAAGGGCAAACTTCTGACCAAGTCCGATCATCAAGCTGATTGCGGTGCGAACGTGCCCCAAACAGGCTATTCCCCAGCGGGTAGCGTGAAGAAGAACGTGCTGCCCTTCCCAAGTTCGCTTTCGACCCACATGCGCCCGCCATGACGTTCCACGATCCTCTTGCACACCGCCAGGCCGATCCCCGTTCCGCTGTATTCCTCTCGCCCGTGTAGACGCTGGAAAATGACGAAGACCCTCTCGAAAAATTCGGGAGCAATTCCGATTCCGTTGTCCCGAACCGAGAAAGTCACCCGATCGTCCGAAACCTCGGCATCGACGTGAATCTTGGGAATGACATCAGGCACCTGATATTTGATGGCGTTGCCGATAAGATTCTGAAAAAGTCGCATGAGTTGGGAGTGATCGGCCCTGACGCCCGGCATGTCGTCGAAGGTGACCATGGCGGACGTCTCTTCGATGGCGGCCTGAAGGTTGTCCAGAGCTTCCTCGAGGATTTCCTCGGAATCAAGCAGCCTGAGATCCTCGCCATGGGACTCGACCCGTGAATATTGGAGCAGGTCCCTGATCAGAGAATCCATCCGCTTGGCGCCGTTCACAGCGAAATTAATGTATTCGCGTGCGTCGTCGTCAAGACCAGACTCGTACTTCCTATCCAGAAGTTGCAGATAGCTCGTCACCATGCGAAGCGGCTCTCTGAGATCGTGTGACGCAACGTAAGCGAACTTCTCCAGGTCGGCGTTAGAGCGTGCCAGGGCAGCGGTCCGCGTCTTCACTCGCTGCTCCAAATCGTCATGCGCCTTGCGCAGCGTTTCGGCGGCCAGGTTACGTTCCGTGATATCGACGAAGGTGATCACGGAGCCGATGATCTCACCATCCCGGCTCATCGGGGAGACATGGTACTCGACGGGAAAGCTAGAACCGTCTTTGCGCCAGAAAACCTCGGAATCGACACGCTCGTATTCCCCTTCCTGCGATACCCGGACAGCAAGACGCTCTGCGGAAGGATAAGGAGTGCCGTCCGGGCGGGAATGGCGGATCAGATCGTGCATGGACTTGCCGAGAATCTCGTCGCGATCGTTGTATCCGAGGAGACGGGCAGCAGCGGAGTTGCAAATGGTGCAGCGTCCCTCGATGTCGATTCCGTATATGCCTTCCTCGGTGGATTCGAGGAGAAGCCAGATCTCTTCCTCTCGCTCATGGAGGTGTCGCGCATGCCTTCTGCGTTCTCCCCCCCTCTGCATCAGTACGTTCAGATAGGCGGCCAGAACGGCGGTCGCCACCAGCCCGCCGAGGAGGACGCCCCAATGGGTCCACATAAAGTGTTCCTGGTGGAAAGCTTGGCTGGGAGCACTAACCAGCAGCCATTTGCGGTCACCGACACGGGTCGTCTTTTCCTTGTGCATCCCGCCCAGCAGAACCGCCAAGCGGTCCTCCGGCGCCCCCTTCGGATAAAGCGAGCGGAAGCCGTTCCCGGCCGAGAGGTCGAAGACATGAAGATTCATGGGGTGGACGCCATCCACCTCCAGAAGGTGGGACATGGAATGGTGTACGATATTGCCGACCAGGAAGGCGCCGGCGACGAAGCCTTTCAGGCTCGTCCGCCGCTCTGCCGTCGTCCCGGGGACTTCCCCTCCTTTATAGACCGGCAGCACGGCGACAAATCCATATTGATCCCCGTGATCCGCCGCCATGTGTTTTTCATGCGCCACCCGAGTCTTCGCGCCCGCGATCAGCGTCAAACGTCGACTGACGGCTAACTTTCCCGTATCACGCGCGATCTCCAAGGTTCGGCGCCGAACCGGATCGGAGGCCATGTCGAACCCCAGGGCCGGGCCGTAGGTTTCCTTCGGTTCAACGAAACGGAGCGGGAAGTACTGCGGCCGTGGTAGCGCCGGAACCCGCGTTCCGCCGGCGTCCCGTTCCCAGACAGGAAGGTCCGCCGATACCTTCCCCTGTGGAACCCGCGGGACCCATGAGATGGCGGCGATGGTCGGGCTCGAGGTCACAAGGGGGGAAATGAATTCTCGATATGCCTCCTCTTCGACACGGTGTTCCACGTGGAAATAGCTTTGCAACGCCACGATTTTCTCGAAATCGCCTGCCATGCTCCGCTCGACGCCGCTGATGTGATCCAATGATAGACGTTCGAAATCCGCACGAATCTCACTCCGCTGCATCAGGTAGACGGTAAACGCCGCCAGCACCGACACCAGGATGCCGGCCACGGCTGTCGCGGAAACGACCAGAACGGTATGGTTGTTTTCCTTCACGTCCTTACCTCCAGAGGAGCAACGATCGCCAGCCGCTTTTTTTCCAACGCCTTTCAGAGGGGTTGTCCCGGACAACCAGCTCAGACGACTCTTCCGCATAGCTCCCATGACAACCCCCAAAGCGGATTGGCCGGGACAGCCCCTTAAATTATCTATGCGCGCGAGCTAAAGACCATACCATGGTTGAATAATCCAGACTGGAATGCAAAGTTTTCACGGACTGGCTGTCAATCACGCTGGCCGTTGGGCTCGCTTCGCGCAAGTCCGTCGTTCGCGGGCGGCCCAACCGTTTCACCGCAGGCAACAGGAGCTCGGTCACGTTCCATTCCCCGTCGGTCATATCACTTGCGTAGCGTAAACCGCGCCGTTCCGACTTGGGCCGAGTGGTCCCAATCCACATCTTGTGTCTCCAGCATTGTTTAGCCACAATGAAGGAGACACAAAGGGCAAATTCCATCCAACTCTTTCCCGACCAGACACTGGTGCGGGCGTGGAGAAACAGCATGTTCATTCTCGGCATAATTCCAGCCCGGGGGGGGTCTAAACAGGTCCCCGCAAAGAACCTTCGACAGTTGGCGGGAAAACCATTAATTGCGCATACTATCGAGACGGCTGTTTCTAGCGAACTTTTGTCCGGACTCTGTGTTACCACGGATTCAGAATACATTCTTGCCATTGCCGAATCGCATGGCGTTGAGCACACCATCAAACGCCCGCCGGAAATGGCGACCGATTCAGCCCCCATCGTTCCGGCATTTCGTCATGCCGTAAGAACCTATGAAGAAAATTCAGGTACAACCGTAGATGCGGTGGCCGTCCTCTTTCCAACCCTGCCCTTGCGGACGAAAGAAGACCTGGATGGCGCTCTCAAGACGTTCGTCGCCGGGCAACCGGCCAATTGCCTAACCACGGTGCATGAAGTGGATTCCAGAACTCTCTATTACCTGTGTCGGGCAAAGGAGGGACGGGTCCATTCGGTCATGGGGGAATGGCCCCCCAGTCCCAATCGACAAGACTTCGAACCTCTTTATTTGATGGACGGAGCAATCGAGGTTTGTACCCGCACCCATATTTTCAGCTCAGACACGGTGCAGGATAATTCGTCTCTTTATTACGAAATTCCAAGCAACAGGTCCTTGGATATTGACAGTGAAGCAGACTGGCTTCTGGCCGAAGAGCACTTCGCCATGCGAAACAAGTAGGAAAAGAAATCTTGATGACAGAAAGGGACGTGCCGAAATTCACCGAGGCTTATCACATCCGCCAGTGGGAAACCTGTTACGAAAGCACACGGTGCTTTTTCGATTTCCTGGAGCGAGAAGGAGCCATGGAACGACATAGGGAAGACAGAATTCTCGACCTATGTTGCGGTTCGGGGGCAAACCTTTTCTGGCTAAAAAAACGTCACCCAAAGCTTGGATTGGTTGGAGTGGATATCGTTCCGGAACTGGTGGAGTTCGGCAACAAAGCTTTCCACGAGCGGGGAATGTCCGGGGTCGAGTTGGCCACAGGCGATGTCTATGCCTTGGGTAAGGAGAGATTTGGATCAGTAGATGGCGTAATCGCGATTCAGGCGGTGTCTTGGCTTCCCGACGAAGTGGGGTTCTTGGATACCGCGACGTCCCTCGACGCAGACTGGATTGCCCTCACGGGTCTAATGATGCCAGGTAGCCGCACTTTCCGTACGCTCATCAACGATCACAATGACCCGGATCACGGGGGCAACTACTACAACACGTTCTCCATTGACTACTTGAAATCCCTGCTGAGTGCCCGGCGATATAGCGAGATAACCACCGAGCCCTTCCATATCGGTGTCGATCTTGCCAAACCTGACGAGGGCAGCCTAGGCACCTACACCGAAACAACCAAAGACAACCGCCGTCTCCAGATTTCCGGAGCACTGTTGATGAACTGGCATTTCATGCTGGCCCGCCGGAAACGGGAGTAGACCATGGCAAAAAAAAACGCCCCGAACGATACCGTGATTCTCCGAGCCAGCGCGTCACCCCGTATCGGGGGTGGTCATGTCATAAGATGCATTACCCTGGCGAATGCTTTGCTCGACGCGGGGTATCGGTGCATCTTCGCTTCCGGCCTCGAGACAACCAAAACCATACCGGCGCTCGAACGCTCGTCCTTTGAAATCACTTGGCTGGACCACGAAACCGATGGTGACGGCGGTGTGGCCGAGGCGGAGAATATCCGATCCCTCCATCCTGGGGGATGCCGGCTTTTAGTCGTAGATCACTACTCTCGGGATCGAAGGTTCGAAGAAGCACTTAGGGATTGGGCGGAATTTATCGTCGTTCTCGACGACGTCCCGAACCGAAGGCATGACTGCGACATGCTGCTGGACCAGAGCGGCGGCAGGAAACCGGAAGAGTACCAGGGTCTCGTTGCCCCGACCTGCCGCCTGCTGCTCGGGCCCGGTTACGCCTTGGTCCGGGATCAGTTCGGGGCATTGCGGGATCGTGCGCTGGAACGCCCGACGTCGGAGCGGCTGGATCGGGTGTTCGTATCCATGGGTGCCGCCGACCCGGAAAACTGGACACAGGTTGTCCTAAAAGGAATTGCCCTCTCTAGGCCGGATGTCTGCGTGGATGTGATGCTGGCGGCGAATGCGCCCCACATCAACCCGTTAAAACGATTTTGCGAAACATCTCTGCCGGGCGCCACGTTTCATACGGGGGTTACGGACGTCGCCGACATCATGTGGCAAGCGGATCTTGCCGTTGGTACGGCGGGGATCAATGGATGGGAGCGCTGTTGCCTCGGACTTCCTTCACTTGTTTCCGTTGCGGCACGGAATCAAGAGGGCAACGCGGCGGAACTCATATCGAAAGGCGCGGCGTTGGATATTGGAAGGGTCAATGATCTAACCGCCGAAGGAATCGCCCGGGCGATCGATACGCTTTATTTGGATCATGACCGTCGGGACCGAATGCGTCGTGCGGCAGCAGAGATTTGTGACGGGGCCGGTGCCGTGCGCGTGGCGGACAAAATCATTCACCACATGGAAACACGGCCGGCATGACGAGGTGGTCCCGGAAGGTCGGATAGGGTCTAAATCCCCATCCCGCTTGCCCCTCCTCAAAGGGCACGATGCCATCGTGGTTTATGCAGATCCGTGCTTTCTAGTTTTTTGGTCCGGTCAGCAAAAGAGCGTCCGCGGGGCACCATTGTTCATGTTCGGACAGCAACGCGGCGTTCTCCGCCTCGTAAAGATCGATCATCTTATCCACCCAAGCCTCAGGCAGTATATGGAACGGCTCGCCGGGCTGTTTTGGCATATAAATGGAAAGAAGGTCGTTGACGTCGATTGCCCGGTCGGGGGGCAAATTGCGATTGATGTACAAGGCGACATCGATCAAGTCGGGCGAAAGGCTGGAATTGACCGTCCCCATTTCACCTTTCAGCCCGACGTCCCAACCGCAACGCCAGAAAAACGCCTCGATAAAACTTTTCCCGAGTGTTGCGCGCAACATCGGCATATTGAAGGGAAGGATCCAAACCTTCCCGTCGGAAGATAGATCCGAGAACATTTCGCAGTGTTTCTTCCACGACAAGGATTCGATCGGAACGGAAGCGGCGAAAGTCCGAAGATCGTCGCGGCACCCTCTTTTCACCGAATGAACATACATGGACTCGAGGAAACCGGTTTGCGGCCGCAAAACCATAATGACGTGTACGGCAAAAAACTTCTTCAGTTCCAAAAGTACGCGCTTCATGGTTGTTTCATAGAATTCCTCGTGAAAAAGCGCCAGATCCGAGAACCCTTCCATACTTAGAAAGACGTTCTCCGTCGGCATGGAAAGGGTTCCCTTCACCAATAGTTCCATGGATGCGTCTGAAAAATTTGGCGCAACATTCCCGAAATTCCATTCGCCGTGCGGGACATAACGAGCTCGCAATCGAACAAGGTTCCCGACTACCGTTTCCTCAACATGGCCCGGACCAAATACTTCATTCAGCAGATTCCTCCAGATGATATGCGGCACGGCCGAATAAGAATAACCATTGGATATCATAAACTCACGGAACGGCTCATCGTTCATGTGGTGTTGGATGGCCGACGAGCCGCATTTGGAGGTCCCGACATGCAGAAACACCGTTTTCTTCGCTGAAGGAAAATGAAATTCTTTCTCCGGCATGGATGTTACCTCTATCCAGAGGGGGAACGTTCAAAGCGGGAAGCAGCAGAGCACACTCCCCTGGGTTCCGTCGACGGTTTTTTCATGTTTCGAAGACCGAGCTTTACCGGCACCGATGACGTTCGATAACCGCCGCCCCGAAAGTCCGGCGCCGTGCCTCGAACCATCTCTCCAAAGCGGCCCTCGACCCGGGCCCCTGCGTAGAACGGGCCGTCAATTGCAAAAGCGCGGAAAATTTCTCGCGTTCTCCACCGCTATTCAACGGCGGAGTTCCGATACATGGTTTGAAATTCTTGTCGGGGGCTGTCCGACGCTCCCTTCGGGGGGGGCGGGAACGGCCCCGCCATCCGGGAAGATCTACGTGAACAGATTGAGGATCGAGCCCTTCTCGGGCGGCGGCGGCGACACGCCATCGGCCAGGTAATCGGCGTAACCGCTCGTGACTTCGAACGACAACGAAATGGCACGCAGCAGGTTCCCATACCGCATCTTGAGATCCTCCACCTGCTGTTCTTTCTTATCCAGTTCGACGGCCGAGATCTCGGCCATATCGGCCTCGATGCCGTACAACCCCGCCTCGTAGTCGATGATCATGTCACTGGCGGCTCCGACGAGCGTATTCGTCGAATTCGAATAGATGAGGGCGTGACCGGAGATATCGTCCAGCAAATCGAGCATGTTCCGGTTGTCGTTCGTCATCGGGTCCGTGCCCGTCGCATCGACAACTCCCGAAACGGCCGTATACGCTTCCAGTTCCTCCGCCTCTTGGGCCAGCCTCTGGACCAATCCGCCATCCGATATGCCTGGATAGTACAGCATCTTGAGGTTGCGTATTTTTTCTATGACGGCTTCCGCCGCAGCATTGAAATTGTCGGCCTCTACAGCACTGAAGTTGTCCGCGTCACCATCCGACGTCGCGGCCCCGACGGCACCGTTGGCATCGTCCCGGATTTCCAGAAAACGTTCGCGATTGGTAATCAGGCCAAAATTGTACCTTCTGATTTTGGGCACAGTCTCGGCGATTCCGTCACGTTCCTTCTGCAACGCGGCAATCCGTTGTGCCGTCCCGTCGTCCGTAACCGCCTCGATCTCCTTGTTGAGACGGCGGAGCATACCGTTCTGAATGGCGTGGAAACGCGTCTCGAACGCCACTCGCGTCGCCGCCTGTCCTATCTTCGAAAAAGCCGCCGCAAACGGATTCTCACCAAACATCCTCTATGCCCCTGTCGTTTTTTCTAAAACGCCTTAGGCTTTCCAAAACGCCCTGGACTTTCCAAAGCGCTCGGGAGCCGACCCGCCGGAGCACGCAAACACGGGCACCCTTTGTGACGACACGGGAAGCGAAAAACACTCCCACACGTCCTAATGTTACCATGGCCGCGCTGAAAAGTCCATGTGACGCCTTGAAAAATGCGGATTCTACGCTTGCATTTTTTTGATTTTTGAGGTAGATTGGCCTTAAGGATCGTTAGAAGACGTAGCGACAAGAATTGCCGCCGCAACGGTCCGCAAAGAATCCGGCAAGCAGTGCCGGGGTGAAACTCTAGAAAGGAGCTCCTAGTTATGGCTGACATCACTCTTAGCGCATCAGTGCGCCAAAGTCTTCTCTCCCTACAAAACACCACGAACCTTATCGAGCAGACCCAGAACCGTCTCTCGACGGGTTTGAAGGTTTCGAGTGCGATCGACGACCCGGTTGCCTTCTTCTCGGCAAAGACCCTCAGTGACCGCGCCGGCGACCTGTTGGAAAAGAAAGCCAACATCGACCAAGGTGTGAGCACCGTTACGGCGGCCCTCGACGGCGTCGAGGGTATTGAGTCGCTGGTGCAGCAGATGAAAGGTATCGCGAACTCCATGAAGTCCGCGACGTCCACTCAGATGTCCGACCTCGTATCGCAGTTCAACGATCTGCGTGACCAGATCGACAATTTCGCGGCCGACTCCACCTACCAGGGCAACAATCTGGTGAACGGCACCGGCCAGACCCTGACCATCGAGTTCTCCGACAGAACAGCGAGCTTGATCAGCATCTCGTCGGTCGACCTGCGGTCCAGCACCGGCGGTCTGAACATCACGTCTCAGGATGCGTACACGGGTCAGATCGTCGCCACCTACGGTGCCGTTAACGGATCGACCACCGGCGCCTACCTGGGCGAGGGCCTCACCACCGACCAGGACCTCACCATGACCTGGGGCGGCCCGACCCAGACCTACTCGGCGGGTGAGGCGGTGGCCTTCAGCTACGGCACATCGTCCCTTTCCTTCGTGGCCAATTCCGCAACGACCCTGGCCTCCGGCGACGCCTTCGTCGTTGACATCGTCACGGCCGGCGGCGCGAGCACGGACACGTTCCGTATCGATGCGACGGATAAGATCAATTTTGTGGCCCTCCATGGCGGAAATACGGCCGGGATGACCGCCTCAGCGGCCGATGAGGCCACGTTGACTTGGGACGGCGGATCGCGGACCTTCACCACCGGCGACGGCGCGATTCTGTTTGAATTCGGCACCTCGACCGTTACCCTCAACGTAGGAGACGGCGAAAGCTTGGCGGTCGATCAGGGCACCGTCTTCAAATTCGCCGCCGTGACCGCTGCCGCTGTAGCCTATTCCGGCGTGCTTTTCACCGTGGGGGATGTTGGCGGCGGCGCTGCCTCCGTGGCCATATCCTCGACCTCGGGTACGGCGTTGTATGGCGTTGCTACCGACAACATCGACGCCCAGGCGTCGATCAGCGGACGTTATGTGCGCAACGGCGACACGACGGTCATCAACTCCGCGATCCAGCAGCTCGACACGGCTCTGACCTCGTTGCGGACCCAGGCCCAGTCCTTGGGTTCGAACGTGGCCCTGCTGTCGACCCGCCTGGACTTCACCAATAACTACGTCAGCACCCTCCAGACCGGTGCCGACAAGCTCACGCTTGCCGACATCAACGAGGAAGGCGCCAACCTGCTGGCCCTGCAGACCCGCCAGCAGCTCGGTATTCAGTCGCTGTCTCTGGCCGCCCAGGCCGAGTCCTCGATCCTGCGGCTGTTCAACTAGAATTTGGCCAGCCGGTTCCGCCGGCTGCCTTCCACCAAATAGGACCGCCGTCTTCGACGGCGGTCCTTTTCTTTAGAGCCCTTGTGTTGCGTTGCAGCTTGGCGGTCGGGCATAATCCTCGGTATCCATCGTTTCCGAGAACGTATTAGGCACCTTTCCCATGAAGACTTGGCTTGCATTCAACTGGGGCATCGGCAACCGTCACGGTTGGGGCGTCTACGGCCTCAATCTCACCCTCCAGTGCCTGGAACGCGGCACCCCCATCCCCATGCCGCTCATCGACATCGGGTACAGAGACCTTGCGCCGGAACATCAAGCCCGCTTGCGCCCGCTGCTCGAATTTCGCCGGAAAACCATGGAAAAGAGAGGGGGCCGCCTCAAGAGGGGCTCCCATTTTTCGGATTGCCTGATGATGCATGGGCTTGGAAACAACATGGCCAGGGGCAAACGCAGTGCCTCCTTTCGGGGCGATATCAATATAGGTGTCATCTTTTCCGAAGACACGAACATCGACAACGCCGACATGGACCACGCGCGAAGCTTTGCCGGCATCGTTGCCGGCTCCACCTGGAACGGCGATATCTTGCGGTCCCGCGGATTGAAGGTTTATGACGTTTTCCAGGGAATCGACCCAACCATATTTCGGCCCCTGCCGCGCGAGGGACGTTACGGAGACAGGTTCGCCGTGTTCTCGGGCGGCAAGCTCGAATTCCGCAAGTCACAGGACATCGTGCTCGCGGCCTTCAAGATATTCCACGAGCGCCATCCGGATTCCCTTTTGCTTACCGCTTGGCACAACCCCTGGCCGCAGTTGGTTGCCTCAATGAACGCCTCCCCGCATTTGAAGTCGCTGCCCCGGATCGATTCCAAAAACCGTTTGATGATCGAGGAATGGGCTCATGCCTCCGGCATTCCCAAAGAGGCGTTCGTCGACCTTGGATTTATTCCCAACGAGCAAACCCCCCATGTCATGAGCGAGATCGATCTCGCGGTTTTTCCGAACCGCGGCGAAGGGGGAACCAACCTTGTAGCGATGGAGGCCATGGCCTGCGGGGTTCCGTGCATTCTTGCGGCGAATACCGGGCAGGTGGACTTGATTACGGAAGACAATTGCTATTCCTTGCATGACCAGAAGCCTGTCGTCACCCCGGATATGGGAACAGAAGGCTGGGGAGAATGTTCGATCGAGGAACTGGTTGAACGTATGGAACAAGCCTACACGGACAGGGAAAATGCCAAGCTGCGCGGCCGGAAGGCCGCCGAATTCATGCTGGGTTGGAGTTGGAAAAACCAGATCGGGCTTCTGCTTGAAACGCTGGAGAATTTCCGCTGACCGATAAAACAAGACGCTGGCGCCAGGCACGGAAGTCTTTTTCTGTGATCCCCGTTCGCCCTGGCGGCGCGGCGCAATCGAGAACACCGGCGGACGTCGCCAAACATAACCCCCGTCGCGGCAAACACGTCAATGCGGATGACCCGCCCCGTGAGCGAAACTGTTCCAGGGGGAAGATCACTTTACACCCCCGGCAAAACTCGTCAGGTCTTCAACAACCTTGGCAATCACCGGGTCCCATTGCAGGAGCCGCTCTTGTCGAAACAGGCGCGCTGTCGGATACCAAGGCGAATCCTCGCGCTTGAGAAGCCATCGGAAATCCGGCCCGGTCGACAGGAGTACCCATACGGGCCGGCCCAGCGCGCCCGCCAAATGAGCAACCGACGTGTCGACCGAGATAATCAGATCGAGGTTTTCCATGACAGCCGCGGTGTCGCCGTAGTCTCCGAGCCGGGTTCCGATATCCATGAGATTTGGAGGAAAGTCCCGCTCGCGGTCGGGCAGAACTTTTTGCAGGGAAAAGAAGCGTACGCCGGGCACTTCCAGGATAGGACGGAAATCGTCGAGGTTCATGGAACGATACCGGTTGGTGACAAGGTTTGGATTCCCCCTCCAGGTCAGTCCGACTTTCAGTCCCTTGCCTTCGCCCATTCGCTCCTTCCATACGGCAATCTTTTCCGGATCGGTATGCATGTAGGGAACATCGTTTGGGATGGTGTCCAGGTCCGTTTCGAACAGGCCGGGGAGGCTGAGAACCGGGATATAATAGTCGAAGTGGCGAGGCGCGGGCGCCACCGGTATCGCGGCATCGACACCGGGGACGGTTTCCGCCAAGGAACACAGAGCCTTGGATGTAAGCGCCACGGTCCGGGCTCCCCGCGCCTTAACCATCTTGGCATAGCGGATGAACTGGATATTGTCCCCCATCCCCTGTTCGCAGAGAAGAAGAACCACCTCGCCATTTAAACGCGTTCCACTCCAACGTGGGCGGTGATAGTTCACGTCCTTGAACGCGCTCATCCGGAGACGCCATTCGTATTGCTTCCAGCCTTGCTCGAAATCACCCTGAAGAAGTCGGCAAAACCCGATGTATACCTGTGTCGCGGCGCTGCCGGGATCGAGATCCAAGGCTTTCCGGAAACAGGCTTCCGCCTCCTCGACCTTGTCCTGCCGCAAAAGGATCTGAGCAAGCGTGAATATGGGATTCTCGTCGTCCGGATTTACCTCGCATACCTTTTTGCACAGTCTCTCTGCCTCTTCGATTTCGCCCTTTCGCTGTTTCAGGAGGCTGAGATTGAAAGTCGCGCCAACGGTATTGGGCTCTAACTCCAGAACGTGCTCAAGAACCTTCCCGGCCTCGTCGTCCCGCCCCCCCATCTCTCCGAGGACGGCCCCTAATTGAAGCCATGCCTGGACATCCTCGGGCCTCTTTTCCAAAGCTGCCCGCAACAGAAGCTCGCATTCATCGAAATTTTCCAGGGAATGAAGCGCCACGGCAAGGCGGCGCATCAACAGCGGGTTGTCGGGATCCAGTTCCAGCCCGGCACGAAAACTCTTTTCCGCCTCGGCGAACCGTTTCCGGTTGAGATATAGGTTTCCCAGAAAAAGCCTTAATTCCGGGTCGTCAGGTTGTGCACGAACCGCCCGTCGCGCCAGACCGGTGGCCTTGGGCGGGTCGTTGAGATCGTAGACGACCTTGGCTCTGCCCGTCAGCGCCGCCACATTGGCCGAATCTATTTGAAGAAGCCTTTTGTAGACGTCTTCAGCATCCGCGAACCGGCCCGCCGCGGCATGCCGCTCGGCCAAAGAAAGACTTTCCGAAAAGTGCGGGTCGGTATCTTGGCGCGGTTTCTTGGGCATCATATGTTTGACTTGGACCGCTAGTCGTACGCGAACTTGGCAATCTCTATTTCCCGTCCCTCCTCAAGAGCGGTGAAGACTTTTATGCCCTCCTCGGCCATCTCGTCCATGGCTATGGCGAATTCCTCACGGAAGATGTTCTCGAACACCTTGCGGAGTTCCGGATCTACAATCCTGCGGCTGAAAAATTCAAAGCACAGAAATACGGAAAAAATCGTTCCCCGGGTCAGCATCGCAAGGGCACTGTTCGCCCGGTTCGGCACCAAAATCTTCATGATGTCGTTAAGGTAGGACATGTCCGAAAGATCGTCATATTTTTCAAGAGTCCCGTTCAGATCGTCCACAAAGTCCCGTATCCGATCGGTCAAGGCCGCTTCGGTCCATTGTTCATCGAGTGCTTCGCGCGTATATTTGGGGCAGGCCTCAATCAAGCGCCGGATAACTTCTTTTTTTGGCTCCTTGAGTTCCTTGAGCTCTATGGCCTCCGGGTATAGTGGGACCGCGCCGTTGATCGCCGCGCCATCGCTGCAGTTGTAGTAAATATTACCGGGCCTGCTGGAAATGGCCGACTCCAGTACCTCCTTCGACCATTGATACATGGGTGTCGACCATACGGTTCCCCCGAAATTTCCGGGCATAGCAACAGAAAGATCTGTGACGTTTTCCGCGTTGTGACGGCTGTACCAGCTGTTGCCAGCATGCGCATGGGTCTTGAACTTCGATCCCACATCGACACCCAGAAGATAGAACGTCCGGAACCCCAGGTGCAGCACGAACCCCAGACCGCCATTGGCCGCCAGGGGATCCGGGTGTGACACGACCTGATCCGGTTGGGTGGCGAAGACGGGCCGCGGCGTCAATCCTGGACGAAAGAAAAAAATTGTCTCGTCGTAAAGCTCCGGGGCTCCGGGATAAATGGTTGTCGATGCGCCAAGGCACATTCCCTCAAGGCCATAAAGGTCCCGTGTTTCATGAACTTGGTCCAGGACCATTGAGTCACGCTCCGTAAAGACATGAAAATCCGGGGTGATCCCATTATGCAACAGCACATCCACCGCCGTCCCGCACGCCACGATTACGGCCCTGTCCTTATTTTCCTCTATGAGTGGAAGCAGCCTGTCCAGGGACGGCCCCGTACCGACAATGAAAACGGGAGCTTCTACATGGATGCCCGGTTCCCGTATAACCCGGCTTTCGCCGTTCTCGAAATTCTTGTAGGTGTTGCACACCATGTTCAGCTCGTCCTCGTAGAAGCCGAGCCCCATTAGCGCCGTACGGTATAGTTCCTCCAATTGTTTGTGCGCTTCCTGGAATATGGCGCTGGGATAGTGCTCGAACACAACAGTCCCGTCCATGCTGGCGGGGTTATAGGCACGGAAAATGCCTTTTAGGAAGTTTGAGATTTTCTGAGGATCCGTCTCCGTATAGATTTGCAGGCCGCAACGGTCATCGAACGTTTCCATCAGACGGCCCCAATCGTAAACAAAGGTCGAATGGTAAAGGAGGTCCGGATTTGGCTCGATAAGGACCATGACCTGAGGCTGGGTTCGGAGAACCATTTCGTCCAAATGCGCCCCCAACCCGATCCCAAAGACGATCGTATAATAGGACTGCGACGTTACAGGCTCGAAACGGAACTCAATGCCGCTGTCCGCCGCCCGCTTTGCAATGTCCGTCACGAATTTGCGGGAGTGGACATCCAGACCATCACCTTGGGGTGGGGAAAGAAGGATCCGGCCGGGCTTCTTCCAAAATTCCTCTAACTGCCGTCTCGCATAAGTCAGAGCCCCTCCGGGATACATTTCGAAATCCTGGTGCCTGATATTAGGTTCACCGTTCTCGTCAATCACAAGTTCCGATGCCGGTTTGTGATCCCGTAATTGCTGATGCAAGTGTGGAAAGTATTTTCGGAATACCTCCAGATTACGCTCGCGGAGCTCTTCCGGGGTCCGGGCCATAGCCCCTTTGTCCGTTTCCTCGGACTCGGGCTCATGAATTTCGAGAGGGGGGAATTCTGGATTGCTCATCTATGGTTTCCCGGCTGTTTGCGGTTGCAGCACTTTGAACTTTATGTCTTCGGGCGTTTTGCGATGTCTTCGTAAAGTTTTTCCACCGCAGCGGCGAGGTTTCGCGGCTTGAACAGCCGGCTATGGGGAATTTCTTTCTGCAAACGAATTCTCCTGGCCTCGAGTTCCTTCACATCACCGGCAAGACGGATGGCCGTTTCCACATAAGATGCCTCGTCCTCGGCAATCCACTCTTCGCAATTTGCGGAAGCGAGGATACTCGCCCCCATTCTGCCCTGACGTCCATCCGATTTCAGGGTTACGACGGGAATTCCGCTCCACAAAGCTTCACAGATATCCTGGGTTCCACTGATCGGATACGTATCCAAGTAGATATCGGTCATTCGGAGCAAGCTGGACCCGAGTTCCGTTCCTACGTTCTCGGGCAAATGGAGATCGTCTTCATTAGGCTCCGCCAGATGGATTCTATTCGACAGGCCGAAGTTGGCGAACATATTGATCAGCTGATTACAGACCATCTCCGAAGCATGTCCCATATGCCCCAGCACAAGACGGCTATTGGGAACGGCCCTAAGGATGCCGGACCACGCCGCCACCACCGTTGGGGTGATCCGGTTCAAATCCCTCATCGCCGTAAAGGTTACGGTATTGTTCTGTAATGCCGGAAGAGGGGCGTCATTCGACAGTGTGTCAAAAGGATCCAAAGCAAAAAGACCTGCTTCGGACATCACCTTGCGCACACCGGCAAGCGCGAGAGTTCCATCTTTCGGCTCGGTGACGCTGTCACAGAGAACATGGGTTAGACCGGGCATGGCCGCCGGTTCCGGCAGCCCCTTCCAACCGAGAACGACCGGTGCGGGACGCACGCCGATAAAGTCAATTCTTGAATCGACAGCATGGTCCGACAGGTCAACGGCAACATCAATTTCGTCCGACTCCACGATGGCGGCTGCCGTCATGTCATCGACATCGTAAACCTTCCGCCATTTATCGACTGCGGCTTGCATGCGGGTTGTCGTGGAATCCACGTAAACGGACTGTTGATAGCAAAACACCTCAACCCGTGAACGGTCATGCGCCTTAAGAAGTGCCTCAACGAACCGGGAACCTGCCGTATCGTAGAACAGGTTGGAATAATAACCGACGCGCAGTTTGGCACTTTTCTGCGCCTCATGCCCTTTGACACCGTAGCGTTTCCTTGCCTTATGTCTGTTTTTAACTCTTTCCCTAAGCTCCTTTCCCCGGCTTTTGTGCCAAGCCTGAGCATCAGCCCGGCATCGCGTCAACCAATCAGTCCCGAGACGCGGTAGGCTTGCCATGTAAATGGCGTACACTACGGAATCGTCAGGGGACAAATTTCTCGCATGGTTTAGAGCAGCCCTCGCTTCCTCCCGCCGCCCGAGGCGCGAAAGAAGGTCTCCGAGGAAAGCATAATTAAGCGGATTTTCCGGCTCAAGGTGAACCGCGGCATGAAATGCGCTGAGGGCCCTTTCCATCTCACCCTTCCGGTCAAGCAGCCGTCCAAGGAACCTGTAACACTCCGTGTTCTCGCGGTTGAGGCGCAGTTCGGCCTCGCATTCCGCAATCGCCCCTTTCAACTCTCCTTCATTGGTAAGACGTTGTGCTTCCAGGAAATGGGTAGAGGGTGACGCTTTGCTGAGGGATTTCCGAAAGTCCCTCAGCACCTCGGGAACAATGGTGGCGAAGACTTCATGCGGCTTCAGGGCTTTTGCCAATTTTGCGTAATAGACACCGTCAGCCAAGCGGCCAACCCGTGCACTGAGGCTTGCAAGAGATTCGGCATAGTCGCGACACTCCGGATCCAGGTCGTGGGCACGCTCCATCAACTGCAGAGCCCGCCCTTCGTCTTTGAAGAAGAACGCGACCACCCCCATGATGTAATATGCTTCCGCACCTTCCGGGTTCATCGACATCGCCAAATGGCATTTGTCAATCACACCTTCGTGGTCGGACAGATTGAAACAGTCCATGGCTTCGCGGACCACATCAAAATAGGCTTCGTCACTTCCCGTCATATTATCACCCCTGTCAAACATAACCTTTGATCGCATTGGAATCCATTCAGGGACGTAAAGAGGGAATGAATGGATAAGCACAATTTCCCTTCCTCACGCGCATTCAATCCCCAATGTCCTGGTCAGACCGATATCCAGCGGAGTGGCCTCGAACGGCCCGAGCAGAGAATTTGAGAGCGCGGGGTCCCCGACAGAGATCTTGATGTCGCCTTCGCGCTCGGCTTCATGATTTCGCAGGAAAGGTCTGCCGCGGATTGCCGCGATCTTCTCTCCCACATCGAGAAGACTACTCCCGTATCCTGTACAAACATTGATGACTCTTGGACTGATATCCCGGGCTCGTTCCATGGCCTCCCAGAAGCGGGTGACGGCGTCACCCACATAGATGAAATCCCGGACCTGTCGTCCATCCCCATAAATCGTCACCTCGCGGCCTGAAGCCACTTGACCACAAAAAATGGAGAGAACCCCGGAATATGGAGAGCCCGGATCCTGGCCGGGTCCGTAGACATTGAACAAACGGAGACCTACCGTCGGAACGCCGAGCACCCCATCTGCGGCCTGTGCATGGATTTCGCTTCCGAGTTTGTCCGCGCCGTAACCGCTCAAGGGAGCGGTGCGGGATGTTTCCTTCAGCGGCACGTTTTCGGGGTCACCGTAGACGGCACAGCTCGATGCATAAACGACTGGAATCGAGCACCCCCTTTCTGCACCTTCCTTCGCGGCGGCGTCCAGCACGGCTATGGTCCCCGACATATTTGTGCGGTGACTTCTCAGGTAGTTCGAAAGACACCTCGGCACCGAGGGGTCAGCCGCTAAATGGAAAATACCATCTACGCCCACGACAGCCTGGCGAACGGCATCTCCGTCGGCGATATCCGCTTCGATAAGCAGCACGCCTTCGGGAATGTTCTCTCGCTTTCCTGCCGAAAAATCGTCGAGAATTCTAATCTCGTGTGCCGAGTCCCGAAGGAGTTTCACCAAATGAGCCCCAATGAAACCGGCCCCACCCGTCACCAGATAGTGCGCCATATCCAACCTAACCAAACTTAAGATCGTTACGAAGCAGGGCCTCACCTTTACGTTTCGACCGATCGAGGACCTGCCCGAGAACCTCTTCACGCTCGTATGGAAACACGGCCTCGATAGGCGCGGGACGCAAACTGACGAGATCGTCGTCCTTCAGCCGCTCTTCAGCTTCCATGTCACGAGCTAAGTAGAGGGCGCGTCTTTGAACCACTACGGTTTCCGTTTCGTTGTCTTGAACACGTTTAAAGCCGTCCCCAAGGGCGGCCTCCAACTCCCGGGCACGGCCAACCATTTCCTGCCACGTTTTAGGATTCATCGAAAACGGGTGATCGGGGCCAGAGCGTGAATTGTCGTCCGTAAAATGCTTTTCAATGCAACGCGCACCAAGCGCGATAGCCCCCAGAACCGTAGCATGACCCGGAGTATGGTCAGAAAGTCCCAAGATCATCGCGGGCCAGAGAACTGCGAATGTCTTGAGAGCCCTGAGGTTGATATGGCGGAAATTTTCGACAGATCCAGTGTAGTTCGTATTGCATTGCATCAAGGCAAGACGGGAGTTGCTCTTCAAAATGACGTCAACGGCCCGCACCACATCCTCCATCGACGATGCGCCACACGCGAGAAACACGGGTTTGTTTTTTTCGGCAATATAACGGACGATTTCGGGAGTGGTGATGTCACCGGAACCGATCTTATAGGCCGGCACCATGGCCTCAACGGAATCGATGGCGTCAATGTCGTAGGGGGACGTCATGAAATGGATGCCGGCTTTCCGACATTCCTCTGCCAGGGCCTCGTCCCACTCACGCCGGTACTCGTTTTTCTCATAGACCTCGTAGACAGATTTTCCCCATTCGTCCTGATGCTTTGCCGAAACGGTCAGGGCACGGAACCCTCTGTCCGAAACCAGTCTGCTCGCCTTGAAATGCTGGAACTTGGCGGCTTCCGCCCCTGCTTCCTTGACCTGCCAGATCAGATCCTTGGCGCGCTGCAAGTCACCATCATGGTTGGAGGCGATATCGGCGATGAAATAGGTCGGCGCAGAAAGTGAGATTTCCCTGTTGCCGACCGCGATCCGTGTTTCATATTTCATTGGCATGGGAATCTGATCTTACGGTGCGGTGACGTTCGCGGGAAGCATGTTCCCCTCGACCAGAAGTTTACGCAGCACCTCGACCCCCAACCGCTCGTCATTCTGGTCGCTCGTATAGGCGAAGTTATCCGCAACCCCTTGCACGGAATCCCCGAAGCGTTCCGCGACCGTGGGGATGGATAGGTCCAGCATGGACTCTATGATATAGCGGTCCGACAGTTCGGCCGTCGTGCGACAGTCGTCGACGGGGATCATGGTCTCGTGCAACTTCTCCCCAGGCCGGATGCCGATGAGGTGTGTGGGCATGCCCGGCGCCATGGCTTCAGTCAGGTCCACGACAGACATGCTCGGGATCTTGGGGACGAAGACTTCGCCACCTGCCATCATCTCGAAACAGGACGTCACGAAATGCACCGCTTGGGTCAAGCTAATCCAGAAGCGGGTCATTCGGTCGTCCGTAATCGGTAGGCTCTCCGCACCTTCCTCGATCAAACGCTTGAACACTTCAACCACGCTTCCCCGCGACCCAACCACGTTTCCATAGCGAACGATCGAGAACCGAGTTCCGCCGGAACCGCTCAGGTAGTTTCCGGAGATGAAAATCTTATCCGATGCCAGCTTGCTTGCGCCGTACAGATTGACCGGGTTGGCTGCCTTGTCCGTGGACAGCGCTATGACCTTCTTCACGCCTGTGCGCATCGCGGCCCGGATTACGTTCTCCGCTCCGATGACGTTGGTGTGGATACATTCGAAAGGATTGTATTCGGCGGCAGCGACCTGTTTCATCGCGGCGGCGTGAACCACGTAATCCACGCCGCGCATGGCCATTTCGAGGCGATCGGCATTGCGGACGTCGCCAATGAAGAACCTCAAGGCCGGATACTCAGCCTTCGGGTATTTCATCGCGACTTCGTGCTGCTTGAATTCGTCGCGAGAGAAGATGATGGTCCGCTTGGGGGTGTAATTCGATATGACGAAATCGAGGAACGCTTTCCCGAATGATCCCGTCCCACCGGTGATCATTATGGTCTTGTCGTTTAAATCAATCGGAGAATCCGAAAAACGCCTGATTATCGAGGGTTTCTCCCCCATTTCGCACCTCACTACCACTCAACGTGCCTGCCGGCAGAGGACAAGCGACACAACCGCCCACCTCGGTGAATATTAGGCCCAGCGTTTCTAGATCACGCCTCAATCTTCAAAGATGTATGGTCCACCGAAGCGTCAGCGTCGTCGCCCGATTTTTCTGCCCCAGAAGGATCCGCCTCTTCCGCAGACCCGTCATCATCGTCCCCGGGATTGCCAAGCAAGCCCGCAGCGATATTCCGGTTGATATCGATCAGGAGAGCTACTTTCTCGGCAGTCGGCTGGACGATCGCGTTGATCGTGTGTTTGTCGATAAAGGCACAGAGAGACAGGATGTTCTGACGAACCTCGACCGGAAGGGGCACGGCACCTGTTTCCTGTTCCGCCTGGATAATGGTCCATATCCGCAGGTTAAGCCGAAGCGCTTCTCGAAGCTTCCCCTTGCCGTCCTTCGTGGACAGGTCACCGTATTCAACGACGGCCCCCATGCGCCGTGCCGCCTCGATCAAGGCCCATGCCTCGCTATAGCTGGGGTTACCCGCACTCGGCGCCAGCTGGTCCTCATAACCGGTGTTCTTATAGGCCACTTGTTATCCTCCACTACGCCACCAAAGACTCCTTATAGAGTGTAACAGCATATGGGGGGAATAGTCTAAAATCTACTGTGCTGGGGCAATTATCCCTGAATAGGACCTGCCGGACTCGACTGGAGCGGATCATGAGAAATCGAAGCCACTTCGTGGCGCAGAGGGCGACGCAAGAATCCAGACACGCCAACAGGCCCAGTCTTTTCCAAGACGGCCTAAATCCTCGCACCAAACCACGGTCGACACTAAACCAGAATGCTTAGGGGAGTTCCCTCGTCCTTCTTGTTCTGCGAACCGCTGTCGGCATTCTCCTGCTCGCCAGACGACGACGCGTTCTCGACCGAAATCGCCTCGGCAAGAATCTTCTCACCCTGCGCAGCCGCGTCGTTTTCCGCAGACGCTCCCATAGCGTCGTTACTGATCTTTCTCGACCCCTTCGACATGACCATCGCCATATTCGGGTAGGGAGGAGGCAGGTTATTGATATCGAGACTCATATCAAAGCCCTCTCATTTTTGGCATTTAAGCCACGTTCTTGGCCAATGCCAGTCGCCTTCCTCAACACAAAGTTACCCGGAGTCCACAGGGTCCGTTAAACACCGGAACCGGAAGCGCCCAAATACACAAAACCGCTCCACCCCGTCAGGAGCGAACCGCCTAGTGTCATCAAAGGGCCTCTTCATCATTGTAGCCTCCATTCTGGAGAAGGGCAGACTTCTTCGATATTGACTATACATCACCTCGAGGAAACTTTCAAGCATTTTTT
>PIVK01000149.1 GCA_003354135.1 Rhodospirillales bacterium
TTCGGCTTTGCTTTGTGGCGAACTCACATTGCTGATAAACAGGCCGAAGCGGCCAGAAAACAGGCAGATACCGCCGAACAGGGCCACATTACCGATCGGTATTCCAGGGCCGTCGAACATCTCGGCCACGATCGCGTCTCCGTCCGGATCGGCGGCCTTTTTGCGCTCAAGCGGATTGCAGAGGATCCGTCGGGGCAAGATCACCTGGCGGTCATGGACGTCCTGACCAACTTCATCCGCCATACGCCTTACATCAAAGACCAGCAGAAATCCGAAGCGAAATTGGCGGCATGGGAAGCGGAGAAAGACGAAGAAATCAGGAGAACCTTGCCCAAACCGAGGTTGATCGATTGTCCGGACGTCGAAATGGCGATTGCCATCGTTCGGAACCACATTGATCGGCAAAAGGCGGTCGAGGACAGTCCCGACTACGAGTTCTCGTTGATGCGCGCCAAAATGAACTTCCTGCGGCTTCCGTTCGCTGACCTCACACACGCCAAGCTCATAGGCGCCAAGATCGCGGGCGCCAACCTCTTCCGCGCCAACCTCACGGGCGCCAACCTCATGGCCGCCTACCTCAGGGACGCCTACCTCAGGGACGCCGACCTCACGGACGCCAACCTCAAGGACGCCGACCTCACGCGCGCCTCCCTCGACACCGCCAACCTCACGGACGCCAACCTCACGGACGCTAACCTCACGGACGCCGACCTCACGGACGCCGAGAACCTGACCCAAGATCAAATCAAATCGGCCTACTTTTATTCGAATTCCCCCCCTAGTCTGCCGGAAGGGCTCACCCTTCCGCCGCAGATGTTCACGGAGTAACGCCCTCGTCATCTTGGGCTTCCTTCCGTGTCTCCCTTGCCGGACCCTTGATCCGCCTTGCCCCCACGGCCCCGGTCGCCTACAACCAATAGGGAGAGGGGGAGGTTGGGATGTCGTTGAAGCGGTTCAAGCTGCGTTTCCGGGCGCGGTTTCGAGCGTATCTCAGGCGGATCGAGCGACGCTTCCGCTTGGTGATGTCGGACTTGAAGCAGTTCAAGCCGCGTTTTCGGGAGTGTCTCAGGTGGGACGAGCGACGCTTCCGCTTGGTGATGTCGGACTTGAAGCGGTTCGTCGAAGAGACGCCGTGGTGCCAGTTGCCTTTCCTGTCCGTGGAGTGGCTGATCAAACTCCCCTTCCGCTTGGTCCGGCGATTGATGTGCGCCGTTCCACTCCTCTCGGCACTTACTGCAGCGGTCATTGCCTACGTGATCTGGCCATTGCCGCCGGAGTTTTGGTCCTGGTGCTATTGGTGCGAGGTTTTGGAATGGTGGGGCGGCATGGCCGATCCTCACGAGAGCCTTCGCAACCTGGGCTTGATGCTCGCGGGTTTTGTCGGCATCGGTCTTGCCACATGGCGGAGCATGGTGGCGTCCAAACAAGCCAAAACCGCCGAACAGGGCCACATTACCGACCGGTATTCTAAAGCCGTCGAACAGCTCGGCCATAAGCGCGTCTCCGTCCGGATCGGCGGCCTCTATGCGCTCAAGCGGATTGCGGAGGATTCGCCGGAGCAAGATCACCTGGCGGTCATGGACGTCCTGACCAACTTCATCAGCCATACGCCCTACTTCAAGAAGCAGCAGAAAGCCGAAGCGAAATTGAATGCGGCGCAATTTAAAGGGAACAGGAAAACCTTGCCCAGACCGGAGTTGATCGATTGCCCGGACGTGATAGTCGCGATTGGCATCGTTCAGAACCGCACCGACCGGCAAAAGGCGGTCGAGACCGACAACGATTACAAGTTCTCGTTGATGCACGCCAAAATGAGCTTCCTGCGGCTTCCGTTCGCCAACCTCATGGCCGCCGACCTCACGGACGCCAACCTCACGGGTGCCTTCCTCTTGGATGCCACTCTCACGGGCACCGACCTCACGCGCACCGACCTCACGGGCGCCAACCTCACGGGTGCCTTCCTCTTGGGCGCCG
>PIVK01000150.1 GCA_003354135.1 Rhodospirillales bacterium
CCCATGAGAGCCGCACGCATGAGGGTGGCCTGAGCTGACGACGTCCTGGCCCATGGAAACACGGAGGCTGGTGCGTAGAACCGCCGCTGGAGCCACAAAGACCTTGGCCATGGGAATCGCTGAGAGGATCCGGGCAGAGCCATGATGGGCCCCCTGAAGCAACGAAACTCGATCCGCAATTGAAGTTTCAAACGCACCAAAGACCGCATCAAACTCACAATTGTAAAGAGCAGATGCCATGTACTTGGACGAGACGTTCGTGCTAGCCAAAGATGCACGGCATAATGTAGACCAAGGCTGGCGAAGACTGCGCGGCCGGGGCAGCTGGAGTGGCCCGCGTGGGGGCTTGAGGGGGATTCGGAGCGTCCACCCGGGGGTCCGGCGGTCGTCCCTTGCGCATAGAGCGGAGCCTCGCCGCAGAGCTGGCGGCCTGCCTACTGAAGGCAACGTTTACGATATCGATGTCATCCTTCGCCAGGCGCTCAAGCCGGGTCTCAGTCAGCTCAGAGGGCGGTCCTGAGCGGGCCTCACGAGCCTCAACGAAGAGGCGAAGCCAAAAAGGGAGCGTAACGGAGCGAGACCGCGCAAACTCCTCGAGCTTCATGACGTGTCGATCGAACACCTGCAGCGACTTGACAAACTGGGCCGGGTTCACCAAATGGGAGCCGATTCCCCACCCAGAGAGGCACTCCGGAAGGAAACACCTCCTCAAGACGGAAGGAGAGTGAGGCCGCGTGCCACCGCCTGCAAGGACCGGGCCCATGGACTCCAGCAGGACCGCCCTCGTCATCTCTCCCACCCGAGTAGAGGCATTCGCTACAACCACACTCGGCAAAGCCCGACTCAGGTGATCGACCTTGCACCTCAAGGTGTACTTGGCCAAGAGGCATTTGACTTGGCTATCCTGGCTCCGAAGCCTAGGGATACGGCGGCCACCCACACCGTCGCCCTTGTAGACCTTACCCAAACCCTCAACAAAGGTCCGGGCAATATCGTCAGCTTGCTCGGCATTCAGGTGACTAAACAACTGCGCAGCCTCGCCAGCGACCAAATCGCACTGTAAGCTCAACCACCGGAAGTCAGCATGGAACTGGTCTTGGGGGGCCCGCATATGGCGATAGGGGGTGCCAATCAGTTTAGGAATGCCCACACAGGAGACAAGGAGGCCATTCGGGCCCAGGCTTCGCGCAGCAAGTTTCAGCTGTTCTGCAGCCGTGTTGCCTGGCGACGAGGCAGTCACCACAACCGCATTCGGGATTACGGCCGCGATGTTTTGGCGGAAAAGGAGGGGGACATAGGCATAGTTCTTGGCCGCCGAGGTGAAGAGGAGCCCGATACTCGCTCCCTCCTGCCTCAGGATACGGAAAAAGGGGGGCAGGAAGCACAGCTCGCCCCCCATCTTGACGTCGTCCAGATAAGCGCCGATAAAGGGTTCAGCACATAGGGAAAGGCCAGCGGTGGGGACAGAGAGTCCCCGCGCCTGGGTCGGATCATCCTGATGAGCCAGAGTCACCACGGAGCGCGCACGGTTTCCCACAGGCTCCGCCGAGTGCACAGGGGCCTCAACCAGGCTGAGCTTCGAGCCGGCGGGAATCCGGACCTCTGGTCCATCGCCGGATACCGCGGTAAGGTCCGAGCGGGCCGACACCTCGCGGCCCGCAAAGATGCTCTCCACATCAAGATCACGAAGACGGTTCCTGATGTTCACGAGCATTTGGTCAATGCCAATCGCGAAGAAGATGGGGCCAAACACGCCCCCCTGGTGGACCCCATCCGGAAGGCAAAAAGACGTCGTCGGGATGGGGTTTCCAGAACTATAAAGGAAGCATCGAGAATTTGCATCTCCTCCGTAAATGAAATCGAAGGTGTGGAGCAGGCCCGGGGCAATCCTCAGGATTCCATTCCGGATAGCACTCCTCCGAAGCGAGCCGTACGCGTTGATGCCGTCCGTCTCTGCCACGCCACA
>PIVK01000151.1 GCA_003354135.1 Rhodospirillales bacterium
CACCACGTGTCGTCAACGCCGAACCCAATGTTGTCCGTCCCGACTTGGTCGGCCTCCGCCTGCGATCCTCTTTCCTCTGCACAGACCTGGTCGCCGATCCAACCATCAATCCTACATGAGGTTTGTCGCTCCAATTCACAAACGGACCATGATCCCTCAGTGTCGTCTTCGCCTTACGTCCACGGAACGCGCGACTCCTGTAAGCACCATGTTCCACGTCAGTGTCCTCCTCCGACTCGGGATCAGTCCGACTTCCCTGGCCTTTCTCCCAGGCCGAACCCGACTTCTCTTCAGATGATTGTTCTTCCGCTGTGTCATCACCAGAGACCACGTCGGCATACGCCCCCTTGTTCTCCTCCGGTGGGTGAGCTGATTGGTCTGCTTCCGACTTCACATCATCCTCAGTCTCTTCCGCACTTGTAGACCCAGCTTGAATCACCGCTACAGCCGCCTCAACAGCCTTCGCGATGCCGACCACAAAGTCATCAGCCACCTCTCCCGTTTTCTCCTCCACCTCAGCTGCAGATACTCCAGACTTTTCCTCCACCGCCTCCGCCTTCTCCTCGGCGGAATGTATCACTGGCACAGCCTCAACTACCTCGTGCTTCTCCTCGACTGCTCCTCGTGCCGCTGCTCGCTCTGGCTCCACATCGGCCTCTTTCCGCTCGCCAATGTCCCTTTCCTCAATGTCATTCTTGCTCTCTGGAACAACTGAGCTCTCCGAGTCATCGTCACTCTCCTCCAAGCACCAGTCGACTTCCTCAGGATCGGGTTCTTTGAAGCCCACAGGTAGTGCTTGCACTGGCCTTCCATCTTTGGGAACGAATCTGACCTCATCGGGTGGCGCACCCCCGATGGCTTCAATCGGTATGGTCGGCCTCGACTGTTGTCGGAGCGCTGTCTCAGGAGACAGTCGCGCATGCTCCTCCGCTCTCCCGAAGGTAGCCTCCAAGTAGTCCACCAAGTGCCTGGGAGGTCGTACATCCGCTGAGGGTCTATTGCCTTCTTCCTTGAACGGAAAGACCGACTCATCGAACGCAACACTCCTATACCGTGCAATGAACATGTTGCTCAGGCGCAGGATGATGTACGAGTCTGTCCCCTCGTCCTTTCCCAAGTGAACTCCTCTCTCCGCCCTTGGTTGGAGCTTCTTTCTCTTCGACCTCGACAAGAGCCACGCTTCACACCCGAAAATCCGCTTCTCCGCCAAAGGAATTTGCTCCCCTGGGTGGACCAGGACCCATGCTGGTGCGTAGTTGGGATTCCCGCGTCTTGGGCACTTGTTGATCGTCTCCACCGCGTAGGCCAGACTGTACTCCGCGTATCCCAGCGGAACAGCTGACGCCTCGTGAAGACAACGCTGCATCGCGAACACCTGCTTCCCCATCATCTCAGAAACCATATTCTGCTCGGGAGTGCGGGGACAAGTTTTCTTCAAGACGATGCCATGTTGTCGCGCATACTTCTTGAAGCGACGACTACTGTATACGCCTCCTCCGTCCGATCGCCATGTCTTCACGTTTGTGGACTTCTGTGTCTTTATCCACTCAATCACTTCCTCAAGAAAGTCTGCTGCATCAGACTTCTTCTTAAAGGCTTTGGCAAAAAGATAGTGAGTTGCCATATCAGTCACATCCACGAAGCCAACGAATTGCTTCAGACTGATTCCCCAAAAATGACCATCACTCGAAAGCTCAGTCCATGGCCTATTAGTCGGGACACCACCTCGTCTCTTCGGCATCCCTCCGGTCTCCACAGGCAGTCGCGTCGAGGCTTCGTCCTTCACCTTCTCTGCTTTCCGAGACAGGTGGGCCGGGTGCTGGTGATTTCCCGCACTTGGGTGCCGACCTGGATGACGTCCTCGATCAGGCGCGCCTCTCTCGTCCATCGTCTCGGTCTCGTCACCTCTCACCCCCACGTCTGCCTTGGAACTTCCAAATGAGTGTCCCTTGGCTGTCCTGGCG
>PIVK01000152.1 GCA_003354135.1 Rhodospirillales bacterium
GACACCCACTGCCACACCACTGGAACAACCACTGGTAGGACCACCCAGCACGAGGGGACGTAAGCCGTCTGGAGCATCACCAGCGATGACCAGAGCCAGGCAAGCCAGCCAGTCGGCTGCGATGACCGCCCCCACCGGAAAGCCGTCAACAGCTTCCAAGCGGAGACGAGCTTCCGTTCAGAAGGGAAAACACCTGGTGCTGGGGATGGTAGCGAAGACGTTGGGACCGGACGCTATGGAGAAAGTGTCGAGGGCAGTGACCGAGGAGGAGGCTGAGCTGGAGGCCCCCTACGTCCCCATAACTAGAGGGAGTTCGGAGACGACCGATATGGAGGAATGGGAGTCGGAACCAGCCGCTCCCACTGTCTTTAAAACAACCCTCAGGGGCCCTTTTACAGCCCCTGAGGAAAGGATGATAGCAAGCCAGGTGAGTGAGGAGAGTCTCCCGTCCCTGGCCTCTGGAACCGTTGCTGAGGCAGTGGCGGCTGCAGCCCATGTTACCGGGATCCCTGCCATAGTCACCGAGGAGGTGAGAGGAGTGATCTATGCAGCTGAAGAGCCCATGCAAATCACAGCAGGCAGAGCTCCCGAACCACCCAGACCTCCACAGCCCGAGGGGAGTGAGGATCTCCGTGGGGAGATTGATCGCAGGAAGGCGAGGAAGGCCAGTAACCAGGCCCCCACCTCCAGCAGCGAGGACGCCCGGACAAAGACGAACGTCAACGTCTCCTTCCAGGGCAAGCAGGACCAACAGGAAATAAAATCTTTCAAGCAAGTGATGTCTGAGAGGGATACTCAGGACCGAGAGCGCGGAAAACGTCCGCACGTCAGGAGTCAGAAGAGTGACTCACCACCAGCAGGCGAGCAAGCCGCCCGACCCCACCCTGATCGACGGGGACGCCGAGACTCAGGTCGGGACGACGAAGACCGCCACCAAGAGGGGCGTGAGACCAGGTCATCTAGGCAGCAGAGGGAGGCTCGGACGGATTGGGAGCGTCAGGAGCGCCTGCGGGAGAAGCCCTCCCGACGTGGCCGCTCACATGACCGCCCCCGTTCCGGCCAGAGCCCTCTCCAGAGGAGGACCCCACATACGGGACATCCCGAGGGATATCGTTACCCTCCCGGCCCTAGAGAGCCCCTAACCCCGAAATTGAAGTCTGTAATTGTGAAGCCAGGGGACCCGGAGCCACCACGACTCCACCTCAAAGACATCGTGGAGGATAGCAACCTCTACAGATGGGAGAAGTGGCCGGACGCCGCTTACAAGCATGAGTCAAGCAAGGCGACACCCGAGGAGAAGGCGCACCTTGACGAGGTGGAGGATCTCCACCGTCTTCAAAACCACTTGGTGCGTAGGGGAGTGAGCCCACCAAGCAAAGGACTCCTGCCTGAGGAAGCGGCGGGCACCCCAGCTCTGGGGACTATGCCGTCCAACCTGGATGACTTACGGCCCACATTAGCTCGATTGAGAAAGTTAACATCAAACGAGAAGAAGATGACCACTCAAGAATTCCTCGAGTGGCGAATGGGGAACCGGGTACCAAGACCCGGGAGCCACGCTGACACGCTCGTGGGCTGGGAAACCCGCGAGTTATACGGCAGAAGGGACATAAGTGAGAGAGAGAGGGCCTTCGTAGCAGCCAGAGAGGCCTACAAGGCACACCTGACAGAGGGTGCTGGTTTGCTGGAAAACATCCGGAACCAGCAGTATGGTGTCAACGCTGACGAACAAAAGCACCAGGGACTGTTGACCACAGCTCAACTGGCCCACGACCAGGTAGTGGAGGAACAGCGAGGTCTCCACCAGGAACATGCAGAGCTCAACGCAGAACGAGCAGCGTTTAATGACCGTGTGGCTCTACACCGCCAGCGGGAGGCCCGCTACCAGAAGAAGCTATGTGGCACGCCGGAAGGGAGCCTAGTGCACATACAGGAGTACAGGGAGGTGGTAGATCGCCACGAG
>PIVK01000153.1 GCA_003354135.1 Rhodospirillales bacterium
TATTGCAATATCAGCGGCAACAGGATTCGAAGTGGTGTCTGTGTTACTCGCACCGGCGTACGTAAACCTTCGATATTGCCCGCCAGATCGGTTGCACGACTGCGGATGGCAAGATTAGGGTTTTGCGCAGGTAACTGCACTGCCCAGACTTCGATGCCCTGCGGAAGCTGGTCCTGACCTGGTACGTCAGGGACATCCCGGCTCTGCAGTAGGCTACGGGCTTCCTCGCCCAACAAGGCAGGCTGCCAGTTGCCCCCACCATAGAGACTGACCTCTACAGATGCCAATCCCCAACCATCCTGCGCCAGACCCCAGACCAATTGCTGCTGGCCGGTGACAGTATCACCTGTTTCGGGAGAGAGGATGGTGGAGACCGGAGCGATGCTGTCTATTGTCACCAGGCTGGTTTCTGATGCGGGGCCGACATTGCCAGAAACATCCACCGCGCGTACACGCAGACTGTGCTGCACACCCTCTTCCTCTGGCAAGTACCAACTCAGATACCAAGGAACACGGCCATCTTCACCGACCCTGCCCAGATTCGCCTGCATCCAGCGACCTTCTTCGACCTGTACTTCCACACGCAAGATATCACCATCTGTTGGATACATATCAATCGCACTTCCTGTTATCCGCACTACGCTTCCAAACAGGTCTGCTGCCGGCGGCGTAAGTACAGATTCAGGGCCAACGTTGTCCACTGTTACGTTCACGCTGGCTAGCTCGCTCACGTAGCCGTACACATCTATAGCTCGGGCGGATAGAATGAATTCACCCTCGGTCGGCACGTCGATGTCCGCACGCCAGCTCTTGTTTCCCCTGGCTTGAAGCCAGGTTCCGCCATTCACCTGTAACTCCACACGGGTGATACCCGCTCCCCCCACGTCATGGGCCGAGCCGGTTACGAGCTGCTGGCCCGTCTGCAAGCTTGCGCCTCGCTTCGGCAGATCGATATAGACACTGGGTTGCTGGCTGTCCACCACATGGCTCAATGTCTGATAGGACAGGCCCGGTTCGCTGGGCGCCAGCTCTGACATCAATTCGGCCGTCACCGTGACTCTTCCGCTCTCAGACAAATCTTGTAATACACGGGCGCTGATAGTTAATGGATGTCGTGCACCCACCTGTAGCTCATCCAGGTTGATGAACCAGCGGTCTCCCTGCGCTTGCACTTGCGCTGCCGGCCTACCTGCCAGACTCTCGAATGTTAGACCTTCACTACCCGATACGATCAATACCGATCGCTCCAGAGGCTCTTTACCCTCATTGCTCACCCTGATGACATAGCGTATCTCACTGTTTGGTCCCGGAGGCTTCCCATCGATGTCAGGACTGCTTAAACGCACTCGGGCATGGTGTGCCTCGGGCTGACCCGCGTTCGGCGCCACCTCCTGACCTAGCGTTGTCCAACTGTATGAACGCTGCCAAGGACCCGACAGAGGGTTCTGCGCTGTAGGTAATACGCTTTGCACACTCCCACCATCCTTTACGACTGAGGCGACCATGCGCATACCACCAAAAGCGTTGATCGCTGACCGGCTCACTCGGATCTCCGTGTCACCGTTGGCGCCATGTTCATCTAGAAAACCTTCATCGTACGCTTCTTCCCAGACTCCGCCTACATAGCGCAAGAGCCTATGACCTTCAAAGCTCGAAACCACCACGTAGTCCGCCTCGAAGGGCAATGTCAGGTGTGAATTGTCGTAGGCCGTTGGCGAGCCGCCGGGCTGAGTATCAAAATGAATGTACCCTTCGCCATGTGGGCCCCAGGATGGGCCTTGCCAGGCAAAATACATCTTTTCCGCATCCCACGAGGAGAACAGGTCGTAGACGCCTTTTGGCCTGGGATCGGAGCCGAGCAGTTCAGTTTCCGGATTCCACTCACCATGCCTGATGTCGACATGACCGTCCACCACGATGGAACTCTTCCAGGCTGGGCCGAATAGGGCAGCCGCTGC
>PIVK01000154.1 GCA_003354135.1 Rhodospirillales bacterium
AGGCAAAAGTTTGACATGTCAAAGCCAATACACAACTTTGGGACAGGGATACCACCATACCACATTTGGTCTTTCTATGTCAAAGACTGTACATTTCTGCTCATGATAATATTTGGCAACTAGAAATTGGCTGGCAGTATTCATATCTACATGATTAAGGACCATCTATAAATTATACAACACATTTCTTAGCCTTTTTGACCTCCTCCTAGCAACACCTAGGCAACACTGGGAAATACCCCCTTGTGTAACAGCTGTCTGGCTGACCACCCCCACCCCTCACTTGTGATAGAGGACGGACACAAGACCAAGGTCTATTTCACCGGTCAAGGAAATCCAAATGGGGTCTCAATGGGGTTGGTGACTGGGCATTTGACTTTTTAAGTGATGAAAAAATAAAATATTTCTATAAACTGTTTGTGTCAAAGTACCTGCCCTGGAAGGTATACATTAGAATATATGCTTCAAATATTGCAAACTCAAAATGTGATTATGGAAATGAGACATGAATTAGCTCATGAAAAATGATGGGTGTAAAAAATTAAGTGTTTTGTAACACTTTGTGACTTAACCCCTCCCCCATGTAACACAATCACACCCCTCCCCCTACAAAGTGTTACATAATTTATGGATGGCCCCTTGGGGGCTGTCGGCGAGCATCTTCTAGGCTTTCTAGATCAAACACTATAGAACTTTTGGATCAAGTCTCTCATTGGGTCTAGATGTGGTACAACCACATTGCTTAAAACCACATCGCCAGTGATAATTATGTGGTTATCCACAACATTTATGACAAATGTCATGGAAAACCACATAATCATTCCACATCGCCAGCAATGTGGACTACCACACTGCCAGAAATGCACAACGCCAGCATTGTGGATTTCTACATAATTTTATGTGGTATGCTACATAATATTTTGTAGGAAATTGTGTGGATATACCACAACAATAATTCCACATCGCTTGATTAATGAAGATGTAGTTTTCCACATTGCTTGGAATACACAAATGATGTAGTATTCCAGACAAGTAGCAACTAGCATTGTGGTGGTCCACAACATTACATTGTCCTTTTCATTGTGGTTTTCCACAACTTATTTTGTGGATGACCACATAACTTAGGCTCATTGATTATCTGGTGATGCTACAACAAAATTCTTCAGGATCCATTTGCTAAAGGTGTGGATAACCACCTCAATAAAACCCCATATCTATGTTATGTAGAATGCCACATAACTTGTGTCACACGTTGTGGTTATCCACAATGTTGCAACATACTTTGCATTGTGGATAACCAGGTTGCTTGTATAATTAAGTTAAATATGTAGTTACCCACATCATCCAACATGGTTTTCCACATAATTTGATTCATCAGTTTGTAATTATGTAGAAAACTAGAACTGTCAATTAGGCCAATTTATTATGGTATTCCACATAATATTGACACATCTTTTAAAACACATAAATGATGTAGACAACCATATAAATATTATGTAGAAAATCCACATAATATTAGCTTGAAGATGTGGTATCACCACATAATATTATGTGGTGTATCCACAAAATACTTTTGGGTTCTACTGGAAGTTTTAAATTATGTGGAATACCAGATCCTAATTATGTGGATCCAAATTAGTTCAATGTTGTGGTAATCCACAATGGACTATGTGGAATTCCACATAACTCACCTGGCGATGTGGAATTGTAAGTTCTGGCTACACCACATAAACAAGTTGCAAATCTGGCGTTGTCAATTCCATGCAATGTAGTTTACCACATAATGGGATGGAATGTTCTGGAATACCACATAAAAATTATGTGGAAAACCACATAAAATTATGTGGTTTTTTGGGCGATGTGGTTGTACCACATCTAGACCCAATGAGAGACTTGATCCAAATATCCAAGGATCCAGTGTTTAAAGAAAGG
>PIVK01000155.1 GCA_003354135.1 Rhodospirillales bacterium
GTTCCCCGTCTCGATGTTTTTGCAGCATTCCGCGAAGATAACCGCCCGGTGAGCGGACTTGCAGCCCCTTGGCGGCAATAATGCCGATGCAGATGGTGGCTCCGATGCGGTTAAGCTCTAGTGAGGACCGGGGCGGGGTCAAGGGCGCGGCACGCGCCGGAGGCTTGCCCTTGACGCCGTCACTGCCGCAACGAGCCTAGGAACCGGAAAGAAACTTCGCGAAGGACTCTGGCCGCAGCCCTGTTGGGGCGGGTCTCCATACAGGCCATCGAGACCGTGTTTTTTTAAAATTAGTCAACTTTTAGTGGTCCAAACATCCCTGAGTATATTAAGGATTTCCACACATTTTTAAGGGCTTGCCCTGTTTCTTGATTTACAAAAAGTGAGGACCGGCCGCCATGTGGGGAGCCAAGAAAATATGGGCGCATTGTTTCCCAAGATTCTGCGCGTTCTGCCTCCCTCCAGCATGGCAATTCTTCCTCAAGCATGAGAGGCACTGCCAGTGACTTTGGTATCATGCCATCATTCGGCATCATCTGTTGCCATTCACAACGTACGAGAATTGCTTTTGCTGGAGGGAGGTAGAGCTGCTCCTTTAGACGTTCTGCTGTGATAGTTGCAACAGAGTTGGAAGGCAGCTTTTCAACAGAATCTATTATCGTTTGCTCATTGACATACGGGCACGATACGAAACCGTTTACAAAAAGAACTGTATGATCAAGTCCATGATAACCGCACCTGGCTTCGGGGTAGACAACTGGAGAATCTCGCTCATCGTTTGCTGATACCAAAGGGTGCCATGATGGATAAGTGCCAACGACGGGGCCGCATTTATCAATAATATCGGCTACCAAATCTTGGCTTCGCTTTCTTTGCGCACCAGATATTTTGAGCGGAACGAGGAAATTCATCGCACGCTCGAAACCGTTTTTTACTTCTTCATCCACTCTAAATACCATGAGCCGTACCTTTCATTTATCTGATTAAATCTACATTCCACCATATAGCTATATCACGCACAAAGCAACCATTTTATGCGCAGCTATCGAATTTAACGGAAAACGTAGCCACTTTGTGCTCAAAGGGGTAAGCGGCGGCGGCGGGATCAATGGCTATCGTTTCGGGCGGGATGTAGTCTTTGCGGCGGGCCGCAAAAAACGGGATCCGAATCCACGGCTTCCGCCGTCAACCGGCCTATCGTATCAGATCGGGCGCCGGCGGTCACAACCCGGCCCTCCTTGATTAGGGTGGGGCGGGGGTTTATACTCGTCGTTCCATCTGGCAAGAATGGCGAGTTACCTTTTCCTGCGGCCGTCCTTCGGGACGGCCGTTTGCTGTTTGTGGTCAAAACACGCCAGGGATTAGCGCCTGACCAGGCCGAGATCCACGGCAAGGCCGTTAGCTCGGGTCCGGAGGACCGCAAGCCCGGCGCCGGGAACCTTGCGCGGAGTCCGCGTTTTGGTGACAGGCGGGCGCCCATGATCCCTTAGTTCCAAAGTTGATCTTGGCGGGCTTTGAGTCCGAACAGGGATTTCCCGATATAGAGTTCCCCGTCTCGATGTTTTTGCAGCATTCCGCGAAGATAACCGCCCGGCCCCCGAAGGGGGCGGGTTGTTTTGGGATCAACTCTCGTCGCCGTTAGGCTTTTACTTGAAGCGGGTCCAGTGGAGATCTCCGCCCACCAGGTTGGCGAAGATGGGCCCGGGCAGGAAGGGGGCGTCGATCCGGAGCTGGATGTAGTTGTTTTCGGCCTTGGAGGTTTTCTTCCAAGCGGCGCCGATCTCGACCTCGGCCTTCATGATAAAAAATGCTTGAAAGTTTCCTCGAGGTGATGTATAGTCAATATCGAAGAAGTCTGCCCTTCTCCAGAATGGAGGCTACAATGATGAAGAGGCCCTTTGATGACACTAGGCGGTTCGCT
>PIVK01000156.1 GCA_003354135.1 Rhodospirillales bacterium
GAGGTATAGAAGATCATGGTCTGTGGTCTTACTTTCCTCGGGATTTTCATCATAAACAGGTGTGGGCGGTACAATATTCCAAAAAATGTGCAAGTAAATTAGTAACAAGAAAATGACAGAAGTGAAAGCTGAGGAGGTCTCCTCGCATCATATGGCCGAAGCGAAAATGTCAAAAGTAACAGCCGATGCTGTGTACGGCGAGGAGGTCTCCTCGCATTGTCTGGCCGAAGAACTTTCCGACCACGGTAACATGTGTGTTCAGCATTCTACCCTAATGGTTCGCGCGTTAGAATTTCGGAACTTGGTTCTCAAGCAAGCACGGGCGCGCAAGGTCTACGAGCGGTGCAAAGACGAAGTCGAGACACTTCAGAAGGTCGCGGAGATCCAACAAGCAGTCAACGGTGTCGCCGACGTCGTGACGAATGCCTCGGCGGGAAATGAGGCACCTAAGACTGCGGATAAGGTGGAGACAGTGAAAGCTGAGGACGGCTACAATTGGTCTTGGTACGCAGACGATGGATTCTGGGACAATAAGGCCAAGCACCAGGGTATCTGGTATGAAAAGTCCGATAGTAAATTTTGGTCCGATGTGCATGCCGCAGAGGTCAGCGAATTTTGGTCAAACGTGAGCACCAGTGGCGGTCAAGGTCAAGGTGGGGCGGTCAGAAGTTCAACAGTGACGTCTTCACTGCAAAAACTTCGCGAGGCAAAGGAAGCATCCGACCAAGCCTATCGGCGCCTTCGGAGTTCAATCTTGTTGTGTGAACAGGCGGAAAAGCGGTGGCAGGCGTACGAGGCGACGGCTCGGGCAGCTACTCGTTCTCTGTCCATGTTTGACGAGCCAGACGAAGTGAAGGCGTTCCGAAACTTCAGCTGGCGCAGAGACGAAGTCGAGGCGCTCGAAGTCGATGTGCAGACGGCGTCCGCAGCGGTAGCGGTGGCCCAGAGTGCAGTCGATGCGCTTGTGATCGAGGCGCGGACGGAAATGCCAAAAGTAACAGCCGATGCTGTGTACGGCGAGGAGGTCTCCTCGCATCGTCTGGCCGAAGGAGCCCTCGGACATGGTGATGCGGCGGTGGTGATGCCAGGGCCTGCGGAGGCAACAGATGCGGAGCTGATTGACGAGCAGGGTGCTGCACGAGAGGCGGTGTCGAATGGGAGTTGTGAGTGTGGGGGCGGTTCGTTTGTATTTCGGATCCCCTTATTCTTCTCCTTGGCATTTTTCTCCCTTTTCGTGGTCATGCTTGGAAGTTTCAAACCGATCGTTCGTGCCTCTTCGTCTGTTGTCGCCTGGTCGCAGTCCCCCCTTGAGGCGTCCACCGTACCCCAAAGACAGCTTGGCAGCGTCGGCATAGGCCGGGACGGTGTGGGCTTCGTCGACGTCGGTCTCGACGTCTCCGGCGAGGAGCCTATGTGGCAAGTCTCGGGCGAGTGGCGCAGCCATGTGGAACAGGCCCCACGTGGTGATCCTCGACGAGCCGCAGAAGGTCAAGGTGGCGATTGGCGCAGCCATGTGGAACCAGCCCCAAATGGTCTGTGCATGCGCGGGGGGGGCGCGACGGAGGCCAACGGCGGCAAGTCCATTGAAGTCACGGACCTGTTCAAGGGCGTCGCGGGCCAGATCGAGCTCGCAGAGGACACGTACGGGGCGGAGGTCGCGGGCCAGTTCGGGCTCGCAGAGGGCAAGTGCGGGCTCAGCGTGGGCAAGTACGACGTGACGGACACCGGCCGGATCGAGATCAGCGCGGGCACGCACGAGGTGATCGACACAGGCCAGTACGGGCTCGGTGTGGGCAAGTACGACGTGACGGACACCGACCAGATCGAGCTCAGCGCGGGCACGCACGAGGAGATCGACACAGGCCAGTACGGGCTTAGCGTGGGCACGCACGAGGTGATCGACACAGGCCAGGCTGAGG
>PIVK01000157.1 GCA_003354135.1 Rhodospirillales bacterium
CCAGTAACAAGTTAATATTCTGTCAGATTGCATTAGGGCTATTCCAGATAAGGTTACCTGGGGGGGGGGGACGTCTCCTCTTTTTTTTATATGTTGTAGGTGGTCTTTTTCAAGAAACAAAATTCGTTGGAGGAGGGGGTCGGGTTAAATTGAAATATATTGTATGTTGGTATTTTGACTGGAAAAGTTTATTTCTTGATGGTGGTTGCTCTTGCCAACGAAAATAAATGTGGGGGGTAACCTGTGTCCCTTCACCAGACTTGATATTTGGAGGAAATAGTCCAGGAAAACCCCTCAAATTTCATTAAAATGGGCTCAGATTAAAGTCCGTAGTCGACTGTCAATGCAATGCTATTGTAATGCATTGGGATGGGAGGGATGGCGGACCCGATACCTAACTTGACTATTTTCCCGGGGAAAGTGGGTTGAAAGAAGGGTCTACTATATGTTCTCCCTTCTGGCTTCATGAATGGTGACCTTTATTGAAGGGAAACCCTTCAAATTTGACAAAAGGCTGACAATTTTTTTTTTCAATTTCCGGGTGTGGCGGTGCGCGCGCAGGGTTCGTGACCCTACCGGAAGTAAACACGAACACGTGGTAATGATAAACAATAACAAAGACGCATGGTATGCCAATCCAATGTAACAGTTACAAGAAACATAAGAAATGACCCAAGATAAGAAATGACCCAAGATGAGAAATGCCCTTAGATAAGAAATGACCCAAGATAAGAAATGACCTCAGATAAGAAATGACCCAAGATAATAAATGACCTCAGATAAGAAATGACCCAAGATAATAAATGACCTCAGATAAGAAATGACCCAAGATAAGAAATGACCCAAGATAAGATATGACCCCAGATAAGAAATGACCCCAGATAAGAAATGACCTCAGATAAGAAATGACCCAAGATAAGAAATGACCCAAGATAAGAAATGACCCAAGATAAGAAATGACCTCGGCGTCGTGACCTTGACCTTGGTCTGTCCGTCCGTCGGGAAGTTGCGGTCGGGAAGTCGCGAAGATCGGGAAGTTCCGTCAGGAAAGTCGGTCGGGAAGGACGGTAAGGTCAGGAAGGTCAGTCTGGGAGGTCAGTTGGCCGGGAAGGTTGGTACAGAAGGTCGGTCGTGAAGGTCAGTCGGTCAGGAAGTTTGGTCAGGAAGGTCAGTCGAGAAGGGTGGTCAGTTGGTTGGGAAGGTCGGTCGTGAAGGTCAGTCAGTCGGGAAGTTTGGTTGGGAAGGTTTTTTAAAAAATGTTTGTTCCTTGGCAATGCAAAGTGGATATTACTGGAGACGGGAGAAGTGCCCCCACCCTTCCCCACCCTCTAATCACTCACTATATTGCAATTACTTTGTGGTACTGACCTATAGGTCACCCGGCATATATATATCTCCCAATACTTTGTGGAACTGACCCATAGGTCAACCGACATATACATATCCCAGTATGTTTTTGTGTTACTGACCATAGGTCACTTGGCATATATATATATATTGCATTACTTCCTCATGGTACTGACCCGTAGGTCACCCGATATATACATCTTCCAATACTCATTTGTCATACTGACCCACAGGTCACCCATACCTGGACATCTTTACTTTTTTTATTTGTTGTACATGGTATAAAATGCATTTTAATTTTTTTATATTGGTGGTTGTTTGTCCCTTTTTTCAAAATATGTTGTATATGGGCTGGAGAAAAAAATAAAATACATTGTAGGTTCCCCCTTCACAGAAGAGGAGTCCCCCCCCCCCATTTAATTTTTTCTGGAATAGCCCTCATGTAGGGCTGGTTCTCGGCTTTAAAATAAAGAATTTTACATAAGGGCTATTCCAGAAAAAATTAAATGGGGGGGGGGGGACTCCTCTTCTGTGAGGGGGGAACCTAAAGTGTTTTTTTTTTTTTTCCCC
>PIVK01000029.1 GCA_003354135.1 Rhodospirillales bacterium
TGTAAGGATAGCACACATGCATTAGGTGTGCAGGGTAAGCAGAAAGCCCCGGCCTTGAGCGCTCATGCAATCTTCTTGCATTTCAGGGATGGCGGTTTCCCGTCGCGGGCTTCGCGCGGCTCCACGGTTTGAGGGTATCGGGCTTCAACGGAACGGCGCGCCCTCGGCCATTCGGGTGAGGGGTGGTTTTTTTTGTTTGTTTGTTTTTTTGTTCCCTCAGGCGCCGGGCGCGGACGTCCGTCCGCTTGGCTTATCGCTTCCTTCGGTCGCTCCGGCGCATGGGCGCCGACCCGCTGTTGCGGGTTTGTTTTTTTGTTCCCTCAGGTGCTGGGCGCGGACGTCCGTCCGCTTGGCTTATCGCTTCCTTTGGTTGCTCCGGCGCATGGGCGCCGACCCGCTGTTGCGGGTTTGTTTGTTTTGTTCCCTCAGGCGCCGGGCGCGGACGTCCGTCCGCTTGGGCTTATCGCTTCCTTTGGTCGCTCCGGCGCATGGGCGCCGACCCGCTGTTGCGGGTTTGTTTGTTTTGTTCCCTCAGGCGCCGGGCGCGGACGTCCGTCCGCTTGGCTTATCGCTTCCTTCGGTCGCTCCGGCGCATGGGCGCCGACCCGCTGTTGCGGGTTTGTTTTTTTGTTCCCTCAGGCGCCGGGCGCGGACGTTCGTCCGCTTGGCTTATCGCTTCCTTCGGTCGCTCCGGCGCATGGGCGCCGACCCGCGGTTGCGGGTTTGTTTTTTTGTTCCCTCAGGTGCTGGGCGCCGACCTGCGGTTGCGGGTTTTGGGCGGCTCCATGGTGTTGTGATCCGCTCGGTTTGTGCAACGGCGCTCTCGGTATTCCCTCGTCGGACTTACGAAAAAAGCTCTATGGGGTAACAGGGGACGGGTTTGCTTGGGCGGGAAACGGCTACAGGCGTTCGATGAGGTCTAGGGTCCGTTCCTCCCCAAGAGCGAAGTGGGTTTCCACGTAATCGACGAGGTGCTGGGTACTCTCGGCGACGCTTTCGTTTCCGGTGTCGACGACCAGTTCCGGCGTCTCGGGGGGCTCGTAGGGCGCCGAGATGCCCGTGAACTCGGGAATTTCGCCCGCCCGGGCCTTGCGGTAGAGGCCTTTGGGATCGCGGGCCTCGCATACCGAAAGGTCGGCCTTGACGTGGATTTCGTGGAGGCGTCCGTCATTGATTCCGCGCGCGATCCGCCGGTCCTCGCGGTAGGGCGAGATGAAGGCCGTGATGACGATCAGTCCGGCGTCGGCGAACAGCTTTGCGGCCTCTCCGATACGGCGGATGTTCTCGGCCCGGTCGGCGGGCGAGAACCCCAGATCCGAAGCCAGGCCGTGGCGCACGTTGTCCCCGTCCAGGACATAGGCCTGATATCCGCGCTCGAAGAGGCGCGCTTCCAGGTCCAGGGCGATGGTGCTCTTACCGGCACCGGACAGTCCGGTGAGCCAGAGGACCCCGCTGTCATGTCCGTTTCGCAGGTGGCGATGGGATGCCTTCACCTGGTGCTCGACGGTGAAGATGTTGGTCGACTTGGGGCTCACTTGAACCGGAGTGCGATTGTTGAGGGCAGTCATTGTCTCGGTCTCTTTCTAGAAAATTTTGGAATTCGGTTGGTCGGGGGGGCTCATGCGCCCTTTAGCATTCGTGGCAAGTGGAGGCCGCACTCGGTTCTCTCCTGACCCGCCCAGCGCCCTGCGCGGACGGCTTCTCCGGCCCGGCACTTGGTCGTGCAGGGCGCGCAGCCGATGGAGGCGTATCCCGCACCCGCCAGCGGGTGGCAGGGGAGGCCCCGCAACATATAGGCGGAGTGGACCCGGGCTTCGTTCCAATCGGCGAGGGGATTGATCTTGATCCGGCCGTCCACGTCTTTCTCGACCGCGGGCAACGCGATCCTGTCCGCGTCGTGGTACTTCTTGCGCCCGGTGATCCAGGCGTCGAAGCCTTCCAGCGCTAAGTCGAAGGGCTCTACCTTCCGCAGCCGGCAGCAGCGGTCGGAGCAGGTCGCGTGCAGCGTTTCCTTTGGGTCCTCGGCCGCCAGACGGCCGGGGTTCGGGGTAACGGTCCGGACGTCCGAGAGCCCCAGATGGCCGACCAACCGATCCCGGTAGGCCAGGGTTTCCGGGAACAACAGCCCTGTGTCGGCAAAGATTACCGGAACCCCCGGGTCTATGGCGGCGACCATGTCAAGCAGCAGCGCCGACTCGATCCCGAAAGACGAGGAGACGGCGATCCTTCCTGCGTAGTTGCAACACACCATCCGTTCCACCAGTTCGATGTCGCGACCATAGAAGGTGCGACCGTCGAGCCGCCCCGCCCGCGTCACGCTGGGCGGGAAAGCTCCGGCTCCCCAGGGGGGCGTCATGCGGATGCCTCTATAGCCGGAGGGGACAAGGCCAGCAGACGTTCGATGGTATCGTTGACGGACGACAGCCAATGATCCAGGTGCTCGGACAACCGGGCCAGGGATTCCGGGCTGATGGCTTCGCGCTCGGTCCTCTCCACGTTCTCGAGAGCCCCCATCAATGCCGTGTCCCCACCAAATTTGGCGCGAATTCCCGGCACTACGGCGGCGTCGTCGGCCGTGTCCGGCTCCAGCCCCAGCACGGCCAGCAGGCGCCTCCCGGCAAAGAGCCGCGACCGTTGCCCGAAACGGATGGCTTGGGAGAGCTCTCCGGCCTTCAGGGCCCGGATCACGTCGAGGCGTGCCGTCTCGGCCAGGTCGGCCAGATGTTCTGCAACCACCGCCTCGCTGGCGCATTCGCCATGGCTGGTTGCCGGGGGACGGAAGTTCGATGTGCCCCCGATATCCCAATGGGGTGCTCCTCCGTCTCCGGCTGCGGAGGCCGCGATCGACGCGATGTGTCCGGACCCGACGCGGCGATGCCAGGCCGCGACGTTCTCGCCCTCTTCGCGTTCACCGGTCCAGGCGGCGACGATCCCGGTCAGAACCGCCTTGGCCGAACGGGCCGGGACCACCGGGCCGGGCGTGGCGATCGCGGCGGCGTCGCCGTCCCCGCCACCGATGTGGATTTGGTAGTGGGGGACGCTCCGGCCTTCGATCTTCTTCGCCAGGCCGTGGAGCCCGATATCCGCCAGATGGTGTTGGCCGCAGGAATTGTGGCAGCCGGACACCCGTATCCGCACCGGCGGAAGTTCCGCCAGTTCGCCCGGGTCCTTGTGGATTGCCCGTGCCAGGGCGTGGGAATTGGTAATGCCGATGGGACAGGTACTGGTTCCGGGGCAGGCCACGAGGTCCGCCTGGCCGCCGAAGACCGTACCGACCTCGAGGCCCATCGCCTTGACGCCGCCCGCGAACTCCTTGGCTTGTTCCAGATCGAAACCTACGGCCAGAAGATTCTGGTCGCGGCCCAGCCGGAATTCCCGGGCGCCAAGACCTTCGGCCAAATCGACAAGCTGGTCCAGCCGGTCGGAATCTATCATGCCGAGCGGCAGGGACACGGCGACCGCCGTTCCGCCGTCGTGCTGGGCCGCCAGGGCGTCTCCGAAGATGGGTGAGGTGATGTTGCCGTCTTCCGGGGTGCGCCAGTCGAGCGGCGCCCAGGGACGGTGGGGGAGGCCCCGGATCTTCTCGAACTCGGCCTGGAGGCGCAGTGCAAAGTCCTCGGCGCCGAAGCGGGCGACGAGGAACTTGATGCGCGACCCGTTCCTGTTGGCCCGGTTCGAGAAGCGGTGGTGCAGGCGCGCCAGGGCTTCCTGGACGGCCGGCAACTCGTCCTCGGGGACGAAGTCGAACACCGGGACCGCCCGGGCAGGGCGGGTGCCGAGGCCGCCGCCCGCGAACACCTGGAACCCGTGCCGCCCCTCATGGACGGTGGCGACGAAGGCCAGGTCGTCCGAGCGGGCGCCGCCGCAATCCCGGTCACAGCCGGCCACCGCCGTCTTTACCTTGCGGGGCATGTGTTGGACCAGGGGATGGCGCAACCAGGCGGTGGTGAGGCGTTCGGCAACTTGGCCCGCATCGACGTGTTCGTGGGGGCAAATTCCCGCCAGCGGGCAGGCGACCGTGGCGCGGAAAGTGTTGCCCGAGGCTTCCCGGGTGGTGACCCCGCCGTTGCCCAGGGTCTCAATGATCTCCCCCAAGTTCTCGATGGGCACGAAATAAAACTGAAGGCCCTGGCGGGTGGTGATGTGGATGTCGGATCCGGTCCAGGCGCGGTTGGCTCCGGCGACGGTGCGGGCCTGGTCGAGACCCAGGCGCCCGCCGGGCAACTTGGCCCGGACCATGTAGAATCCGTCCTGGCGTTGGGCGTAGATGCCGAAGCGCAGCCGGAAGGTCTTCCAGCGTTCCTCGTGCCACTCGCCGCTGAGATACCGACGCGTGCCCGACCGGAACTCCTGAATATCGCTCCGGGACGCCAGCGATTGGGGGGCGTGGGGCGTGACGGTGTTGACAGTGTCGCCATGGGCAATGCGGAAGTTTCTTGGGATGGTGTTCATGCTCGGTCTCGTCTGTCTGAGGGTGGATGAATGCCGGTTCCGCGCGGTAGGTCAGATTAAGTAGCGTGTATAAAATATCATTACAACATAAAAATGAGTAGATTTTTCTAATACAACAGCAATAAAAAGTAAAAACTGGTATTTGTGATGTGTTTTCAAGGGAATTGGCCTATCGTACATGTCCCCGTAAGCCGGAACCCTCCTTCGGAATCTGGGCGGAAGAGGGCGGCCGCCTCTGCGGCGTCACGGGTTTCGCGCAGTTCCACGGTTTGGCTTTGGCCCCGGCGGAATGGGGATGCAACCATGTGACGGCGATGAGGGCGCGGACGGATCGGGCTCGGCTTAAGACGCACTGTTCTTCGGTACGGCATGTTCTGGTATCATTATGATCAAGGTGTGTGGGCGCCGGTGGAGAAAATCGGTATGCCAGAGCAAACGGGGTGTGGATGCGGCGTTTTCTTGCGGGTCTGATTGCCGGCCTGGTCCTGGCCTTGCCGGCCTATGCGTCGGACGTCTTGGTGGACAAGGTGGCCGCCGAGGCCGAGTTCAAGTTGGATATCCTCTCCAATTTCGTTCGCAGCGTGGAAAATCAGGTTCTGTCTCTGGCGGGGAGCGAGTTTACCCGCCGCTATGCCGGCGGATACCGTGAAGCGGATCGGGCCCACGTCATCACCCTTTTCCGTGCCGTGGCGGTGGCCAATACGGACTATATGCAGGTCCGTTTTCTCGATGCCGATGGCCGGGAGCGGGTTCGCATCGACAGACCCAGGGGGCGTGCCGATCCGCAGGTCATTCCCGATCGCCAAATGCAGGACAAGGGCGCCAAGTCCTATTTCCAGGGGGCGCGAGCCCTGGCCGAGGGCAAGCTCCGGCACTCCAACGTCGATCTCAACATGGAATGGGGCGAGATCGAAAAACCCATTCGCCCCACCTTCCGCGTCTCCACCCCGGTTCATGCCGGTGGGGCCTTTCGCGGGGTGGTGGTGATCAACCTGGCGATGGACCGTATCCTGGACCTGCTCGGTCATTCGGCGGATTTCGATGTCTTCATGGTCGACAGGAACGGCGAGTTTATTCTGCATCCGGACCCGGACAAGGCCTGGAGCCGGTACCTTCCGGGACGAGGAAACCTGGACGAGGAGTTTGGAGCCGAAGCCGCGGGTGACAGGGGAGCGTACGCCCATTTGCTGACCGGCGTTTTCCGGAATGAAGACGCGGCCCGGCTGATCCTGATTCCCAACAAGGACTTTCTTGCCGGGTTCGAGGGCGGCCAAGACCCGGAAACCCGTGTCGCGCTGACGGACGAGGAAGCAAGGTGGATCGCCGAACATCCGGCCATTCGGGTCCACAACGAGACCGACTGGCCACCCTTCAACTTCGCGGAAAACGGGGTGCCGAAGGGCTATTCCGTGGATTTCATGAACCTGTTGGCGAAGAAGACGGGGCTGAAGGTCGAGTACGTGACCGGGCCATCCTGGAACGAGTTCCTGGAAATGATGAAACAGGGTGAACTCGATGTGATGCTGAACATCGTCAAGACCCCGGAACGCCAGAAGTACCTTCTTTACACCGGGTCCTATTTTGAAAACCCCAATGTCATCTTGAGCCACCGGAACAAGCAATATGGGAGCCTCGAAGAACTTTTCGGCAAGACCGTTTCGGTTCCCAAGGGTTTCTTCTACGAGGAAATTCTCAGGCGTGATTACCCCAGGATAAACCTTCATCTCGTCAAGAACGCGATCGAGTCCATAAAGGCGGTCAGTTATGGCAAGGCCGACGCCGCGCTTGGCGAACAGGCGGTGTTTACCCACCTGATCGACCGCCACATGATGACCGACTTGATCATTTCGGGCGAGGCGAAGACCGGAAACCCGGAACTGGCCCTGCTGAACATTGCCGTGCGCACGGACCTTCCCATCCTGCTCTCCATACTTCAAAAGGCGATGAGGAAGGTCAGCGTGGAGGAAGAGCGTGTTCTCCGCATGCGTTGGATTCCCCATATCCACAGTCACGAACGCGTTGATCTGACCCGGCAGCAACGCCGCTGGCTGGGGGAACATCCCAAATTCTCCTTGGGCATCGATCCCGCCTGGCCACCGTTCGAGTTCATGGACAGGGGCGTCCACGGCGGCATCGGTGCGAGCTATGTGGACATTGTTGCCAAGCGCCTCGGCATCGAGATGGAACCCGTTGCAGGCCTCACGTGGTCAGAGGTCATGGACAAGGCCCGGGCCGGTGAAATCGACATCCTGCCAACGGTTATGCGTTCCGAGGAGCGTGAGAAATTCCTCAATTTCACCAAACCCTATATCTCCCTTCCCGTGGTCATAGCGGCCCGCAAGGGGGCGCCGTTCATCGGGGGTCTTGCGGGTCTTGATGGGAGGAAGGTCGGTGTGGTCCGCGATTATGTGACCCAGGAACTTCTTGAAAGGGACCATGGGAACCTGCAGATCACTCCGTTCCCTACCCTCAAGGACGGACTGGATGCGCTCGAAGATGGCCGGATCATAGCCTTCGTCGACAATCTGGGTGCCATCGCCTACGAGACCGAACGCGCCGGCCTGGAAAACATCCGGATCTCCGCCCCGACCGAATACAATTTCGAACTCGCCATGGCCGTCCGCAAAGACATGCCGGAACTGGTTCCCATCCTGAACCGGGTGTTGGATACCATCACCGACCAAGAGCGCGCCGCCATCCGGAACGCCTGGATCAATGTCCGCGTCAGTTTCGGCGCCGATGTCAGGACCATCCTGACCTGGGCCGTGCCCATTGGCGTGGGGGCGGTTTTGGTTATCGCCGCTTTCATCTTCTGGAACCACAGCTTGACGCAGGAGATCACCAAGCGCCGGGAGGCGGAACTGAACCTGCTGGAAAGCCGGTCCTTGCTGGCGCGCCAGAACGACCTGTTGCAGGCGGTGCTGGACAGCATGGCCCAGGGCGTGGTGGCCTTTGACAAGGACTTGCGCCTTATCGCCTGGAATGACCACTACCTTGAGATCCGGGATTATCCGAAAGACTTTGCAGAGGCCGGTCGGCCCTTCGCCGACTTTATGAGCTATGATGCCAGCCGCAACGAGTTTGGGGACGGCGATCCAGAGAAGATGATTCAGTTCCAGATCGAACGGGCCGGGCATTTCGACCCCCATCAGTTCGAGCGCCAGCGCCCCGACGGCCGTTTCATCGAGGTGCGCGGCGGCCCTATTCCCGGCGGCGGCTTCGTCAGCACCTACACCGATGTCACGGACTACAAGCAGGCCGAAATGGCGTTGGCTGAAGCGGAGGAGCGCGGGCGCCTGATCCTAGAATCGGCGGGCGAGGGCATCTTTGGGTTGGACAACGAGGGGCGGACCGTTTTCGTCAACCCTGCGGCCTGCCGGATGTTGGGTTTTGAGCCAAAGGAACTGGTCGGCCAGCCCATGCATCCGCTGATTCACCACACCTATCCGGACGGGACGCCCTATCCCCGCGAGAAATCTCACATGCGGGCCGCCTTCCGTGAGGGCGAGCGTCGCCATGTCACTGACGAGGTGTTGTGGCGCAAGGACGGCAGCAGCGTCCCTGTTGAATACACGAGCACCCCGATCCGCAAGGATGGGGAACTGGTTGGCGCGGTGGTCACTTGCCGCGATATCACGCAACGCAAGAAAGCGGAAACCGAACTGAGGGATGCCTACGCCGTAATCTCCAGCAGCATCGACTACGCCACCCACATCCAGCGCTCCATCCTTCCCCAGAGTCGGTGTCTCGAGGAGGCAACCTCGGACTTTTTCCTTCTCTGGGAGCCCCGGGACCGGGTAGGCGGCGACATCTGCTGGTGCAAGCCCTGGGGCCTGGGTAAGATTCTGGCCCTGGGGGATTGCACGGGACACGGCGTCCCGGGCGCTTTCGTCACCATGATTGCCAACGGGGCGCTGGAAATGGCGACTCTGGAAACCATGCCTGGCAATGTCGGCGCGTTTCTGCAACGGATACACCAACTCGTCCAGGAATCCCTGGGCCAGAATCTGAACGAAGGGAACTCCGACGACGGCCTGGAACTGGGGGTCTGTTACATTGCGCCAAGCGGAACCACGATGAAGTTCGCGGGTGCCCGGTTCTCCCTGTTCCATATCGACGGTGATGAGGTCACAGAGATCAAGGGGGACAAATGCGGGATCGGCTACCGCGGAATCCCGCGCAATGTCCAGTTCACGTCTCATGAGGTGGAGGTCCGCGAGTCCCGGTCCTTCTGCATGACCTCGGACGGCCTGATCGGTCAGGTGGGAGGGCCCAAAGGGCAGAGCTTCGGCAAGCACCGTTTGAAGGATCTGCTGGCCGAGTTGGAAACCCTGCCCATGAACGAGCGCAAGGCCGCGATCCTCCGAGCCCTGGAGGACTATCAGGGCGACCAGAAACGCCGTGATGACGTCTCGGTGATGGGGTTCAAGCTATAGCGCGTCTTCAGCCGGCTTTGTCGGCGAGGAAGAGACCGGTCTTTCTATCGACCTCTAGGATATGGTGGGCCAGCCATTGCTTGAGGAAGGGAAGCATGTCGGCCGGCACATTGGCATCGCCTTCATCGAACCTCTTCTTCAGGCCCATGGCCCGTTCGAGCAGGTCCAGGTGCTCCTGCTTGTGGTTGAAGAACTCTGGGTCGCCGTAAGTTTGCATCAGCCTCTCCTCGTGCCGGAAATGCCACGACGTGTAACTCAGCAGTTCGTTGAGAACGTCTCCGACTGTCGACGCGTCCTGCCCTTCCGTCACGGCATCGCTCAGCGCGTTGATCATACCGACGAGCTTCTTGTGGTCTTCGTCGATCTGCTCGTAACCGACACTTAGCGCAGACGTCCATTCCAAGAATGCCATGATGCACATCTCCGTCACTAGTCGTCTGAATCCCTTAAATTTCAGGGTATATCGAGGCTCTTGCAAAACGCAGTAAAGGCGGTGAAATTTACGCGGCAGCGTCTGGTTTTCGAGGCGTCCGCCCCTCCCTTCGGGTATGTTGAATCTATGAAAGTCCAACGATCAAAGAGAGTTGCGGACCATGCCTCTTCCCGAGATGCTATCCGACTACCGGCACACCATTCAAGGCCATCTTTTCCCCTGGCTCGAAGAGGATCTCGGGCCACTGAGCGGCCGTCACCGGAAGTTCGTGACGGTTGTCGAGGCGACGCTCCGGGATCGTACCCGACCGAGGCGGTAATCAAGTAAAGTTATTCCTTGCAACACAGGGGTCGTCCACACATGGTCCTACTTGACGCCATGGCGATGTGTGGTCGCCGTTCTTGCTCCACGTCCAGGGACACGACCCTAAGTTTAGGAGACGGATTTTATTAATCCGCTTTTGAAGATGCAATTCCTCAAGGAAAAATTTCAGCCCATAATCATTCTCGTGTCGGCGATTTGGATCGTGGAGATCGTCAATTTTTTCCTCGGCCACAGTTTGACCGGTTGGGGGATCCTGCCCCGCAGCCTTGGAGGGCTTATAGGAATTCCCTTGGCCCCATTTATCCACGCCGGCTTCTGGCATGCCGTTTCCAATACCGTACCGATCATTATTTTGGGGGGTCTTGCCCTTGCCTCCGGCGACAAGCGGTTTTGGTTAACGACCGCAGAGGTTATATTGTTTACCGGCATTTTCGTTTGGTTGTTTGCACGCGATGACTACCATATTGGTGCAAGTGGGCTGGTTTTCGGATACTTTGGCGTCTTGATGGGACGCGCTTTCATTGAGCGCAATATTGCGTCCGTCATCGTTGCTGTTGTTACGGTCATTTTATATGGCGGCATGCTATGGGGCGTTCTCCCGATTAGAAGCTTTGTCTCCTTTGAAAGTCATCTGTTTGGGGTGATCGCGGGCGTAGTTGTTGTGTGGCTAAACAATAAAATTGGAAAAGCTCAACCAGAATAGGGGAGCTTCCTTTTAGACAAATTTGTATCCTGTAGGATAACCTGAAATATTCACGAAAGGGTGCCGCAAGCGGCGCGTCGATGCTGATTTTTCGGGTGGCGGCATCACCACAGCGGCTGGGTTTTGCTGCTGCTGCAAGGAAGCCCAGGCAGAACCAAAATCCAGAAATTACCCAGCTTCATGAAATAACCGGGTTAACCACCTGAACTGTAAGCTCGCGCCCCGAAGCCGCCGCGCGCAACGGTGCGAGTGCGCACAGGCGGCCGTTTGACCTGAGATTTTGCAACCTGCGTACGTCCATCGCGCGCGACAGACCCAATTCTGTTGTTTGATGCGGTCGTATAACTATTAGGATAGCCGCTGGTTCTGTAAAGAGGTTGGGTATAAACGCCTGAAGAAAATCTTGGCGCTATCATATATCCGACCATGAAGGGCAACCAAAAGCCCGAGCTCGTTCGTTGGCACCGATTATACCCAAAGTCGGAATAACATTCATTCTGCCCAGCATATTTGGGGGAGACTTGGTTGTGCAGTTCCTGCGCCTTTTGAAATTCCACGCGACAGGTGTCGGCATCCTTTACACCTGCGTTGATGCATGATTCTACCGAGTCGTAGGTAAGCGCCTCTTCTGTCGCCTCACCGCAAGCGGCCAGGATAAACGCGGTCGCTCCCAACAGAGTTGCCCTAAATGTGTATGTATTATTCATCGGCGCAGATCCCCCTCATTCACGGTGTCATGCTGGCTGCGTTGAGCATGCCGCCCGCCAATGATGCCGCACCGAGCCATATGCCGGCCGCGATTTCGTTTTCCTCAATACGCTCGGAAATTCGCGGCATGGGCCAGCGAACGAAAAAATAAACACCGATCTGGACGATCATTGCGACGCCCCCCCAAAGAATCATCTCGATAATTTTGTTGGAGTTCACCATGACGCTGACCAGGGGCAGCGCAAATCCGATGAGACTGCCCGAAAACGCGATGGCGGCCGCTGTTGATTTCTCTTTGATCAGTTTAAATTCGTCGTGCTTGGTGATGCGCCAATAAATCAACGTAAAAGCAATCGTCAGCACGGCGGAAACGGCGAAAAAAGCGAAGAATGCGGTTAGGTTCGATAAAAATTCATTTATTTGCATGTTCATTCGACACCCCTTTAAAGACGCAGAATCAGTCAGACTGGACAGCGGATTGCAGGTTTATACGATTAAATTACCTTCAACATGGAAAACTCGAGGTCTACTCCCACCATGAGTTCGACCGTATTCTCGCCATCATAAGAGTCAACGGTTATCAAAAGATACTCGTTCTTTTTGCCGTCCTCTAAATTTCGGCCGTACAGCATGGTTTTTTGAAAGTTGTTCCGGTGTTCGTCCGAGTCCGGGTCCTCGTAAACGGCTTCCGTAAATTCGACCGGATCGGCATAGCCGTCGGTGGTGTCGAACCATACGCGCGTGTATTGCGCGCCATCTTCCAGGCGGAACGTGGGGGCGCCTAGTTTGCCGTCTCTCGACGTCCACTGCGCCCATTCACTTTCGCTTCCCGGATAGTAGCTCTTATACGGCACGTAGAGGGTGATTTCCTCTACATGCTCATCCTCCACGCCTGCGACCGTCAAAACCTGGATCATCTTGTCGGCGGCGGCGTAGTAGCGGTGTACGTAAGTTGCATCGCCCAATTCTATATATCCTTGAGCCACGATCAGGATCGTCGAATCGGGCAGTTCGACGTGCAGATCGTCCGCATGGATACGCAAAGGAAGCGTGTCGATGTCCACAGCTGCGCCGATGCGCAGTCCGAGCGGAGTGGCGAATTCATCCTCCTCGTCATGGCGGTTGAATTTATTTTTGAGATCGCGGACGCCGCTTTTAAAAAGCGACTTCATTGAGCCACCAATCATTTTACCTCCAAAGTTTTCAAGGTCGCAGCGCCGTCGCCCACGGTCATTGCGACGTCAATCCGGACCAATTGATGTCCGACGGCCCGATGCGCCGGGCGGCCATAAAATAAAGAATCGTCCCTGGAGCGACTTGAAAATCGGACGGCGCGTTCAAAACCAGGTCGTCACCAAGGGTGCTTTTGGCCACACCGAAAAGCGTCGCGTCGTGGCTGTTTTTAAATTCGGAAAAAAGCGCACCGTAATTTACGGCATGGATGTTTTCCGGAACATTGAGGCTGAATTGAGTCGGACCTTCCAAGGTCGAAAGAAGTTGACGCTGGACTCGACTCGAACCGGGATCCTGCGCCGAGCGCACCATCATCTCAATGGATAACGAAACATTGCATTCAGCCTGCGAGCAATGCGCCTTTAGAAGATCGGCGAAGCTCTGTTGGTCGAAGTAGGCGACCATGTGCGCACCCTGATTTATCGCGGCTGCTCCCAAGGCGGCGGCGAGCGTTTCGTTATCGTCATTGCCGAGCGCTATAATATGTCCCGCCGCCTTCACCCCGGCCCTGGTCAAAAGATCTGGCGTGTTCAAGGTCGTGCTGCGGACAAAATGAATCTGGTCAGGCATTGGGTTTTCGATGTTCTTCACGGTACACAGGACAATTTTGCGGTCCTTGCCGTCTTTATCCCCGCGGATGTGATCGACCATGCGCTGGGTCTTCGATCCGTGCCAGCCGAGAATGACAATGTGACCCGATAAGTTTTCGTAACTCGATAATCCGCGCATTCTTTTCCTCCATCTTTCGGAAATATGCCGCACTACTTTTGCTATGATCGTCGTAAATAGGGCGATACTGCCCGGCATTATCCATAGCACCACTGCCAGTCGCCCCGCTTCCGTCGCCGGAGAATAATCGCCATATCCTACGGTGGTGGCTGTGGTGGCGTAAAAATACCAAAAGATTTCGGGACTAGAAATTTTTTCGCCGCCGATTGCGTCGAAAAGGCCCCACGAGATCATGAAATGACCCAAGGTCAATATCAGGATAATATCCCAAGTTAAATTCGTAACCCTCGCATAAATGCGTCTAGCGACGGTTGATAAAATGAAATGCATCCTGATAATCCGTTGCGAGATTTGGCGAGGGTCACATAACCTTGGGTCGGCATGAGGCGCTCATATTTTCACTATACTCCAGCGGGTAACGCTAAACCACGGAATGTGGAGGGGCTAAATTTTTTGCTTGCCATAATTCTTTACATGTAATATCTAACATGCAAGGAATTTATTGGAGTTTTTTAATGGCGACAAAGAGCCCGTCATATTATCAGTCCAGATATCGAGACCGTTTGCGCCAGCAAGGTTACATTAAAAAAGAGGTCTGGATTCCGTCCAATTGGACCCAGGTTCTGAAGGAATGCGAGAGCGCTCTAAGGGTTGGCATCGTACCAATTATTCCCAAAATGGGTAAGGAGAGGAACATGAATCAAATCAACAACTGGGACACTCAAACTTTGTTTGAAGCGCTTGGTCAGTCTGAGCCGGTTGCCGAAGACACCATCGAAGTTGAATTGGTTGAAGGCGCCGAACCCGGGATATTGCTCACGATGAAGGAATTCGGAGATTTGCCTATTTTAATGAGTGTCAGCGGAAGCCAGATCATCGTCGATACCTTGCTCTGGCCCGTTGGCGAAGCCAAAGACAGCGCAGCCTTCAATACAATCGCACTTAAGACTCATAAGCTGCTTCCCTTATCGACCTTTGGAATTACGCGCGGCCCCGATGATCAAGACTATTACGAGATGTTCGGCTCGCTCAGTTCCGGATCATTGCTGGAATCGATAATTTATGAGGTTGAAACGCTGGCGGACAATGCCCTGCAGGCTGCTGGGGCTTATCAGTCGGGCCTGAAAAACGTCGCCTGATCAATTGCGCCGACGAGCTGGGGCAATAATTTCTGATAAAGGAATCATAAGATGAGTATTTGGGAAAAAGTGGTAACGGCTGTCCGCGGTGGGGTTAACGAAGCCGGCGAGGCCATTGTAGACGGTCAGGTCCTGCGGATTTTGGATCAGGAAATTCGGGATGCGGACAACGATCTTGGTAAATCCAAGGAGGCCCTCACGGGGATCATCGCCAAGCGCAGGCTGGCCGATAAAAAGGTCGAAAGCTTGAAAAAATCGCTGGGCGAATACGAAGGCTACGCGATTCAGGCGCTTGATAAAAATGATGAGACGTTGGCGACGGAGATTGCGGAAAAGATCGCCAGACAAGAAACTGAACTTTTGGGCGAGGAAGGGCTTGCCAAGTCTTTTGCCGATAGCGAATCGCAACTTCGCCGGGCCGTGGCGCAGACCGACGCCAATTTGAAAAGGCTCAAACAGCAAGTCGACACCGTTAAAGCGACCGAGAAAGTGCAAAAAGCGCAGGCGGCGGTTGCCGCCCGGCACTCCGGAGCAGACAGTAGTATGCGGAACGCTGTCGACAGTTTAGGGCGTCTAAAGACCAAGCAGGCCGAGCGGTCCGCTCAGTTTGAAGCCGCCCGTGAACTCGCGGGCTCCACGGAAGAAGTGAGCCTTGACGACAAGCTCAAGGCGGCGGGAATTATCGGCGGCGGGGCCACCAGCGGCGGAGACGTGCTGACGCGGCTAAAAGCGAAACGCGGCGGTTGATACATACCAGCCGACATTGATAAGCACCCATTGTGATCGCGTTTCCCGTCCCCTCGGGGCGTCGGAAAGGCTTGACGATGCGTTAGCATCGACTGTGCCTTCCCTCCTGCCGAGGAAGCGGGAAAGATATCGTATGGGTGCCATATGTTAGATTTTATCCACTAGCCGGAAACCTCGGGAGACCGTCACAATGGGTGACTATCAATTGGTTCCCCTTTGGATCGGATAAAGGGTCTAATTTTTAGCTATGAACCGGATTCCCGTTTCTCAAAGGCCCGACCTTGAAAAGGACGCCCTGGAGCATGGTTTCGAATTCCAGGGGGACGATGGAATTCCTTATTGGGACGAGACCGCTTATTACCGGTTTACATTACGCCAGATAGAAAAAGATATCGAAGCTCCGGCTGATGAAATCGAGAGCATGTGCTTCGAAGTCCTGGACCGCTCATTATCCGATGAAACGATCATGAAGCGTCTCAAGATTCCCGAGCCCTATTGGGACTACGTGGCACAAAGTTGGCGGCGTAAGGAAAAAGACCTCTACGGTCGGCTGGACTTCTCTTATGACGGGACGGGACCCGCCAAACTATATGAATACAACGCCGATACGCCGACCACGCTATACGAAACGGCCGTCTTCCAATGGGGGTGGTTAGAGCAAGCATCTAAGATTGGCCTCGTTCCGGACGGGTGTGATCAGTTCAACGAAATTCACGAAGATCTGGTGGAGGCTTTCGCCGGCTTGGATGTCCCGGGCCGCATGCATTTCGCGTGCTTGCAGGAGATCGAAGACGATAAAGGAACGGTCGACTATCTCGAGGAGTGCGCCCAAGAGGCGGGATTGGATACGTGCTCGATTTCCTTGAAGGATATCGGCGTCGATCCTGCGGGAAAATTCACCGATCTGGAAGACTATGTGATTGAGACTCTATTCAAGCTCTATCCCTGGGAATGGATTATGGAGGAGGAATTCGGAAAGTATCTGGTCGATAGCGGCGTTCATTTTATGGAGCCGCCTTGGAAGGCCGTTCTCTCCAACAAAGGCCTCTTGGCGTTACTCTGGGATATGTTTGAAGGACATCCGAATTTGTTGCCCACCTATTTCGAGGACGACCCTCGAGCCGCCGACCTTTCAAGCCGCTATGTCCGCAAGCCACTGCTGTCCCGTTGCGGGCAGAATATCGAACTGGTCGATGGAGACGCCACCAGAGTTCAAACGAAGGGGCCGTATGGCGACGAGGGGTTCGTTGTGCAAGCATTTCATTCACTACCTGTTTTTGATGGGAAATATCCGCTCCTTGGCTGTTGGTTGATTGCCGGGCGGTCTGCGGGGTTGAGTATCCGCGAAAGCCGAAATATTGTCACAACCGAGGATGCGTGTTTCGTGCCGCATGTGATTCGTGATTGATCAACCGGATTTCAGGAAGAGACGATTTGATAAAAACCATCAAAACACCCGCTTTCGTAATTGACGAAAATATATTGCTGCAAGACATCGCTCTTTTACGGAAGATCGCGGATGAAGCGTCATGTAAATTGTTGTACTCACCGAAGGCCTGTTCGATATCGTCGGTGTTAGAAATTGCATCAGGCCATGTGGATGGTTTCGGGTGCAGTTCTTTGTTTGAAGTCACATTGGTGGATCAAATATGCGGCGGGGATACTCAAATCCATCTGGTGAGCCCCTTACTGAAAGAGGACACCCTGCGCACGATTGGCGATCGCCTCGATTACGTCACGATGAATTCACTTTCCCAATGGGGCCGGCTCCGAGATAAAATTCCGTCCGCCACCCAGCCTGGGATTAGAGTAAACCCGCAGCTTTCATTCATAAACGACCGGCGATATGACCCTTGCCGGCCCAATTCCAAACTCGGTGTGCCGATTGATAAATTGGCCGAAATGGTGAGCCGTGATGATGAATTGCTGCAAGGAATTAAAGGTATCCACTTTCACACCAACTGCGACGCGACTGAATTTGCCAGTCTGTTGGCGACGGCTCGCCATATCCAAGGCCGCATCCCCAAATTCCTGGAACGATTAACCTGGGTCAATATGGGGGGAGGATACATTTTTAATGAGGTTGAAGACTACTCAGACTTTTTTCAGGCGGTCGAAATTTTTCGCGAGACGTTTGGTCTTGAGGTATTCATCGAGCCCGGCGCAAGCGTCGTCCGGCGCGCGGCAACCATCGAAGCGACCGTCCACGATCTGTTTGAAAGCGGCGGTGCAAAAGTCGCCATTCTGGATGCGACGGTGAACCATATGTCCGAAGTGTTTGAATTCCAATTTGAGCCTGATGTGCTTGGTTACAGTAAGGGAGGTTCGCACCCCTATATTCTGGCCGGCTGCACCTGTCTGGCGGGAGACGTTTTCGGCGAATATGCCTTTGATACGCCGCTGGATATCGGCTCAAAGGTAAAGTTTCCCAACATGGGCGCCTATACGATATCGAAAGCGCATCGGTTCAACGGGGTTGCTCTCCTGTCAATTTATATGCGCCGGTCCGATGGTGCCGTACACTTGCTAAAAGAGGATACGTTTGATGATTTTGCGGGAACGTCGGGAGTAATTTGCAGTGCAGCTGTATGAGAAAAATGTTTCCGTTCCGCTTGCGCCCGGCAACCGCAACCTGATCGGGCATATCGAGAAGGCTCTGTCGTTCGGGTTGTCGGAAGATGAGATTCCTATCCGCCTAGCGATCACGTCCGCAGACGATAATCAATACAACTGTGAAATCGGATGTCTCGCGGATCCTGGTTCCGGCCATCGGGCGCAATACGACTCGATCTTTAAGCTGGAGCGCCGCGCAACTGAAAGTCACGATCAGTTTACGGCTGTGCATCTGGTGCCGACGGGCATTGGCGCGGAAATTGGCGGCCATGCCGGAGACGCCACTCCGGCTGCTCGGCTGCTGGCCTCCGTCTGCGATCAATTTATCACCCATCCTAATGTCGTTAACGCAAGCGATATCAACGAGATGCCCGCCAACGCCTTATATGTGGAAGGCAGCGTGATTTGCCGTCTTTTGATGGGAACGGCGGGTTTGGTTCCGGCCAGATTGAATAGAGTTCTGGTGGTTATGGATTCCAGGCCCGATGAGATGATCGAAAATCTCGTCGTCAACACGGTAGAGGCGGCCAGAGCGACAGATGGCTTTGATTGCCCGAAAATATATAAACTCGAGCCCCCTTTAGAGCTTTTCGCGACCTACGCCGAGTCGGGAAGAGCCGTGGGTTCCGGGCAGGGAGTCGGTCGTCTTCTGGCAATGTTGAGGGAGACGCGGGATGAGTACGACGCGGTCGCGATCTCATCGCTCATAACCGTTCCCGAAGGATATCACGATAAATATTTCAGTAGTGAGGGCGATATGGTCAACCCCTGGGGCGGGATTGAGGCCATGCTGACCCATGCCGTATCGCATGTTCTCAACGTGCCGTCCGCTCACGCCCCGATGATGGAATCCCGCGAAATATTATTTGAGGATGCCGGAAGGGTCGATCCCCGGATGGCGGCCGAGGCGATTTCATCATCCTTCTTTTACTGTGTGCTGAAAGGTTTAAAGCAAAGCCCCCGCATTGTCGTCGACCCCGCCCAAACGCAGTTGCCTGGCGTCGTAAGCGCCAGAAATATTTCCTGCCTTGTCATTCCAGAAGGCTGCATCGGATTGCCCACGCTCGCCGCGCTTGAGCAGGGTATACCGGTGATAGCTGTTCGTGAGGGGAAAGGCGTCGTCGACTGTGATTTGAACATTCTTCCTTGGCGGCAACATCAACTCATCCATGTTGAAAATTACTGGGAAGCCGCCGGCGTGTTGAGCGCACTGCGAGCCGGCATTCAACCAAACTCGGTTCGGAGGCCATTCGAAAGGCTCGAGGTCAAGACCTGGAGTTAATACCGGAATCTTGCGTGTGGAGCGCCTCATGTTCACCGCGTTTTTCCCCTGTTGAGCTGCGCTCGACTGGGGGCGAGGGAGGGGGTATACCTTATCCTTGGGGGAAAGGCTCATGCGCAACGGGATCATCGGTCTGGTGATTGGAGTGATCGTCGGCATCGTGCTTGGTGCCACTGTCATCGCGCCCCGGCTCAATGCCCAAAAACTCGCTGCTGCGAACCTGCTCGTAACGCCGGTCGAAGAGCGGCATCTGCCGCCGGGGACACCGGCACCCGTGGGGCCGGTCGACGTGATGCTACGCATCGCCAGTGCATATCCCACCCATTTGACGCAAATCGGCACGCTGGCGACGCGTGTGGACAGCGCGCTTCGCCGTACATCGGAAGGCGGGATCGGGTTCGATGTGCAGGAGCCCGGAGCGCTGGGCGGGCGGGACGAACTGTTCGACGCGGTGTCTTCGGGTGCGCTCGATGGGGCTCTGGCCTCACCAACGCTCTGGGGGCATCAGGCGCCCGGACTACAGGTCTTCGGCGGTGTTCCTTTTGGGCCGGGGCCGACCGAGCTTTTGGCTTGGATCGACTTTGGCGGCGGTCGGGCGCTCTATGACCAGCTGTACGCAAAAAAGAACATCCGTGCCATTCCCTGTGGTGTCGGATCGTCGGAAGGGGCGGGTTGGTTTAAGACCGAGATCAAGTCCCTCAAGGACATCCGGGGGCTTCGCATGGCGGTCTACGGGTTGCCGGCCCAGGTGCTGGCGCGGATTGGTTTCGATGTGACGCGGCTGGATGGGGAAAATATTCTGGATGCCTTCGAGAAGGGGGACATCGATGGGGCCGAGTTCTCCATGCCGGCCGTCGACTTCGCATTGGGTCTGCACAAGGTGGCCGGGTACTACTACTTTCCAGGCTGGCACCAGCCAGCGACTCTGTTCGACCTGATGATCAATCTTAAGCGCTGGACGGAGTTGCCGATGATCCGGCGTGCCCAAATCGAGACCGTCTGCGGCGACGCGGTCCGCCGGTCCCTGGCGGAGGCCGAAGCCACCCAGTTCAATGCCCTCAAGACCCTGCAGGGCGCGGGGGTGGTCATCCACCGCTGGCCCACCGACGTGATGGAGGCCCTGGCGGCGACTTGGCGCAAGGTGGCGAGGGAGGAGGCCTTGGCCGATCCCGGTTTTCGCAAGGCCTGGAAGTCGCTGACCCTATTCCGTCGTGACTACGAGATATGGAAAGAAGTGGGACGCCTTTGAACGACGCCTATTCGACGTGCCCCTCGATGTCGGAGGGCAGGTCGCTCATCTTGGTCAGCAGGTATTCAAGGTCATCTGCCTCGAATTCCACGCCGAGGTCGCCGTACTGGGTCAGAATGCGTTCGATCATGCGCCGCGAGTAGCGTTCACGGTCGTTGTCCAGGCCGTCGTAGTCGGTCTCCTTGGCGACGTCGACCGCAGCGCGGACGGCGGGCCAGTGGGCTTCCGGCAGACCCGACTTCTCGAACAGTGCCTTGAGGCCCAGCGGTCCCGAATCGTGGGCCAGTTGGCGCACGTTGATCAGTGGCAGGCCGGTCAGCAGCGCCAACGCGGTTTCGAAGAAGCGCATGTCGCCCATGCAGAGTGCACGGACGACGATGGACGGCGTAAGGCGACCGTTGTCGTTGAGCTGTTTGACCAGGATCTCCACGTCGTTCTCGTCGGACTCGGTTGACAGAGTCACCGTTGCCCGCTCGCGGCTCTGCAGGATGATGTCGGTCGCCATCCCTGCCGGCAGGTCCTGGTTGGTGACCAGTTTGTCCTTGAGGTGTTCGGAGACCATGGTCACCAGGCGCTCAGTCACGGCCACCGGGAGCCTGGGTCGGACCACCATGGCTGCCTGGACCCTTTCGCTGGAGCCCATATGGTCCACCACTTTCTGCAGCGAGCCTTCCGAGATGTTGGCGCCCACGTTGGAAACCAGGGAGGTCACCACATCCTCGTTCTTGGTTTCGACCAGGGCGTCGGAGACCTTCTCCGAAACGGTCGAACGCTGGGCGATGGCCTTCTGCTTCTCAGAGTCCTGGCTGGTGCGAACCAACTCGACCAGGTCCTCATCGGACAGCACCTCGGAGAACTGAAGCACCGGCAGAGCGACCGAATCCACGTCCTTGGCCAACGAAAGCGCCACATCGTGGGGCACGTTGGCGTTTTCCTTGAGATTCTGGGCCAGGGCTTCGCGAACGCGAACCTCCGCATCCTTGACCAGGACACGGAAAATTTCTTCGGCCAGTTTGCGCTCATTGTCGGACAGGACACCCCGTCCGAAATTGTCTGCGATCTTTGCCGCCGTTTCCGCCCGGGCGTTCCCGGATTTGTCGGTAACTAACTTGTGGACGTCGACTTCGGTCAGCGTGGGGCGTGGCATCGGCTTCAAAATCCCAACAGCAGAACGGGCACCAAAAATAGTATCTGCAATCAGTATACTGTTGATGTTCCGGCAGCACTAGAGCGGATATTGAGAAAAATAGAAGCTGCTTCGTGGCGCCGAATTTTTGCGTGAATCCTCTCTATCATTTTGATGTAGATGACGATTTGCGGAATAATACCAAGGTGCGTCACGAAGCAACTCGGATTATTCTGATCGGGCTTGTTCTTATGATGAAGGTGTCCGATAGCGGTAAGCTGGCGGAATGGGACGGATCGTGATCGTGCCGGCCATGGCAGGGTCGAGCTGGAGTTTGATCGCCTGTTTCCGTTCGGGCCGCAGGTGGCTAGGCGCCGGTCGTATCGTGTGTTGCCGACAGAGCCTATACACCGGGGCCAATGCGCATAAGCCAAGCAAAGCACGTGCCACAAAAACGCCATATTGCGGCCACGATTTTGCGAGAATTCTTTTGTAACTATTGCAAGCCCGCATGCGAGTCTCTATTAATGCGCGCGACTTTAAATTCGATGGTTCCTGACGTTCGTTACGATACGGAGATTGAGATATGAAGAAGATCGTTACCCGCGCTCTCGCCGTTGCTGCCGCCGTGACCATGATGAGCGGCACGGCTTATGCCGGAGATGCGGCCGTTGGCGAAAAGTACGCCGGCAAGAGGTGCAAGCAGTGCCACACCTGGGACAAGGGCGGCAAGAAGAAGATCGGCCCCAACCTGTTCGGTGTGATGGATCGTCCGGCCGGAACGTCTGAGGGCTTCAAGTACTCGAAGCTGTTCGTCAAGGCGGCGGATAAGATCGGCACCTGGGAAGACGCCGAGTTGGCTCAGTACCTCAAGGACACGACCAAGTTCCTGCGTAAGACGTCCGGTGGCAAAGGTCGGTCCAAGATGACCTTCAAGGTCAAGAAGGGGAAGGATCAAGAGAATCTGATTGCCTGGCTGAAGACCATTAAGTAAGCGCGCCTCGCGCTTTGAAGGTTTCGACGCCCTGCCGGACTTCCGGCAGGGCGTTTTCAAGATCGCCGTCTACGCCTCTGGACCAGAACGATAAGGCCCAGCAGAGCGAGAGCGGGGACATACATGACTTGCTTGGGCCAACGGTCGCTATTCCTAAGCTGGAGCGATAGAATCTGCCAGTCGAAATCCAGGCCGGCCGTTTCCGCCGGGCTGTCGAATGTCACCGCCTCGACGAAGACATCTGTCTCCTCGACGCGAAGTTCCAACCCCATGTCGCGCAAGCGTTCCGCACCGGTTCCCGGTTCTCCCAGGGCCAAGAGGACAGTCCGCGTTACCGTGTTTCCGTCTATCGTCTCGCCCCGGGCCACGATCCGCAACGGCGCGCCGGCGGGGAGAGCCGCTACCGTTTCGTGAATGGTCGACGGGTTCACGGCTCGATAGGGCGGCTGGACGCGGTCCCACCAGAATCCCGGTCGGAAGAGGGTGAAGGCGACCAGCAACAGCGCCGCCGTTTCCCACAACCGGCTTTTCGACACGAACCACCCTTGAGTGGCGGCGGCGAACAGCAGCATGGCGGCGGTGGCACTCAGGACCGTCAGCAGAAGGTGCCCCCATCCCTCGATGCCGATCAGCAGGAGTTCGGTGTTGAAGATGAAGAGGAACGGCAGGATCGCGGTGCGGATGTCGTAGGCGAATCCCTGGATGCCGGTGCGGATCGGATCCCCCTTGGCAATGGCGGCGGCGGCGAACGCGGCCAGTCCGACCGGTGGAGTGTCGTCGGCGAGAATGCCAAAGTAGAAGACGAACAGGTGTACGGCAACCAACGGCACCACCAGCCCGTGTTCCGCCCCCAGCGTCACGATTACCGGGGCCATTAGGGTCGAGACCACCATGTAGTTGGCGGTGGTCGGGAGCCCCATTCCGAGCACAAGGCAGATGATCGAGGTGAGGATCAGCATCAGGAGTATGTTGCCGCCAGAGACGATCTCGACGAATTCGGTCATCACCTGACCGATGCCGGTCTGGGTCACCACGCCGACAACGATTCCGGCGGCGGCCGTCGCGACGCCGATGCCGATCATATTGCGCCCGCCGCCGACCAAGCCTTGAATCAGGTCGTCGCCTCCCCGCTTCAGAATCGTCCGGTCGACCGTTTCCCCGCGAAACAGAGCCTTGAGGGGGCGGTGAGTGAGGACGATGGCCACCATCAAAGCCACGGCCCAGAAGGCCGCCAGCGCTGGGGAGAACCGCTCCACCACCAGGCACCAAACCAACATTGCCACCGGCAACAGGTAATAGAGACCCGAGCGTAGCGTCGGGCCGGTGTCGGGGATCTCCAGGACCGGCTGGTCGGGGTCGGGCATGGCGAGGTCTTCCTCGGCCGCCGCGATCCGGACCAGAGCCAGATAGGCCAGGAGGATCAGAAAGCCGGCGATCCAGGGAGAGGCGTCCCCGGCCGCATCCTTGACCCAACTCAGTCCATAATAGACCATGCCGGACAGCAGGAGGATACCGGTGATCACGGCGCCCATGGCGGCGGCGGTCTGCAGCGGCGTTCGCGGATGGCGTCGCGGTAGCCCCTCCAACCCCGCCTTGCAGGCTTCGAGATGGACGATATAGACGAGGGCGATGTAGGAGATGGCCGCCGGCAGTAGGGCGTGTTTGACCACCTCGACGTAGGAAATTCCCACGTATTCGACGATCAGGAACGCAGCGGCCCCCATGACCGGAGGGGTAAGTTGGCCATTGGTCGATGATGCCACTTCGACGGCGCCTGCTTTCTCGGGCGAAAACCCGACCCGCTTCATCAGCGGAATAGTGAACAGGCCTGTCGTCACCACATTGGCGACCGAGGACCCCGAAACCATGCCGTTCATTGCAGAAGCCGCTACGGCCGCCTTTGCGGGACCGCCACGCTGGTGACCCAGCAGCGAGAAGGCGACCTCGATGAAATACTGGCCCCCGCCGGCCCGTTCCAACAACGCCCCGAACAGCACGAACAGGAAGACCATGGAGGTCGACACACCCAGCGCAATTCCGAACACGCCCTCTGTTGACAGCCACTGGTGTGACAGGAGCTTGGATATTGACACCCCCTTGTGGGCAATGGCGTCGGGCATCCAGGGCCCGGCCAGCGCGTAGGTTAGGAAAACCCCCGCGACCAAGAGAAGCGCCAGCCCAACGGAGCGGCGCGTTGCCTCCAGAAGGAGCGCCAGTCCGGCGATGCCGACGACGAGGTCTATGGTTGTCGGATTCCCCGGCCGTTCGGCCAAGGCCTCCTGGAACAGGAACAGATAGGCGGCGGTGAAGGCGGCGGCGATGGCCAGAGCCCAGTCGAGAAGTGGCACGTGATCCCGGCGTGCCCAACGATGTCCGGGAAAGGCAAGAAAAGTGAGGAAGACGGCGAAGGCCAAATGAATGGACCGGGCCTCGGTCTCGTTGAAGACTCCGACGCCAAGGATAAAGGGCAAAGATGAGGCGTACCAAAGCTGAAACGCGGACCACAAGAAGGGCACCAGGAACAGCGCCCTGGCCGGCAGGCCGGTGGGGGCGCGTGGTCCGGTTTCAGCTTCGGCGACTAGGTTTTCGAGTTCGCCCCCCAGGTTAGGCAATTACATCAGACCCGCTTCTTTGTAGTAGCGCGCCGCGCCCTCGTGCAGCGGGGCGCTCAGGCCATCCTTCACCATCTCTTCCTTCTTGAGGTTGCGGAAGGCGGGATGGAGCTTGCGAAACTGGCCGAAGTTCTCGAACACCGCCTTGACCACCTGATAGATGACTTCGGCCGGAACCTTGGCCGAGCTGACAAAGGTGGCGCCGACGCCGAAGGTCTTCACGTCTTTCGGATTGCCTCGGTACATGCCGCCAGGGATAGTGGCCTGTCGGTAGTAGCTGTTGCCCGCCACCAATTTGTCGATTGCGGCCCCGGAGACCGAAACGATGCGGCCGTCGCAAGACGTGGTCGATTCCTTGATCGATCCGTTGGGATGACCGACTACATAGACAATAGCATCGATCTTGTTGTCGCACATCGCCTTGGCCTGTTCGGCGGCCTTAAGCTCCGATGCCAGGGCAAGGCTGTCTTTGGTCCAGCCAAACGCCTTCATCACCACTTCCATGGTGTCCCTATTGCCTGAACCGGGATTGCCGATGTTGACCCGTTTGCCCTGGAGGTCGGCGAAGGTCTTAATGCCCGAATCGGTTCGCGCCACCACGGTGAAAGGCTCCGGATGGACCGAGAAGACCGCGCGCAGATCCTTGTCGGGCCCCTTGTCTTTGAACTTGGATGACCCGGTATAGGCATGGAATTGCAAGTCCGACTGGGCAATGCCCATATCCAATTCTCCGGCCCGGATGGTATTGAGGTTGTAGACCGAGCCGCCCGTGCTCTCTACCGAACAGCGGATGCCGTGTGCCTTACGCCCTTTGTTGACCAGCCGGCAGATAGCGCCGCCGGTGGGGTAGTAGACTCCGGTTACTCCGCCGGTGCCGATGGTGACGAAACGCTGGTCAGCGGCTTCGGACGGACCGCTGCCGATGACGATGGCGACCGTTGCGAGAGCCAGGAACGGGATGGTCAAGGTCTTCATCTGAGGCTTCCTCTGTTGTTCGTTACGCTTTAGGATGAGCGCCAACGTATCACACCCCCCATCAATTGATCGATAGTTTCATGGACCTCAAAAACCACATCCGTTCCATTCCCGATTTTCCCAAGCCGGGGATCCTGTTCTACGACATCTCGACATTGTTGGCGCATGAAGACGCCTGGCAGGTGGCCATGGGGCGCATGGCCCGCTTGGTCAGGGCCTATAACCCGGATCTTTTGGTGGGAATCGAATCCCGCGGCTTCCTGGTTGCGGCCCCCCTAGCGCTCAAACTGGGTTGCGGGTTCGTCATGGCTCGCAAGAAAGGCAAACTGCCGGGCGAGACCATTTCCCACGAGTACGACCTAGAATACGGCACGGACACCATCGAGATTCAGAAGGACGCCGTCCAGCCCGGCCAGCGGGTCGTGATCCTGGACGATCTTCTGGCCACGGGCGGGACCATGGCGGCGGCAATCGAGTTGCTGCGCAACGTGGGGGCCGATGTGACCGGAGCGGCCAACATCATCGAGCTCTCGTTTCTCAACGGGCGGGCCAAACTCGACGTCCCCGTCGACTGCCTGATCAGTTACGACGAATAGGGTGTCAACCGCCAGTCAGGTTCATGTGACGGCCGATGACCGACCGGTCGTTTCCGGGCCCGGGCGCAAACCCGTGGCCGGAGGGCTTGGCGGCGATGGCCTTGTCGATAGCCTCCATCAGTGGGCCGTCGTCAGCGGCGACGCGCAGTGGGGTGCGCAGGTCGGCTGCGTCATTTTGCCCCAGGCACATGTAAAGAATGCCGGTGCAGGTCAGCCGGACACGGTTGCAGCTGTCGCAGAAGTGGGCCGAGAGTGGGGTGATGAAGCCCAGTTTCTGTCCCGTCTCCTCCACCAGCGTATAGCGTGCCGGCCCGCCCGTGGTTTCGTCCAAGGGAGTTAGTGTCCAGATCTCTCCAAGGCGGTCGCGGACCTCGGACAGGGGCAGGAACTCGTCCGCCCGTCCGCCGCCCGTTTCCCCGAAGGGCATGGCCTCGATGAAGGTGAGGCCGAACCCCTCCTTGGCGCACCAGCGGACCATGGTCTCGAACTCTCCGGTTTCGTAAGGCCCGAGCGCAACCTTATTGATCTTGATCTTGAGCCCTGCGGCCTTGGCGGCGGCAATGCCGTCCAGAACCTGGGCGAGGCGGTCCTGGCGAGTGATGGCCTGGAAACGCCCGGGGTCCAGGGTGTCGAGAGAGATGTTGATCCGTTTGACGCCGCAGGTTGCCAACTCGTCTGCGTAGCGGCGCAGTTGGCTGGCGTTGGTGGTCAGAGTCAGTTCGTCAAGCGCTCCGCTCTCCAGGTGACGCGAGAGGGCCCGCACCAGGACCATGATGTTGCGTCGGACTAGGGGTTCGCCGCCAGTCAGGCGGATCTTGCGCACGCCGCGCGCGACGAAGGCGCTACAGACCCGGCCCAGTTCCTCCAGACTAAGCAGGTCGTCGCGGGGAACGAAACTGATGTCCTCTGCCATACAGTAGTAACAGCGGAAATCGCACCGGTCCGTAACCGAGACCCGGAGGTAGGTGACGGTACGACCAAAGGGGTCGATCAGAGGGGACATGGCCAATTTGTTATCATGAAGGGGTCGTTCTATCCAGCGGTATACAGCGCTCTATGCCGGATCCTCGCTGAGAACAATCCCAACGTCCACATCTTTTGTCGAGGCGTTACGATGGACTTAGAGAATAAAGAACATAGAATTTTTTGGCTGTCCCAGATAACTGGACCAGATTATTCAGGTGGACAGATCGGTGTGGATTAGGGCTGGCCTGGTATAGGCATAGACGTGTGGCCGTACGGAGAAGTGGCCGGGATGTTGGAACCGGAGCTGGGTTGAGGCACCTGGCGATAATCCGTGGCAGTCTCGGCAAAGCTGCGGTAGCGCGAAAGCGCGCCTAAATCTACGACACCACGAACTGGTGCAGGTACAGGTACAGGATCACCGATATGCTTACTACCGAAAAAGTGGTGGATAAAAACACGGTAGTCGTGGCCAGGGCGCAAGCGGCACGATACCGCTCGGCAAAGAGATAGGTGTTGACTCCCGAGGGTTGCGCAGCCATCAGGGTCGCGACCATCGCCCATAGCGGCTCCAACCCGAAGACCCTTGTCGCCAGAATCCAAACCAGTGCCGGCATCAGCAGGTTTTTCATCGACAGGATAAACAGCGATTGCCGAAGTTGCCCGGCTATGTGGTATCGGGACAGGGCGGCGCCCAGAGAAAACAAGGCACAGGCAGCTACTGCATTCTGCATGTAGAGCGCGATCTGATCAATGGGCTGCGGTAGATGCATGCCGGTGCGATTGAGCGTTAGACCCACCGCAAGACCGGCGAGAATCGGATTTTTCAGCAAACCCTTGATTGTGTTGAGCGCGACCGTCACACCAGATCCGCCACCGTGTCTTCCATACTCCAGCAACAGCGTCGTTAGGGTGAACAGACTCAACCCGTGAACCGACAGGATGATAAAGAAGGGCAGCGCCCCCTCTTCGCCGAAGGTCAGCATCACCAGAGGCAGACCCAACAGGACGTTGTTACCGAATGCGCAGCCGAAACCGGTAATGATCCGCCTATCCGGATCCTGCTTGAACACCACCGCCCCGATCAGCATCCCCATGGCGTAGAGCGCAAAGGTGGGGAGGTAGTAACTGCCGAGCAGATCCCAGGGAAGTTGTTGTGGCAGTTGTGCGGCAGCAAAGGTGCGGATCAGCATCAGCGGCATCGCATAGTCGAAGACGAAGCGCGCGAGACCACTTGCCGCCGTCTCGGGAAACATGCCGGTGCGGGCGGCTAGGTAGCCGATCAGGCTGAGGCCGAATACCGGCGTGACGATTTGGATTACTTCGTGCAACCGCCGGCTCTCCTGGAGTTTTTATTGGTGAAGCCGTGAATGCCTAATATGAAAGTCATTGGCGCCGGATGCGTTTGGCCCCCACCGGATTCCGCTCAGTATCCCTTCTTCAACGTCAACTGTCCCGAAGATATTGAAGAGGTCGAACGGATTCTCAGCCGGCAAGGGTAAGGGTATGCCCGAAGGCCGAAAGGTCTCGCGCTCCGGCGCCGGCGCCGTCGGCCACGGCTTGGGCCGCGCCGTCGGGATCGGTGATCACCAAGCCGGCCAGGCGGTCGATCCCGTACGCGTAAAGGCGTTCGGTGAGCGGTGTTGCGGGGCCGAGCAGGGACACGCTCACCAAAGCCGCGGGGGCCGGTCGAGCGGCTTCGACGATGCTGGGCAGTGTCTTGTCGGCCAGCGCGGACGACGAGACGATGACACCTTCGGCTTCCGGCAAAAGCCATCCCCCCGCTGCATCGGGCAGCGCGTCCTCGCCGATCCGGCCCTTCAGCATTTTGTCTTCGGCCAGGCGCTGGGTCAGATGAGGCAGATTGCCGACGACGGTGACTAGATCGTCGGTGGGTTCGGGCAGCGGTGGCAGCTCCGGCGCGTTCTCGGCCAGACCCGGATGGTTGTAATGAGCGTTGACGGCGGCGAGTCCCAAGGCGGTCTCCGGGCCCCAGTTCAGAAGCTCCTCGGCCAGGGTCTTGAGGGAAACTCCCGCCAAGTCTGCGGTATCGGTGGTCAGTTTCCCGCGGAGCGGCGCCAGTCCGGTGCCCGCCGGGCTCTCTACCAGGACCCAGTGTGGACCGACCACCACCCGTCGGACCGGAACGTCGGCAACTCCCAGCACCAGATCGCGATAGAGACGGCGAGGCCCCCACCAGTGCCAGAGCGCCGCCTCCTCGCAGGCGAGCAAGACGCTCAACCCACCACTGAGGTGGTTCCAATCCTCGAGTGCGGTGGCCGGGACGGCGACCAGGGTTGGTATCCCCCCGGCCATGGCCGTGAGGATCTCCTGGGCCAAGCCCTCGTTCTTCTGTTCCTGTTCGCCGAACTTCTCGACAACGATCAGGTCCAGGCGTTGATCTATGGCCCGGTGCAGCGCACCGGCGGATTCGGCCAGCCTACTCTTGTCGAGTGCACAACTGCCGTCGGCGATCTGGCCCGGCGTCGGCCGGCCGATGGGGACGCGCCGGCCGGTGTCGACCTCGATGGCATCCATGCCGATCTTGACGCCATTCTTGTCGTAGAGGATTTCCTGGACGATGCCGCCCACCCGCCAGTTCCGAGCCCGGAGCTGTTCCGCGAAACGGGCCAGGGCGCCGCGGTCCTCGGTTTTGCGGGTATAGAGCACGGCGCCGGGAGCCAGGGGCGGAACGTCGGACAGGCTCGACATTGACATGTCTCCTTATTCACCGGTTTGACGACGAAAGACAAGGGGAACGATCATGAAGTGCGGAAAAACGACAAGATCCAAGGTGCGAATCATGGCCGCTCCCCCGTTTTCATCACATCAAACGGATTCTACCCAATGCGGCAAAGGCGTGGGGGGGGGGCGAAGTAGCCTTTCATTAACCTTGTTTATTAGCGGTTTTTTAACGGGCTGTAGGCTATTCAGGGAGTCGAATCCAACAAGCGGAGAGACGAGAAGCGAGATCATGAGAGGACAGAACACCAGTTTTTCCGATCAGCCGAGGCTCTTGAACGAGTCCCCCGGCTCTGCCGGCCGGTCTCTCAGCCGCGATGATCTCCCGTCTCCAAACACTAAACGCTGGGTGACCCGGCGCAAGGCCGAAGTGGTGGCCGGCGTCCGGGCTGGGCTCATCACCCTGGAAGAAGCTTGCGAGCGCTATTCCTTGTCGTTGGATGAATTCGCCTCCTGGCAGAGGCTCTTCGACAGCCATGGCCTGGCCGGGCTGCGGACAACGCGAACCCAGAGCTACCGGCCCGAACTTGGTGCCCCCTCCAGCCCATCCTTCGCCTGACGCATCCTTTCTTACTTAATTTTGAATTCCATCCAGCCCCCCCGGATTCCGGGGAGTCCGGGCTTGTTCTCGTAATGGCCGTTGCCGCCATTGGTCGCCGCTAAATTCTCAAACGAAGTGCAACACCGGAATTCTCCGGAGTTGCAATGGAAAAACGAGGGTTGGGTCATGGCTGACAAATATGGTGACCGGACGAGCGTATAAGATAATTACGGAACAGTTGAAAATGATGCACCGGATCAGCAGATCCTCGATGCATCCGACGAATCTGGCCGAGAGCAGGGTCGATACCGACAGCGATATCGGAGACGCCAAACAGCAGGCCGCTCCGGAAACCGTTGATGACGTGGGTCGCAACGATGTCCAGGACATCGCCAACATCTACTTCGGCGGCCACGAACAGAAGTTCGGTCGCGTCGGAAAGCAGGCTGAGGTCCGGAGGCGGTGGAACATGAGACATCATACCTTGACTCAGTGTCCGGCCGGAAAAGAACGCCGCTAGCTCAAAGGGTTGTGATCTTCCACATTAAATCCCGTCATCGCTCTCGGGTAAGACGCGAATCCAGGTTATTTGCGGGGTTTGTGGATTTCCACCCTCACAGGAATGACAGGCGGAGAATCTACGGGGACCGTAACCTGTTGAAAATGTGTTGTTATTTTCTTGATTAGACGGCTCGGATCTTCTGCGCGAACCGATCAAAAAAACAAGATATGGACGTCAATCTTGCTAAATGTACTATATATAGGAGAGCGATTAGGGGCATTATTTCACTAATGGTTGCATGTCGTTAACCACTCCTTCACCATGCTAAGCATATACTAAACGTATTCCCTGGAAAGGTAAATGCTCCTGACTAGAGGGGGGGGATCTTCGCAGACAGGGTGGGGTCTACGCAACGGACGAGGTAAGAAACCGTGGACGCTTTCCTACAGACTATTCGCAACCTGGGTCCGACGCGTCTCGCCGTGGCCGGAAGTGTGATCATGCTGATGATCGGCTTTTTCATTTTTTTGACGGCACGCCTAGCTTCTCCGCAACTCGCACTCCTCTACAGCGACCTTGATCCGGGTTCCGCAAGCCAAATCGCCCAGCAGTTGAGAGGGCAGAAAATTGAATTCGACATCCGCAACAACGGCACTGCGGTTTACGTTCCCAGTAACGAAGCCCCAAGGCTTCGAATGGAGATGGCGAGCAAAGGTATGGCCACCGGCGGCATCGCCACCGGGTACGATATTTTTGACAAGCAGGATACGCTCAGCACCACGAACTTCATGCAGAACGTCAACTTGGTGCGGGCCTTGGAAGGCGAGATCTCGCGAACCATTCGTTCGTTAGTCTCGGTCTATTCGGCTCGGGTCCATCTGGTGACGCCCAAGCGGGAGCTTTTCAGCCGCGAAAAGCAGGAACCTAGTGCGTCGCTGGTGCTCAAGATGAGGGGTTCGAACCGCCTCAGCCATGAGCAGGTTCTCGCCGTGCAGGCCGTGGTGGCAGGCGCCGTCCCCGGCCTGACCCCCAACCGAATTTCAATCGTCGACGACAAGGGATCCTTACTGGCGCGCGGTTTCGAGGATGAAAGCTCGCCCGACTTCATGGCCCGGAAATCCGAAGAGCGCCGGGTTGGCTTTGAGCGGCGCATGACACGGACCATCGAGGAGCTTCTTGAGAATACGGTCGGTTTCGGCAAGGTGCGGGCCGAGGTCTCGGCCCAAATCGATTTTGATCGTATCAGCACAACGGAAGAAAAATACGATCCCGAAGGCCAGGTGGTCCGCTCAACCCAGACCATTGAGGAGCAGGGATCCAGCAAGGAATCCGAGGCCGATCGGGCTGTTAGCGTTGCCCAGAACTTGCCGGACGCCATAGGTGCCGGCGAGTCCGCCACGGCGACCAGCGCCGAACAGCGAACCGAAGAAGTGGTGAACTTCGAAATCTCCAAGAAGGTCGTCAGCCACACCCGCGAGGGCGGTGTCGTCAAACGCCTGTCGGTCGCGGTTCTGGTGGACGGAAAGTACGGCCCCGAGGTCGCCCCCGAGACCGAGGAGCCCATCTACAAGGACCGGACCAAGGCCGAGATGGAAAACCTGGCCGTTCTGGTGCGCAACGCCATCGGTTTCGACGCTGATCGCGGCGACAGTGTCGAAGTCATCAACATGCGCTTTGCCGAACCCACCATTCCGGAAGAGCCGCAGATCGAGTTGTTCTTCGGCTTCGATAAGGACGACCTCCTGCGCATGGCAGAAATCATGGTCCTCAGCATCGTTGCCATCCTGGTTATCCTTCTGGTCGTACGGCCGCTGGTCTCCAGAGCCTTCGAGAGCCTGCCGAGTGCGGTAGAAGCGGCCGAAGGCCTGCTGGCCGAACGGGCGCCTGCGCCTGCTCTGGCCGGACCTGGCGGCGCTCCCTTACCGGTCCTGGCGGAAGGCGTGCCGGAAGAGGAGAGCTTCGAGGAACTCATCGACATCGACCGGGTCGAGGGGCGGGTCAAGGCTTCGTCGGTCAAGAAAGTCGGCGAGATCGTCGAGAAACACCCGGAAGAAGCCCTTTCCATCCTTCGTTCCTGGATGTACCAGGAAGGCTGATCCGAGGTACAATAATCCACGATGGCACATGTTAAGGACGACTACCGAGGTCTCTCCGGCCCCCAGAAGGCAGCGATTTTCATGCTGGCGCTCGGCGACGGGCATTCGGCGACGCTGTTCGAGCGCATGGACGACGACGAGATCCGGGAGCTCAGCCAAAGCATGTCGACGCTGGGCTCCATCGGCTCGACCATGGTCGAGCGGCTGTTCGTCGAGTTTGCCGACCAGTTGTCTTCGGCGGGCTCCCTGGTCGGCTCTCACGATTCCACGGAACGTCTGCTGACGAACACCCTGCCTCCCGAGCGGGTCAATCAAATCATGGAGGAGGTCCGGGGGCCGGCCGGCCGCACCATGTGGGACAAGCTGGGCAACGTGAGCGAGAGCGTTCTGGCCAATTATCTGAAGAACGAATACCCGCAGACGGTGGCCGTGGTTATGAGCAAGATCCTGCCCGATCACGCGTCGCGCGTGCTTTCGCTTCTGCCCGAGAACTTCGCCATGGAAGTCATCATGCGCATGCTGCGCATGGAGACGGTGCAAAAGGAGATCCTGGACCAGATTGAGCGCACGCTGCG
>PIVK01000030.1 GCA_003354135.1 Rhodospirillales bacterium
GCCTTCCAGAGCGGCCGCCGCCGCCCGGCAGGCAAGCGCGGCATGTTCGTCCGGGCCCGTGAACGGCGCCCCCCAAAAGGCCATCACCGCATCCCCCATAAACTTGTCGACGACACCCCTGTTGATCGAGATGGCTTCGGTCATATGGGTGAAGAAGCGGTTGACCGTCTCGACAAGGCGATCCGGGGGGAGCTTCTCCGAAAGCGTGGTAAAGTCCTGGAGGTCAATGAACATCACCGTCATCTCGCGCCGCTCGCCGCCCGATTTGGCAACCTCTGGCGAGTCGAGAAGATGGGTGACGACGCGGGGATCCATATATTTACCGAAGGTATCGTTGATCTGTTCCTTGAGCCTCCGTTCGCCGACCATGTTGTTGACCGCGATCTCCCTCTTGAGGGACTGGGCCTGGTTATACAAACCGAGAAAGACCCCGACCTTGGACAGCAGAATGGTGTCGACGATCGGCTTCTCGATATAGTCCACCGCGCCCGACTCGTAGCCTTTCCTCCTGTGAATGTCGTCCTTGTAGGTGGCCGTCACGAAGATGATGGGGATCCTTCGGGTCCGTTCCTCGCCCCGCAAGATTTCAGACACTTCGTAGCCGTCCATTTCCGGCATATCCACATCGAGCAGGATGACCGCGAAATCGTGGTCGAGAGTAAGGGTGAGCGCCTCGTTGCCGGATGAGGCCTCTATGACCTTTGCATCTACCTTGGCCAGAAGGCGCCTCAGGGCAACGCGGTTCTCCGGGCGGTCGTCGACGAGCAGGATTTTTGGCGGAACCCCGGCTTGAACCTTATGATGAACTTCGTTCATTTCCTTTCTCCGCAAACGACTTTATCCCGACATTCCCGATATGTGGACTGCCCCTCCTTCTTACAAGGTGCTTTGCGCCGATAATGCCGGATCGACCGGGAGAGCGTCGGGGAACGGGACACAGATGTAGGGGGTAGTGCCCCCGGACAGGCGTAAGCGAAATGGATATTGCCCCACCGTTGCGGCATCAAGTCGCTCTTCCAGCTCGAACACCATTTTCTCCAACCCAGATTATTTTATCACCCTTAAAAATTGTATTATATTAGCGTTTCAAGAGCACTTCAAGAACCCTGATGATGATTACGCGGCGTAACCCGACACTCACCGGGTGGCTTCTCTATTAGAGCGTGTCGTGATCAGACCCTATGTCCGAAGAGGCGTCACCATCCGAGTGGGGTGTCCGCCTCGACATGTAAGATCGAGGGTTGCCCTATTTTGGGGCCTACCCTCATACATGGGGAAAGGATCAAGACAGATCGACGGGATGCGTTGAATTTGGACTCGTTGCTCTGCGGGCAGGACAACTGACCTCGGTGTGGGTTCCTGACGCGACCCATGAGGCGGTTCTCAGTTTGGTTCGCCTCCGGCGGCTGGCGGCCGGATCGAGAGTTTCCGGTCCAGGGAGTTGCCTTGACGGTGCCCCGTTTACGCGATCACGATGCGGACCGTCACGGCACTCCCTTCAGGCCTTCTTTAGCTTCCCCTTTTCCGCTACGGAGCGCAGGAAATCCTCGGCCGGCAAAGGTCGGGCATAGAGATAACCCTGCCCCAGATCACAGCGCAGCGCCTCAAGAAAAGCGGCATGGGCCTTGGTCTCAATGCCTTCGGCCACCACCTTGAGGCAGAGGTTGCGCGCCATGTCGATGATCATGCGGACGATGACGGCATCATCCTCGTTCTCCGTAACTCCGGTCACGAATGATCGGTCGATCTTGAGCGTGGTCAGCGGCAGGCGCCGCATCTGGCTCAGAGACGAATACCCGGTCCCGAAATCGTCGATGGCGATGCCGATTCCCAATTCGCGGAGCGCATGGAGCGTCGCCTGCCCGAGGTCGACGTCACGCATCGCGGCGCTTTCCGTCACCTCCAACTCCAGATTTCCGATGTCGAGGCCGGCCGCCTGCAGAGCACTCTCCACCGTGTCGACCAAATTCCCGGCGTCAAACTGGCGCCCTGAGAGATTGACCGCAACCTCCAACGGTCGATCCCGGCCCTCGTTCCAGGCCTTGGTCTGCGAACAGGCCGTCCTCAGAACCCATTCGCCGATAGGGACAATCAGGCCCGTTTCCTCGGCAAGGTGAATGAACTGGTCGGGCGATACCAACCCAAGGTCGGGATGCTGCCACCGGATCAGCGCTTCCATCCCCACGACCTCGCCCGAGAGGAGGTCAACCTTCGGCTGGTAATACAGGCACAACTGCTCACGCTCCAGGGCGTGCCGAAGTTCGCGCTCCATGGTGTGGCGATGGGCCGTTGTCTCGTCCACGGTCGGGGAATAGAACGTCGCTTCGGCATTGCCCGTCTTCTTGCCGAAATACATGGCGGTGCTCGCGTTCTTGATCAGGCGTTGGGGATCGCGCCCGTCGCCCGGAAAGACGCTGACTCCGATATGGCACCAAACGTTGAGTTCCATTCCGTCGACGAGGAACGGATTTTCGATAGCGTCCCTCAATGTCCGGATGAAGACCTCCGGTTCCTCCGCCCCATCGGTAGAGACGACGGCAACGAACTCGCCGCCTCCCCAGGCACCGACGATACCCTTGGACATAACTTCGTCGCGTATCCTCTCGCCGACCGCCCTCAGAAGCTTCTCACCCACATCATGACCGCAAATGTCGCTGACCCTCTGGTGCCCCTTCAGCGTAATGAACAGAACCAGTCCCGGCGCCCCCCCATCGTCTTCGCCGATCGCATTGCCCAGCAGCCGCAGGAACCATGTGCGGTTTGGGAGTTCCGTCAACGGATCGTGGTTCGCAAGCCACGTCATCCGCGCGTCATCGATCCTGCGCTGGGTAACGTCGCGCCCAATCAGAACACGCCACTTGAGCCCGTTGGCCTCCATCTCCCGGATCGAGACTTCCATGGGAAAGGTGGTCCCGTCCTTGCGCCGGCCCTGAATCTCCAGGTCTCCCGGCTCCAGCTGCCGGTCCTTACCTGCGACAAGATCGGCCAAAGCAATTTCCCGCGCCTCATCGGCCGAATACAGGAAAAGTTCTTCCGCGGTCCGGTTGAAGGTTTCGATTTTGCCGTCGTCCCCGGCCGTCACAATGATTTCGGCCGCCGTTTCGGTGATTCCCCGCAAATGCTCCTCGCGCTCGATCAGTTCGCCGGCGCGTTTCCGGACTTCCTCTTCCAGGTCAACCGCCCGCTGCCGGCGTTCGCCGTAGGCAATCCGGACCTGCAACATGTTGTCGATGCGCTGCAGAACCTCATAGTGGTCGAAGGGTTTGTTGAGGAAATCCTTGGCACCGCTCTTCAGGGCTTTGTACCGCGTTTCCCTGTCCGTTTGATCCGCGATAACGATGATCGGCAGATAGTCGCCCCCGGCCGCTTGCTTCAACTCCGCCATCACCCCGGCCCCATCCGGGTGGGGCATGCGGATGTCGAGCAGCACAACATCGAAATGGCGTTCGACATAAAGGGCCTGCACTTCCCGGGAATCCGTGAGGCTCGTGACGTCCTCGTAGCCCGCCTCGTCGAGAATGCTCTCCAGAAACGCGACGCTGGCCGGATTGTCGTCGATGACGAGAATCTTCGCGTTGGGAAACTTCGTGGTGAACTCCATCAACCCCTCTCGGAAAACACGGTTCCGTAAAATACCTTAGGCCATTATACCGTCATCACTGTCTAATAGGGAATACTTACCCCCACAACATATTGAAAAATAACAACTTTAGGGTATTATGGAATCTGAAGGTTTCTGTGAGGTCCCGCATCAGTGACGAAGCGGAGCCACCGCTGCAGTGGGCGGGACCTCATTGAAACCTTCAGATTCTGGACACTAGCCCGCCTGCGACATGCTCGAGACGTAGAAGGTGGGTATGGCGGCACCCGGTGCCGTATCCTTCCGCGCCATATTCCCCGTGGACGGTGATCCGATCGACAACCCGTAGACGATCACGGCCCTGGAGTCCGGACCTGCGGTTTCGTCCTGGCGAACCTGGTAATAGACCTCATAGCCCATTTCCTTGACGATGCGGGCCCGGGCCAACATCAGACCCAATTGCTTGAGCTCGCCAGACGGTCCCTTGAAGGGTCGCTTGTCGGCAATGCCGACCACCAGCAGGGGCTTACCCTTGTGGGAACTCAATGCCTCTTCAACCTTTGCCAGTTTGTCGCTGTCCAGCTTGAAAGATCCGACATCGAATGGCCCAATGCGGAACAATTCGGAGATCGTAATCCGGCGTCCGGCCTGTTCGGCAAACTCATCCCGAAGTTTGGTGCGGAGGCGGTCATTTTCCTCCTCCCCCATCGCCAACTTCTTATTGATCCGGACCTCCCGGCCCTTCAATTCGCCAAGCTTGGTTTGCGCCTCATTCAAACCCTTTTGCGCAGCCGCCAACTTCTCTTGTGCTCCAGTCAGATCCTTTTTCACGGCAGCCAATTCCGTTTGTGCCGCGGCATGTTTCTCCATCAAAGCCATGCAGCCGTCTTCACCGCAGCGAACCATCTGCTCGGACAGTTTGTCACGTTCCGCAGTGGCCGCAGAAACGGCATTCTTCAGCCGTTGCACCTCTGTTTCCAGGTTGACGATCTTCCCGGGCAGATCCTGAGCCTGGATCTTGTCGAGTTGGAACTGGAGGCCGCGGGAGGTGTCCGCGAGTTGCTCGCATCCCGGTTCACCGCAATGGGCGGTCTCCTGGCGCAACCCTTCCATCTCGTCATACCCGTAATACAGTCCAGCACCGACAGCGCCAATCACGCTGACGGCTGCCACAGTCAAAAACCACCGCATCGTTTTCACTCCGCCTCATGGTTTCCCCTGGTGCCCACCCGATCAGCATTCGTCAAATTCTCTAATGGATGATTTAAGTATTTTTCAAGTTCCTTCAAACCCTGCGGCGAGCCAATTTCATAGAAACGCTCCTTGACCTCATAACCTCGGAGCCGTCCGGCGAGGCTGAGCCTGTGTAGCGGCTCGGCCAGGTCGAGAACCTTATCGGCGGGAATTTCAGAGCGGACAAAATCCTCGGTCAGGACCAAGAGGCCGTAATCGATGTAGCGCATGCCAACGGATCGGGCGTCCGTGCGACCTTTTTCATAAAGAGTCACAAGGCCGTCCTTGAAAATGACGTTGCTGGAATCCCAGCGGCCTTCGTTTTCGTGCACGGTCATCAGCGTCTCGGCACCCTCTGCAGCCGCCCAGACTGGGCGGTAAGAAACGGGCAGATAGGAGTCGCCATAAAGAGTAAAGAAACGCCCTTTTATTGTGCTCTCATCCACCGCAAGACGCAAGGCACCACCTGTGCCCCTTAGCTTCGCACCTTCGTCCACGTATGCAACGCGCACCCCCCAGCGCTCACCATCACCCACAAAGTCACGGATGGCCGATCCCAGATACCCGATGCAGAAGACAACTTCGCTCACCCCCTCGCGGGCGAGAAGCGAGAGCTGATGATGGACAAAGGGCTCGCCATTGACCTTCAGAAGTGATTTCGGGATCGTCTCCGTCGCCGGGCGCATCCGCGTGGCCAAGCCGCCGGCCAGAATGACGCACCGCATGGCGGTCAGGTCCTCAGCAGGACCACCGAGCCTTCGAAATCGAAGGTAAAGTCGGTCTCGGTCAGGCCTTGCTCCGTCATGGCACGGCGAAGGCGTTTGCGATCATCAGTATAGAACATGAGAAATCCGCCGCCCCCCGCGCCCACCAGTTTCCCCCCCAGAGCCCCGTTCTCGCGCGCAAAATCGTAGAGTCCGTTGATATGCTCGTTGGTGACGCTGGCCGATCGCACCTTCTTGCGCATCCAGTGCTCGTGCATCATCTCGCCAAAGGCTCTGGTGTCGCCGGCTTCCAGGGCATCCCGGATCCGACGCCCCAGGTCCTTGATGAAATGTAGGTTATCCAGCATCTGCGTGTCCCCCTGCTCCGACCGGCTCTTCTGTTCGTTCAGGGCCTCGGAGGCAGAGCGCGAGTAGCCGGTAAAGAACAGCATCAGGGACTCGTCCAACTCGCGCACCGTATCCGCATGGAGATCAAGCGGCGAGATCGTGACACTGCCGTCCTCGTGGTAGTCCTGGCAGGTAATGCCGCCATAGGCGGCAATGTACTGGTCCTGTTTGCCGCAGGGTTCGCCCAGATCCATCATCTCGATCTCGGCCGCCTCATGAGCCAGCATTTCAGGGGTGGTGCGTTCGCGCTTGTAGGCTTTGAGCGCGTTAAGCAGCCCCACCGTAAAGGTACCCGACGACCCCAGTCCCGTCCCGGACGGGATGTCGGCGATGCTGACGATCTCTACCTGGGGTTCGATCCTCTCGCGTCTTAGGCAGGCCCGGATCACGGGGTGTTCCACCTCGCCCAGGGTCATGTGGTGCTCCATCCGCGAGTACTTGAGGAAATACCCTTCGCGATAAGAGCGGTTGATGGTGATGAAAACGTGCTTGTTGATGGCAGCCGAAATAACGAATCCGCCGAACTTCTCATAATAGGACGGCAGGTCGGTCCCGCCGCCGCCAATGGAAATGCGCAAAGGCGTCCGTGTGATGATCATGGCCGCGATCCTATCACAAGCGCCGGGAATAGTTGGCGAGAAAGGTCACGGCACGCCGTTGCGGCTGGCTAAAAACCGAATCACTCAACTTTTTTCGGGCCGGACACTCAGGCCACCCGATCTTTCGCCTCGTTGGCGGGCGACGCGGTTGAGGCACGCCGGAAATGGGACGGGTGCAGAGCGTACTCGGCCACATTCTCCAAATGGTCCAGATGCATCTGGTGCAGGAAGCCGTGGACACTGGCTGGACGGGTTGCCTCCTTATGATCGGGGTCCTTTATCATCATGGTGCAGAGCGCGCCCGTCAGGCAGGCGAAGGCACAGATGGCAAAGGCCGTCGGAAAGTCGCCCATGTCGCCCAAAATTCCGCCCAGGACCGGACCGGCAACGCCGCCCACACCATAGGAGAGGAAGACCAGCGGGTAGTTCTGACCGACCCGCTGGTTGCCGAAGATGTCGGCGGTGAATGTCGGAAACAAGGCGAAGTTGCCGCCGAAATTGAAGCCAATCAGCGTCGCCCCCAGGTAGAGCAAGGACTCGGACCCAGCCATGGCGGTGAAGACGAAGAGAACGACCGCCTGGGACACGGTCATCACCATGATCGAGGGCTTGCGCCCGATCTTATCGCTCAACGTTCCCCAGGCGATGCGTCCGATGCCGTTGGCGAGGCTGAAGAAGACGGCCATAGCAGTGCCGGCGATGGCACTGGCCTCGACAACACCGTAACCGGACGCCTGCAGAGCCTCCATGGGATAAAGTTTCATCAGGCCGATGGACATCAGTCCGGCGCCCGCGCTGGCGGCAAAGGTGAGGAACACCAAATAGAACTGGGGCGTGCGCAGCATCTCGCGTGCCGTGAATTCCTGGCCGCCGTTGCCCGCCGCCGCCGCAGCGGCGACGAAACCCTCCGGTTTCCAGCCGTCGGGCGGCATGCGCATCCACACGCTGCCCGCCAATATTAGGACGGTAAAGGCGGCGCCGTAGATCATGAAGGTGTTGGCCAGCCCGACGGTGGCGATGAGATGCCCCCAGGTGCCAGCCATCTTGACCCAGCCCATGGCACCAAAGCCGAACCCCGCCACGGCCAAGCCGGTGATCAGGCCCTTCTTGTCGGGAAACCACCGCATACCTACGGCGATCGGCACAACGTAGCCCAGCCCGATCCCTGCCCCGCCAATGACGCCCACTCCGATGCAGACGACCCAGAAGTTCGTGCCCCCGAGCAGGCCCGCCAGCACATAACCGGAGCCCAGCGCCAGCCCCCCGGCCACAGCGAGGGCACGCGGGCCCCATTTGGCCAGGGCGCGGCCGGCAAAGACCATGACCAAGGCAAAGGTCACCAGCCCGACAGCGAAGACGACCTGGGTATCCAGCTTCGTCCATCCGACCGCCTTGAGGGCCGGTGTAAAGACGGACCATGCATAAATGGCACCCAAGCTCAACTGGATGAGAACGGCACCGATGATAACGTTGAGACGATTGACGGATTTGGTTTCAGACATGACGGGGTTCTTTCCTTCGTCTACGGCGCCCCCCCGGGAAGGCCTGTTGCTGCGCTGTAACACCACGCATCAATTATAACGTGCGGCACAGCACGCTAACCAGAGGTGTTGCAGCACCCCTGCCATGTAGAATTGTCACCACAATCTTGTGAAAATATTAACTTTTTATCGCCGGTATCGCCGGTACCGAACATTTCCTATGGGATTCGTCCGGAATCGCTTGTCTGTGGGCTTAGGCCTCGACGTCCTGCCTGAGGGTGTCGCGCCCCTTTCCGTCCCTTTCTATCATATTGATGTAGATGATGATTTCCGCGATCCGCTCTACGTTCCCTTGCGCCCTCGATATTCGGCCAGGGCATGAAGGAGCAGCGTCGAAATGAAGGTCAGGATTCCGAGGATGATGAAGATGAGGCCCGCCACCGCACCGTGGTTGATCCCGACCATGGCCGGCGTCACCGTGTTCTCTGCCTCGATAAAGGCCATGACGAACCGTCCCGCCAGCAACAGGCCCGCCACCACGGCCGAAGCGGACGCCAATGCAACCGGAGTGTATGCGAAGCGTGCCGTCCAGCGTCGCGCCGCTTCGCCGGATGTGTCGTAGAGGGTCTCGGCCATGGCGCCTAAGAAGAAGAGCTGAAGTCCGACGACGGCGATGGTCCCGCCCACCATCTGGGAGTTGAGGGACAGCACCATCCCACCGGCTTCGACCGACCCTCTCGCCAACGCCACGGTGGCGAGAATCCCCAACAGGAACAACAGCAGGCCGGGTTTCAAGGAAAAGAAGTCCGCCCCGTGCACCAGCATTGTCTGCAGGTTGATCCAACCCGCCTGCCAGGGCGAGAACCACCCCATCCGCTTGTGGTGGCTGACCCTCCCATCCCGGTCCTTGTAGAAACGCACCGGCACCTCGTCCGTCTTCAGTTTCAGGCGGACCGCCTTGATGATCATCTCGGAAGCGTATTGCCAGGACTGGGAAACCATTTCCAGGCGCAGGAAGGCGTCGAGCGTCAACGCCCGCATGCCGCAGTGAATGTCGGAAAACCGGCTGCGGTATATGATGTTGAGAATGGCACTGGTGAGCGGCGTCCCGAAGTAGCGGTGCAATTTCGGCATGGCCCCGTCTTCGATGTAGCCCGCGAACCGCGACCCCATGACATACTCGGCACCGCCACGCAGCTTTTCGACAAAGGGAGCGATATGGCGAAAATCGTACGTGCAGTCGGCATCTCCCAGGATGACCCAACGCCCGCGGATAATGGGGATAGCATCGATGTAGGCCCGTCCCAGCCCCCGCCGCGGCGCCTTGAGAACCCGCCCACCCTTCTCCAGCACGATCCGGGGGGTGTCATCGTCGGAACTGTCGATAATCAGGATCTCGGCTTCGACCCCGGCCGCGGCGATGCCCTTGTGGCACCAGTCCATGAACTGGGCGATCACCGCCTCCTCGTTGAGGGCCGGGATGACGATCGAAAGCTCCGGCTCGGCCACATCGTCCTTGGGAACGTAGAGGGCAAGCTCGGTGTCATGAGCCACGGCAAGGCGCCGTGCGCCCTCTATACCCTCCAAAGCAATCATTTCAATTCCCCCCCCGAAAACGCCATGTTAGCGAGCCGCCGGAGGTGAAACCACCTCGAACAGACGGAACTGGCGGCCGGCTTCCGACGGCACCTCCACCTCGCGGATCCAGGACGGCCCTCTCCCCTGCAGCAGACGACGATAGAAGAGTCGGTCGTCCGTATCGGTCGCGAGCACGAAACCGTTCCCCCGATAATCGGGACACATGAGCACCAAATCGATCCCTCGTTCAACCATCAAGGCCCGCGATATCTCCGGGTCCGTAGCACGTAGGATGTCCCAGTTCGCCCGCAGACCCGCGTCGTTGCGGTGATGGACGGTGGCGACGACCCGGTGTCGAGTCCGGTAGAGGAGTTCCGGCCCCACGTTGGCCGGCGCCATGAAAGTCCGGGGACGATTGCCCCAGGGCGGGCGGGAGAGAACGGGGGCCAGCGCCTCGACAGGGCATTCCTTGCTCACATCGGCGATCTCCGCCGCAGTGCCATCGTCCGCGCTCAGCCCGCCGATCAACAGAGGGCCGACGGCGATGGCCACGAAGGCCGGCACCTTAATTAGGACCCGCAGAAAACTCCCCGTCCGGGCATTGATCGCTCGATCGAGCTGCACTATCAAATCGGCCAGCGGTATCGCAAGGAAAAGCCCGGCATAGGGCGCCCAACGCAACCAGACCATCGTGAACCCCAGGTAAACAACACATCCCAGGGTGATCATCAGCCAGCTCAATTTCTCCGCCCGACCGGCCACGCACCGCAGGCGCCAGATCAGAACCGGCAGCGCGAACAATACCCCGCCTACGAGAATAAAGGCTTCGCTGACCGTCTTGACCGGCTGGACCTCGCTAACCCGGCTGATGAGTTCGCGTTGAACCAGGGGGTCGATATCCACTTCCGGTCCACCGATGACCCTGGGAAAGAGGATAACCATGGCCCCCGCCACCCCCGCCGCCGCCGACACCGCCAGCACGGCCCGCCCGGTGAGGGAAAGCTGGAACCGGCGTTCGGTCAACGCCATCAGCCCCCACGCGGCCAGTAGGGCCAGGGACAGAGCAAGATGAACCAAGGAAATCCGGTCGGTGTCGTTCCCCCACGGCTCGGCCATACCTCGGTCCAGAACCAGAAACATCAAGATTCCGGCGGCAAAGGCCGGCAACATTGCCCAATGGCGGCGCAGACCCTCCGGGTCTCCGGACAGCCAAGCGAGCCCCGTCACGCTGAGAACGAGACCGATCAGAACCAAAGATTCAGGTCCGGCCCAGACAGCCAGGGCCGCGAGGACGCCGAGCGCTGCCGACCACCGATGGTCCGGCCCGACATTGTTGACAATCAGGGACCGCAAGGTAAGCCCCAGAATGACGGTCGTGATCAGCAGAAAGAACGCATGGTGGTCGGCGACCCCGAACCCGCAAAGCTTGACCAAACCGGCATGTGTCGTCGTCAGCAGGCCCGCAACTACGGCCGCCCAGGTGCCGAGAAGCGGCATTACCGCCCACACCAGCGCCACCGCAAAAAGGGCGTGAACCATCGGGCTGACCATATAGCCGGCCCAGTGGACCGCCTCCGCCATCCCCACGAAAGGAACCATGGGCAGGGCCAGAGCCCCAACGACAAGATCGAAAGGCCTGGTCCAATGGGAGGTAAATCCCCACGGCGCGTTCGCCCGCTCGAATGTATGGTCCCACCAGTCCCCGGTAGCAAGCAGGTCGATAACCCGCATGACCCGCATATAGCTGTCGCCGTCCAAGAAACGTCCGTCGAGTCCCGAGTCATCGCCCATCAGACCGACCACGACATGGATAATGAGAACCCAAGCCGCGACCAGCGCCAGCATCATGGGACTCTTTCCTGTCATCGTTCCACGTCGAGATAGGCTATGAAGTGGAGGTTACGCCCGAAAACCCAGCTTGCCGGCGCTGGATAGAGACCGACGTCCGTGATCCATTCTTCGACAGTCAGCCTCAATTCCGTGAAGGCCGAGTCCCACTGGGCGCGGGTCCAGTAATTGAAGGGCAGAACGACCCCGTGCTGGGCGTTGCCGACGAAATCCATGAAGCGGAGCGTCGGCCGAGCGAGGAACCCATCCGCCAGATGATCCTTGATCAACAGGCCGTGGCCCGCCACCCGCGCACCTTCCCGCAGCAAAGCCAGGGGATTCCCCGTGTGGTGCAGCATATCATTGAACATGACGACGTCGGCAGCTCCATCCTCCAGGGGGAGGGTCGATCCGTCGAACCGTTCCACCGGAATGTGGGTCTCCGGCCGAATTAAAATATCGAGTCCCCGGATACCAACGTCGGGACGATGCTGCTGGATGACCTTATCTATCAGTCCGTCTCCGCACCCCACGTCGACGACCGAGGCTTCCTTGGGTAGGAAACCGGCCAGCCGAAGCGCCAACCGGCGATTGCGCGGCGTGCTAACGCTGGACTGGTATGCGGAGCGGTAGAGATTCATGTCGGCTCTTTATGGAACGAAAAAAATCATCATACTGGCAAGCCTGTCCCTTGAACAGCGGAGCCAATCTCAATGCCCCAGGGCCGATTCTTCATCGTCGGCGGTGCCGGATTCATCGGCAGCCACCTCACCGATCGCCTGCTTATGGACGATGCCGTTCAAGGGGTCACACTCTTTGACAACTTCTCCTCTGGGCAGGAGTGGCACTATGCCCACCACGGCGATGACGCCCGGATTCGGGTCGTGCGCGCCGACGTCAAGGACCTGGATCGGTTGACGGATGCCATGACCGGCCACGGTACGGTGATCCACCTGGCGTCCAATCCCGACATCGCCAAGGCAATGACCGAGCCCGCGGTTGATTTCCACGAGGGGACGCTGCTGACTCACAATGTGCTCGAAGCCATGCGGCTCTCCGGTGCCCAGCGTATCCTCTATGCGTCCGGCAGCGGAATCTACGGCAACCTGGGCGAGGCGGAGGCCCACGAGGATCACGGCCCGCTGGACCCCATATCCACCTACGGCGCCAGCAAACTCGCCGGGGAATCCATGATCGCGGCCTACGCCCACATGTTCGGCCTGTCGGGCTGTGCGTTCCGCTTCGGAAACGTGGTGGGGCCGCGCCAGACCCATGGCGTGGGGTTCGACTTCATTCGCCGCCTGATGGCAAACCCCGACCATCTCGACATCTTGGGGGATGGGACGCAGAGCAAGTCTTATATACACGTCGAAGATGCGGTTTCGGCGATGTTGCTGGCCAATGAGAAGGCCCCCCGCCCCTCCGCGGCCTTCAACGTCGCCACGGGGGACTACATCACGGTCAGAGAAATCGCCGGCCTGGCGCTCGACTGTCTGGGCCTGGACGCCGGACTGGTCGAACTTCGCTACAGTGGCGGGGACCGGGGTTGGAAGGGCGATGTCCCGGTGGTACGCCTGAACACGAAGCGCATCCGGACCTTGGGCTGGCGTTGTGCCCGCAACTCTGCCGAAGCCCTCCGGGAGTCCATGATGTCCTTAGTTGGGGACAGCCATAACGGCCGCCTGTGACGGAAGGCCGGAAAATTAATGATTTCCGTCGTTACCCTCGGATTTATCGAATCTTGACATCCCGGCACATTTTACCTTGAATTTACCACTGGGTGAGCCAAACTATTGCCACTGGGAGTAAGATACTTCTCGGTTGTGGAAATCATTCTAGAGCAAAATCAGGCACTTTTGGAGAATTTCTCATGTCGAAAATGAAGAATGCCCTTATGTCGGCTGCCATCGTAGCACCGGCGATCGCTCTATCGGCCTGTGCTACCAATTTCGACGTCGACGGCGTGGCCGCCATACCCAACAAGGGCGACGCCTTCGCCAGTGCGCTCCACAAGCGCTACATCGATCGTGCCCGCTTCGAAGTTGGCGAGAGTGACTGGATATCCGTCGACTACTTCACCACCCGGGCCGAAATGGCCGCCATGGGCACGGCCCCGGCACCGCAGAAACCAAGCGACCGGGCCTTGAAGACCGATGGCGACGCCATTATGGCCGGACACAAACGCCTAGTCGCGGCACTGAACACCAGTGCGCCCCAGGTGGCCCCGGACGCCTGCGCCCTGTCGCAGACCTGGCTCGAACACTGGATGGAGCAGGCGGAGGAAGGCCATCAGAACGACCACATCGCCTGGACGCGAGGCGAGTTTCAGAAGATCATTCCCAAATGCGTTGGTGATGTCTCCAATGCCGCCATGATGCCGGTTCCGGGACCGTTCGATGTCTTCTTCGGTTTCGACAGCACCAAACTTGACGCCAAGGCCAACGCAGTGATTAAGGGGGCCGTCAGTGCTGCCAAGTCCTACGGCCCGCAGACCATCTCGGTCAACGGCCATACCGACCGGGCAGGCAGTGTGGGCTACAACGCACGGCTGGCCGAACGGCGCGCGGATACTGTGCTGGATGCCCTGGCCGACGCAGGCATCAGGGCCATGTGGAATATGGCCTCCTTCGGCGAAACTCGGCCCCGGGTTAAGACGGGAGACGGAGTCCGTAATCCAGTCAACCGCCGTGTTGAGATCAGGTTCGGCAAGAAGTGAGCGATCCCGACAGAGCGGGTGAGAACATCCGGGCGAGAATATGTGGGGGGCGCGGCGCCGGAAGGTTCCGCGCCCTCTCCTTTGCTTGATCGAGGCAACCTATAAGCGATCCATGCCTGACGGTCCTCTGTCCCTCGATATCGTCTTCGACGCCATTTGTCCCTGGTGCTTCATCGGAAAGCGCAGGGTCGAACAGGCCTTGGCGCTGAGGCCCGGGCTCAAGGTAGCCCTGCGCTGGCACCCCTTCCTGCTCAATCCCCAGATGCCACAGGAAGGCGCCAGCCGCGAGGTCTATCTTGCCAAGAAGTTCGGCGAAGAAGCCCGGGTGCAACGCATCCTGAATTCCATATCCGAAGCTGGCCGGATGGTGGGGATAGACTTCGATTTCAACCGCATCGAGCGCACCCCGAATACCATCAACGCCCACCGTCTGGTCCTCTATGCCGAGGGGCACGGACTGGCAGACCAAGCGGTCGAGGCCCTGTTCCAGGCCTATTTCCTGGAAGGCCGCAACACGGGCGAGACCGAGGTGTTGATCGACATCTGCAGCCGTCTCGGCCTGGAATCGGACCGGCTGTCGCGCATTCTCTCGAGCCACGACGAAATCACGACCATCTACGAGGAAAACGCCAGGGCCCATCGCTTGGGAATCAACGGCGTCCCTTCCTTTTTGCTGGCCGGACACCTTACCATTTCGGGGGCGCAGGAACCGCAGGTGCTGGTCCGGGTTCTGGATGTCGCGGCTCGGATGAGGGGAACGGCCACCCCACCCTTCTCCGGGAACAACGAACACATGTCACGCCCCGAAGGACTCGTGACAAAACAACCACTCCGGATTGTGCCGATAAAAACTGAAGACAGGTGATCGTCGGTGTCAGACCACGATGGCCGTATCAGGCCCCAGAACATCCAGAAGCTCTGCTAGGCTGGCTCCCACGGTCAGGCCCCATTCACCAAAGCCGGTCGCCATGTAGGCGCCGTTTTCGCTCTTGGCCAGCCGGATCGGAGCGGCACCCGACGCATTGGGGTGGATGGTCACCAAGTCACGGCCGCTCTCGCCGCCAACCCGTTCCCAGGACCGCCATTGCGGTGTTTTGTCAACCCGCTCGACGATCAAAAGAAGTTCCTCATCCGTGAAACGCATGTCCCGCATAGAAACCTCATCAGGAGGAGCAAAGGACGGCGTCCCGGGCCAACGGCCCCCAGTATCGGTTACGGTATTGTTCTTCTTCATGGGGCCTTTCCCATCCTTCTTGGGCATAAGAGTGCCACAAGAAATGCTGCACTGCAACATGTTTGCCGTGCAGTGCACCACTCGTCTTGATATATGGTCCCCGGATTGCGGCTATTCAAGGACGGCAAAGGCTTATGCCGTTCCGCTCACCGCGATTTGAGCCAGATTTTCCATCAGACGCTGGACGCCCCCCAGACGCTGGGCGGCAGCGTCCCAGCCCCGCTTGTAAACCAGCTTATGGTCGGGGCGCAGCTTGGCGGTTCCCACCTGCTCGGTGATAAAGGTTACCAATCCCACAGGATTGGCGAACTGGTTGTCCCGGAACGAGACCACTGCGCCTTTGGGCCCCGCTTCCACTTTATCAATCCCCGCCCGTTTGCAGAGCTGTTTGATGGCGACGACGCGGAGTAGGTTTTCCACCTCTGTCGGCAGAGAGCCGAAGCGGTCGATCATCTCGGCGGCAAACGAATCGATCTCGCCCTGATCGGCAAGGCGAGCAATTCGCCGGTAGAGTTCCATGCGAACGTTGAGGTCGGCGACATAGCCGTCGGGAATCAGCACTGACATGCCGATGGCGATCTGGGGGCTCCAATCCTCGCGCATCGCCTCCCCCTGCCCGGCCCCACGGACCTCGGCCACCGCTTCCTCCAGCATCTTCTGGTAGAGCTCGATACCAACCTCCCGGATATGGCCCGACTGTTCGTCTCCCAGCAGGTTGCCGGCACCGCGAATGTCTAGATCGTAGCTGGCAAGCGAAAAACCGGCCCCCAGGGTATCGAGGGTCTGCATGACCTCCAGCCGCTTTTCAGCCGCCTTGGAGAGCTTCTGACGCTGCGGCAGGGTAAGATAGGCGTAAGCCCGGATCTTGGAACGCCCGACCCGCCCCCTGAGCTGGTAAAGCTGGGACAGGCCGAACATGTCGGCGCGATGGATGACCATGGTGTTGACCGCAGGCATGTCGAGCCCGGATTCAATGATATTGGTCGACAGCAGCACGTCGAATTTGCGATCGAAGAACGCGCTGATCCGCTCCTCCAGATCCTTCGCCGCCATGCGCCCGTGTACCGTGACCATGCGGATCTCGGGCACCAGATCCTTCAAGCGCGCCTCGACCCCGTCCAGATCCTCGATGCGCGGACAGACGTAGAAGGTCTGGCCACCGCGGTAGCGTTCCCGCAGAATCGCCTCGCGCACCACCACCGGATCGAAGGGTAGGACGAAGGTCCGCACCGCCAGGCGGTCTACGGGGGGCGAGGCGATGATGCTCATCTCCTTGACCCCCGCGAGCGCCATTTGCAGAGTCCGCGGAATGGGTGTGGCAGACAACGTCAGCACATGGACGTCGGACTTCAGTTTTTTCAGCTTCTCCTTGTGGGCGACGCCGAAATGCTGCTCCTCGTCCACGACCAGGAGTCCCAGGTCCCGAAAGGCGACATCCTTGGCCAGCAGGGCATGGGTACCGATGACCACGTCCACCGTACCGCTCTTGAGCCCCTGCTTGACCGCTTTGGCCGTCTTTCCGGTCACCAGGCGCGACAGCTGCTCGACCTTCACCGGAAGATCCCGGAAGCGCTCAACAAAGGTCTGGTGGTGCTGGCGCGCAAGCAGGGTGGTCGGCACCACCACAACCACCTGGCGGCCAGTCATGACAACCGCGAAGGCGGCCCGAAGGGCCACCTCGGTCTTCCCAAAACCAACGTCGCCGCAGACCAGACGGTCCGAGGGCCGTCCAGAGGCCAGATCGGCAATGGTGTCGTCGATTGCGCAGCGTTGATCTTCGGTCTCGGTATAGGGGAAGCGGGCGCAGAACTCGTCAAACAGACCGTCCGGCGGCACCATACGCTGGGCGGGTTTCAACTGGCGGGCCGCCGCCGTGGAAATCAGTTCGCACGCCATCTCGCGGATGCGTTCCTTGAGCTTCGACTTGCGCGCCTGCCAGGCCGCCCCGCCCAGCCGGTCGAGTTGAGCTCCCGCGGCATCCGAACCGTAGCGGCTGATAACCTCGATGTTCTCCACCGGCAGATAGAGCCTGGCCCCGCCCCCGTAGGCGAGACGCAGGCAGTCGTGCGGCGCGCCTGCTACCTCGATAGCCTCCAACCCCTCGTAGCGTCCGATGCCGTGCTCCACATGCACGACCAGATCGCCCTCGCCGAGGCTGGAAGCCTCGGCGATGAAGTTTTCCGGCTTAATCTTGCGCGAAGGCCGGATCAAGCGTTCGCCAAGGATGTCCTGTTCTCCGATCACCGTAAGACCGGGCGCCGAAAATCCCCGTTCCAGATACAGAACCGCCAGTGCAACCGTGTTCTCCGGCAGGGCGGACACCGCCGCCCAGTCGTCGGCACGGGCCGTGGCCTCCACCCCATGCTCCGCCAGGACGTGAGCCAACCTTTCGGCCGATCCCCGGCTGAGGGCGGCGATCACGAGCCGTCGCCCGGCCGCCAGCTCGGCCGCCAGGAATTCCTTCAGGACCTCAAAAACGTTGACCCCGGGTTGCACGCGAGCGTCGGCAAAATCCCGCCCCGGCCGCCCATTCATCTCGATCGCACCCCCCTTCCCCTCTGGAACCGCAAAGGGAAATAGTATGCCGACCGATCGGCTCTGCAGGGAGGTCTCCCACTCATTCTCACTAAGAAACAGAGTTTCCGGGGAGATCGGATGATAGGGCGGCCCGGAATACTCCGTCTGAGCGACGTTCTTGCGTGCGGCAAAGTACTCGGCGATCAGATCGAGCCGGGCTTCACGCGCCTCGGTCGCCTGATGGTCCAAAACCACCGCCGACCGACTGCCTACATAGTCGAGAAGGGTCTCAAGCCCTTCGAAGAACAGGGGAAGCCAATGTTCCACCCCGATGTGCCGGCGTCCGGCCGATACCGCTTCGTAGAGCGGATCATTCGCCCCCACCGCCCCGAACATCTCCCGGTAGCGCGACCGGAAGAGCGAGACCGAGTCCGCGTCAAGCGGCACTTCGCTCACCGGCTTGAGAACGGCATTTTCCGCCTTGCCCGTCGTGCGCTGGCTGGAAGGATCGAAGGTGCGGATGCCATCCAGTTCGTCGCCAAAGAAGTCAAGCCGGACGGGGGATGCCGCTCCCGGCGGGAAGACGTCGATAAGCCCGCCCCGCACCGCGTATTCGCCCTGTTCCATCACCGTATCGGACCGCCCGTAGCCACGTGCCTCAAGAAAGCCGGTCAGTTTCCCGGGCCCGATCCGGTCCCCCAAGGCGAGCCGTTTGGTCACGCCTTCGAAAGCGGTCCGGGGCGGCACCCGCTGACCGAAAGCGGACACCGTTGTCAGAACCACCCGCGGCCGGTCCGTCTTCGCGTCCATCAGCCGGGTCAAGGTGTCGATGCGCCGGGCCACGGTGTCGGCATTGGGCGAAACCCGGTCGTAGGGTAGGCAATCCCAAGCGGGAAACTCCAGGCACTCGACGTCGGGAGCGAAGAACGCGAGCGCGCCGGCCATGCGGGCCATACGGGCGTCATCCCGGGCAACGAACACAACATCCCCCAGCCGGACCGCGTCGGCCAGCACCAGGGCATCGAAACCACTCGGAGCGCCGGCGATCGTAAAGCAACCGGGGGCTGATAACATATTCTTCAGAGAAATCAACGGTTTAAAAAACTCTGCTTGTGTTTTGGATCAACTTCATGATGTCGGTGTCAAAGGCCTCCGGTACCGGACACGCCTCCGTCGCCCAAGCGAACAGATCCGTGTCATTCTCCTCCAGCAGGATTTCCAGACGGCCGAGTTGCGCCTCATCCAGAGTCTCCAGCCCGCGCTCGGCAAAACGCCCGAAAAGCACATCGTTCTCCGCCGTCCCCATATGGTGACAGCGAAACCACAGCCTCTTGCGGCGCGTATTCAAGAAATCTGGCATTGTGTCCTCCGGCAACACGCCTAGGATATAGACCTTCAGACCATTGCTGTCAGCAGCCCATGCGCCCGGAAATCCTGTTTCCTCTGTTTGCTCCCGCGACCGCCCTGACCGGCGTCGGGCCACGTATTGCTCAGGCCATCGGAAAAGTGGCGGGCGAACACGTGGCCGACCTGTTGTGGCACCTGCCCTCCGGCATCATCGACCGCCGCTACGCGCCCACGGTGGCAGAGGCGAAGACCGGGGCCATCGCCACGCTGACCCTACGCGTGGACCATCACGTCAGACCCCACAACCGGCGCCAACCCTATCGGATCTATTGCTCGGACGACACGGGAACCCTGGCACTGGTGTTCTTCCACGCCCACGGCGACTATCTCCTCCGGACCCTGCCGGAAGGCGAGGTCCGCGTAGTGAGCGGCACCGTGGAGCGCTTCCAAAACCAAATCCAGATGACCCATCCGGATCATATCGGCACCGCCGATGAACTGGAACGCCTGCAAGCGGTGGAACCGGTCTATCCCCTGACCGCCGGCCTGTCCCTGAAGGTGCTGGGCAAGGCGGTCCGCGGCGCTTTGGAAACGGCCCCCGACCTCCCGGAGTGGACGGATTCGGCGCTCTTGGCGCAACGGGGATGGAAACCCTGGAAGGAGGCCCTCTTGGCCGCCCAAGCGCCCGAAGACGAAGGCGATCTGGAGCCCACGTCCGCGGCGCGCCAGCGCCTCGCGTTCGACGAGCTGTTGGCCAACCAGTTGGCTCTGGCCATGGTGCGGCTTCACATGCGGCGCACCAAGGGGCACAAGACCGAGGGCGATGGGGCCTTGCGCAGACAGGTCCTGGACGCCCTGCCCTTCCAATTGACCCATTCCCAGGAAACGGCTCTGAACGAGATCGCCATCGACATGGGCCAGGAGAGCGCCATGCTGCGCCTTCTGCAGGGCGATGTCGGCAGCGGCAAGACGGTGGTGGCGCTGTTGGCCATGCTGAACGCGGTCGAGACCGGCACCCAGGCGGTTCTGATGGCCCCGACCGAAATCTTGGCCCGCCAGCACCTGACGACCATCGAACCCCTGGCCAAGGCAGCCGGGGTGCGCGTCGCCATTCTTACGGGCCGCGAGAAGGGGGCGGCGAGGCAACAGATCCTCAATCAGTTGTCATCGGGGGAAATCGGCATCGCATTGGGAACCCACGCGCTTTTCCAAGAAGACGTCGCTTACCGCGACCTGCGCCTCGCGGTTATCGACGAACAACACCGCTTCGGGGTGCACCAGCGCCTGACCCTGGCCGGCAAGGGGGAGGCCGTGGACGTCCTGGTGATGACCGCCACCCCAATCCCCCGCACCCTGATGCTGACCGCCTACGGCGACATGGATGTGTCGCGCCTAACCGAAAAGCCACCCGGACGCCGCCCGGTGAAGACCGTGGTCAAGCCTCAGGACTCCCTAGGCGAGGTCACGGCAGCCGTCGGACGGGCGCTGGACAAGGGAGCCAAGGTCTACTGGGTCTGCCCCATGATCGAGGAGTCCGAGACACTCGACGTCGCCGCCGCCGAGGACCGCCATGCGGCACTGAAAGGGGTTTTCGGAGATCGCACGGGCCTCGTGCACGGGCGCATGAAGGGCAAGGACAAGGACGCCGCCATGGCCGCCTTCGCCGAAGGCCCCGTGGATCTGCTGGTCGCGACCACGGTGATCGAGGTCGGCGTCGACGTGCCGTCGGCGACCGTGATGGTCATCGAACATGCGGAGCGCTTCGGTCTCGCCCAGCTCCATCAACTAAGGGGCCGCATCGGGAGGGGCGCGGAGGACTCGACCTGCCTCGTGCTCTATGCCGCCCCCCTGAGCGAGACCGCCCGCAAACGGCTGGAAGTGATACGCGAGACCGAGGACGGTTTCGTCATCGCCGAAGAGGACCTAAAGCTGCGCGGCGCCGGAGAACTACTGGGGACCCGCCAGAGCGGCATGCCGGAGTTCCGCCTTGCCGACCTGGACGTTCACGCCGATCTTCTTCCCGTGGCCCGCGACGACGCCCGCGTCATCCTAGCCAAGGACCCGGACCTAACGGGAGCGCGCGGCAAGGCTCTGCGCGTGCTGCTCTACCTCTTCGAACGCGACGTGGCCGTCCGCTTCCTGAGGTCGGGGTGAACCGACCTTCCCCCGGAATCCCGGACCAGGTGGTAAATTACTTATGGACCATCTGGAGGGATCTTACGTGCACGCGCGAGACATATATGGCGGAGTTCAAAGCGGTGCCGGGGCCAATACGTAAGGTGTCCCCAGCAGAGCCCACAAACCCCTTAGACAAATCGTGCGGTTTCAATGAGTTGTGCTCAGAGAGAGCTTGAAATTCCGACTAAGGGCCGGCCTCAAAGTAACTTCACATTTCCGACCACCGACTAGTCCCGTCCGGCAAGGCCGTGAAAGCACAGGAATATTCAAATATTTCAAGCTTTCACAACGTAGCCAGACGGGCGCCTCGACGCCTATGAATGCAAATTTATTTTGACGCCAACCCTAAGTCAGAACCATTTTGCTCAGGCTCCCTTTTTGCCCAACGCGTTGTTTAATTGACCTGAGGCGTAACCGAAGAGCGCACCGGCTACTATTGAAACAATTACCAGAATCAACGGATTCGAAAACCCGACGGCCGTCAGGCTTTCAAGCGGTGCTGCCGCATCCGCTGTCCCGCCCTGGTGTAACGAGTAGGCGACCGTAGAGGCATAGCCGAAAACGTTGGCCGGTACGGCCGAAAGGAAATCGACATTGGCTACGATCACGAGAAAAAATACTGTTACGCCAACGACGATCGCGGGCCATACAGTGCCCAATGCTGCAACGGGCACATTGACGATGACGAACAATGCGACCCAGGCAAGGATGACGCCGTAGACACCACCGGTAATAGTCTTTGAAAGTGCCTGGGTATCTCCGCCTGTAGCGAAGAAGCAACCCCAGGCAATGAATCCTGCCCATACGAGCACAAAGCCAGCCAGCGGACCGAGAGCCAAATATGTCCAAATTGCGCCCAGTCCGGCGATGCTTAGAGAAAGTGCGAGCGGTTGTTTCATTTTTCCATTACCCCCTGTAGCTAGTTTAATTAGAAGTAAAGCAAGTTGTTGAATTGCTGTGATCCTAATACCTGATCGCGCGATTCGACATTTCACCTTAACCGACAAAACCCATTTGAAGGAGTGCCTGCAGCCCGAAGCCTAACAGAAAATGGTGTTGCTTATCAAATAAACTTATGAATTAAGGGAACACCTTACGTAATGTGTCCCCTAATTTCCCCGAATTTCAAATGGGAACAGCAGCCGACGGGCCTCCCGTCGGGCGGCGCATTACCGCTCGGCGAAAGCCAGCCGCGCGCCGAAGGCGGCAAAGGTACCGGCAAATAGCCGCCGCACCCAGTTCATCACCGCCGGGCGCGTCACCACATAAGTCCGCGCCCACGCCGCCCCGAAAGCATAGATCAGAAACACGGCCAAGGTCATCGCCATGAACACCACTGCCAGACCGGTCATCTCCATGGTCGGATGGGCGCTGCCTGACGATACGAACTGAGGCAGGAAGGCCAGGAAAAAGATCGAAAGCTTGGGGTTCAGGATATTGATCAAAACGCCTTTCACGGCAATATCCGGCAGATGCCGTGTCCCGTCGGTTCTTCCGAGCGACAACGCCCCTGTTTCGCGCCACATACTCCACGCCATGAATAGGAGATAGGCCATCCCGGCAAACTTCATCACCTGGAACGCCACGGCGCTGGTATGCAACAAGGCGGCCAGCCCGAGAATCGACGCCGTCAAATGAGGCAATATCCCTAGGGTGCAGCCGAACGCCGCCGCGGCCCCGGCCCAAACGCCGCGCGATACGCCCACCGCCAACGTGTAGAGAACGCCCGTGCCCGGCGCGACAACGACAACGAACGACGTGATCAGGAATTCCGGAGTCAATATCCGCTCCCCGTCCGGTTTCCCTTCTTGCTCACCAGCACCGGTGCCCTCTCCTTCTCGCGCAGAACGTCCAGGTCCTGGTAGGTGGCAGCCGAAACCTTGATATTGTCGATCTGGTCTTGAGAACGCCTGTCCGGGGGCGTGATGATTCCGCCCGAGATGACCATCTTGATCGCCTCCTCGACGGTCATGGAGAGCGGAATCAGTTCCTTCTTGGGCAAGAACAGCAGGAACCCGGAGGTCGGGTTGGGCGTGGTGGGGAGGAAGATGTTGATGCATTCCTCCTCGGTAATGTTCTGCACCTCGCCCTTCGTGCGCCCGGTGATGAAGGCGATGGCCCAGATTCCCCGGCGCGGGTATTCGACCAATACCGCCTTGCGGAAAGCCTGAGACTTCTGTGCCAGGACGGTCTCCATGACCTGCTTCAAGGCGCCATAGACGTTACGGATGACGGGCATGCGGCTGAGAAGGCTCTCGTAGGCCCGCACGATCATTCGCCCGAAGAATCCGGCCGTCAGTGCCCCGATCAGGATCAGCACCCCGATCACCACCACCAGCCCCAAGCCGGGGATACCGAAGGGCAGATAGGTTTCCGGGTGGTACTTCGCCGGAATGAGGGGCTTCACTTTCTCGTCAACAAAGGCGATGAAGATCCAGGCGAGGTAGATGGTGATCGACACCGGCGCCGTGATCAGGATGCCGGTCAGCAGGTAGTTGCGCATCCGCGCGCTGAACCCGACATTCGCGGTCGACTTGACTGCGTCGTCACCGTCGCCAGTGGGATCCTGTTGCTGGATGTCGTCTTGCTGCTCACTCACGGCATACCTCTCATACAAGCTTTTTCGGCAAGGAGTATAGTTCAGCTAAGATGCTGTGGAAATGGAAACGGCACGCCCACTGACGCCTGGATAGCATCCATGCGGACTGCCGAAAGTCACTCGTCGCTCATCCGACGGACGGTTTCGGAAAAGACGTGAAGCAGGCCGCGTACGAAGGGATCGGCCTTTTTGACCTTTTCTTCGAACATCTGGCGGTTGACGATGATCAGGACAGCTCCCTCCGACACACGTGCCGACGCCATGCGGGGCTTGTTGTCGATCAGGCCATCTCGCCGAAGATGTCCACCGTCCACTCTGGACGACGGAGGCAACGCGGCCCTCCCGTCCCTCGCGGAACACGAAGGCCCCCTCGGGGTATCCCTTGCGGTTGAGGACAGTATCACTTCCCATGGCTGTCTCCTTTCCCCGGGCCTCCCGTCCCCGGGCCTCCCACCTGATTCATCATACGACGAATCACCGGCTCCACCCCAGAGTTTCGCAACCCCGCCCCTCTGCGCTAGTGTGATGGATTCGAAGTTCGAAAACCGCTTGCCCCATAATGATACGAACTTCGGATTCGGGACGCTAAACTGTGCCGATTTGGGGAAAAGGGAGAGGATATGGAACGCCGCTATCCGGACCATCCGGTGGTTGGGGTTGGGGCCGTGGTAGTCCAGAATCGGAGGGTCCTTCTGGTCAGACGCGCCAACCCGCCACGCCAAAACCAGTGGAGCCTTCCCGGCGGCGCCCAGGAACTGGGAGAAACAGTATTAGAAGCGGTCCGGCGCGAGGTTCTGGAGGAAACCGGAGTGAACGTCGAGGTGTTGGGCCTGGTCGATGTGACCGATTTCATCGAACGGGATGATGCGGGGCGTGTGCGTTACCATTTCACCCTGGTCGACGTCCTCGCCCGCTGGACGGATGGCACGCCCAAGGCGGGCGGGGATGCGGCCGATGTAGCCTGGTTTGCTGCCGAGGACATCCCCGGACTCGGCCTCGCCCCCGATACGGAACGGGTGATCGCCCAAGCACTGGAAAAGATCAACGCTCGTGGAAGCCCTGCTTGATCGCGACATAGACCGGTTTCAACAGGTATTGCAGCAAGGTCTTCTTGCCTGTGTGGATGTCCGCCTGCACGGTCATGCCAGGCAGCACTTGGTTGCGTTCCGGATCGAAACCGGCATAGGACCGGTCCAACGAGACGGTCCCTCTGTAGTACGGCTCGCCCGTCATCTCATCCAGGAAAGTCGTGGCAGAGATATCCTTCAATTCCCCGGTAATTCCGCCGTAGCGTGAGAAGTCATAGGTCACCACCTTGGTCGTCACCGGCAGTCCAACACGGACATGGCCGATGTCCCGGGTGCTGATGCGTGCTTCGACGACGAGTTCCTCCCCCAGCGGCACGACCACTAGGACAACGCCTCCCGGCGGAATCACGCCACCAACGGTGGTGTGGGTCTGCATACCCTTGACGATGCCCCGGACGGGGGCCTTGATCTCCAGACGGCGGACCCGGTCGCGGAGCTTGGCAATGGTCTCGCGCACCTGTGCCAGTTCGGCTGTCACGCCCCCCATTTCGGTCAGGGTGTTCTCGCCGATCTCCGAGTTCAGTTCCGTCATTCGGTTCTCGGACTCCTTTAGGGCCTCCTGACCGACCTCGCGCTCGCCCTTAATCCGGGACAGGTCGCCTTCTGTCTGGTTGATCTCCCGCTTGAGATTGAGCACGACGACCTTGGTCGTCAGTCCGTCCTTGAGGAGTTTTTCGCGCATGGCAAGCTCTTCCCTGAGCAACTTGATGCTGCCCATAAGGTTGGCTTCGCGTTTGTCAAACGGCCTCAGATCTGCCTTGCGTTGCTCGATCTGCTTGTCGATGACCTCGCGCCTGGCAATCCGCGACACCATTTGGCTTTCGAAGATGCTTTTCTGGTCTTCGATCATCTCCAGGTATCTCCCGGAACCAACAACGGCCTCAAAGTCAGGCTGGCGGCCGGAGGCAAAGGCCCGCAACCGTTCCGCCTTGAAGGCCAGTCCCACGCGGCGCGCCTGCATCTGCTCCAGTTCGGACAGGGATGCCGAGAGGTCAAGACGCAGAAGCACCTGCCCAGCCTCCACTATGTCACCCGCAGACACTAGGATCTCGGAAATGATACCGCCTTCCAGGTGTTGGACGTTCTGCACCTGACCCGCCGGCACCACCTCGCCCAGAGCCACCGCGACCTCGTCGATATCGGTGATCGCCGCCCAGATGATGAAGGCGGTGACGACTGCGGCAATGGCCAGGGTAGCGAAACGGATCAAGCCCGAACTGCCCCCTTCCTCCAGCAGCACCGATTGCGCCAAGTAGCGTGTCTGCCTATCTCCACGCTTGATGGACTTATTGGTCTCGACGTGTCTGGTGTTCATACGAAGTCCTTCGGCATTTGGGCCCGCACCTGCTCCGCCGGACCGAAAGCTCTCAAATGCCCAGCGTCCAGCCAGACAATGGAGTCGGCAAGCTGCAGGTGGCTCGGTCGATGAGTAACGATGAATATGGAGACCTCACCCTTCATTTCGGCGATCCGCTGCATAAGGAACTTGTCGCCTTCGAAATCGAGACTGTTACCAGGCTCGTCCAGCAACAAGATGCGCGACCGTTTGATATAGCCGCGCGCAAGGTTCAACCGCTGCATCAGGCTGGCCGTCAGCTTGCTCTGTCCCTGATCCCCGATGCGGACATCGAATCCACGCCGCTCCCACGTGCCGGTGCCCTGGCTAAGCGCCAATACGTCATCGAGCGCACCGGCCTGGTTAACGGCCCAATGGAGGTCTTCATCGGTGGCAAGTGGATTGGCTAGGCGGAGATTTTGAGAAACGGTTCCGTAATAGAATTGCGGAATCTGGGGCACGTAGGACACAGCATGGCGCAGCTCGATGGGATCAATCTGACGAATATCCGTGCCATCGACGCGCACCCCGCCAGCCTGAGGCTGATACATGGCAATGATCAGCTTTAGGACGGTAGATTTTCCCGAACCGTTGCCGCCCACGACCGCCACCACCTGACCCGGTTCGACGTCGAAGTCGACGCCGACCAGAGCCGGGTCCGTTTCGGGCGAATACCGCAGAGAGACGCGCGAGAAGGTCACGCGCCCCTGGAAACTGCGTATGGGTCGCACAAGCTGTCCCGGCTGGCGCTCACCTTTGATGTTCATCAGATTGTTGATCTGACGGATGCTGGAACGGACCTGGGTCAGCCGGGCAAGAGACAGGAACGCCGTCTGCAACGGCCCCACGACCCGCCACACGAGAATCATGCAGGCCACCAGGGCGCCGACCGTCATCTCCCCGTCCAGCACCCTGAAGACACCCAGCGCCACCGTGGCAACAGCGGACGACACCATGAGGACGTGCGCCAGCGCATTGGCGATGGAGGAGAACTTGCTCGTGACGTAGCCCGTCAGCGCCGCCTTCGCCGAAAGGTCCCGATAACGCGCCATCCACGTCTTTTCGGCCCCGCATGTCTTGATCTCCAGGATGTTGTTCAGCGTTTCAACCACGAACTCCTGCTTCCGGGTTCCATCGCGCGCGCCTTTGGAAACTGCGCGCCGCATGAATGGGCCCATGCCCCAGCCGAGCAGAGCGTAGGCTACGATCATGACCACCGGCACGACAGCCAAAGGCCCGCCCAAGACCGCGATGACCGTGAGGAAAATCGTGACGAAAGGCAGTTCGAACGGGATCATGGCCATGGGGCCAGTGAAAAATTCGCGTATGTTCTCGAAGTCCTTGACCCGGGCTATCTGCGCGCCCAAACCCGCCCGTTCGGTAAAGGCCGGCATCAGGAACAAAATCTTCTGGAAAACCAAATTTCCAATCAGCGTATCCAACCGCGCGCCGACAAAGGCCATCACCCGGTTTCGGAGGTTCCTGAGAGCGGCATCACAGAGGATGGCAATGGCGACCCCCACGGAAAAATAAGCCAGGGTGGAGAGGGAACCGGTCGCGACGACCTTGTCGTAAACGGCCATGACGAACAATGGTGTCGCCAAAGCCAGCAAGCTGAGCAGGAAAGTCAGGCCGAAAACTTGGTACACCAGAGGGATGAAGCGATCGGTGACGGTCTTGAACCAGCCCACCTTGGCCTGCGAGTAGATCAGTTCGTCTTCTTCGATGCGACGGAAGAAGTAGGCGGTCCCGCGGCCCAGGCTACGGGGAACCACCATATACTGCTGCTGGCCGCCGTCGAAGACCCGCACGTCATGGCCCTCCTCCAGGCCAATCAGTACCATGGCATAGCCGTTTTCGGGCAGAAACAGGCAGGGCATGTTGCGCGGATCCAGCCGCTTCAGGTTGATGCGCAACGGCCGGCTCTCATAGTGCAACTGCGCCAGAATGTTGCGGAACGACGTGAGGTCCAGGCCGTCGATAAAGTGCGGCACCGATTCCGCGACGTGGCGGGGATCGCCCCGCCATTCCAAGGCCTCCAGGAGGGGCATGACGCAAGCGGCCAGATCCGTCTGGTTCTTTAGCGCGGCCAACCCCGGAGGCACGGACGATTTCAAGTGCTTGCCCGAAGCACCTGGGCCACCGGAGGGCATGCCGGGAACGGATGCCGCTGCCTGCGACTCCCCTTCTTCTTTCTCCTCGATTTTGAAAAAGCCCTTAAACATTACCCTTCTTCCGTCATCGCGTCCGCCGGTCCATGTTCATCCCGGACATCCATTCAGACGGCTTCTCCGATAGGTAAACCACCCGGCCGGCAGCCGGAATCAAGCCGATCCCCGCACCCGGCCCACCATTCGTCTCACAAGAGCCGTTGGATGCAGGGACATCAAGAGCTTCGATTTTTTTCAGCGTCTGTTTCATTCCGGTCTTTTTGCCTCGATAAACGAATACCGTGAGCGCTTGGCGCGAAACTGCGTCATCCCATCACCATGCTCGCGGAGCGTTAGAGTGCCTTCCCTGAGGTCGTAAATCCGATCCGATATCTTGAGAAACGACGGTCGGGAGGTAACCAGTACGATGGTCACACGGCGGGCAAGCTTTTCCAGAAGAGCCTTCAACATGGCGTCGCCCGCCGCATCCATCGCCGTGTTGGCCTCGTCAAATAGGATGAGACGCGGTTTGTCAACCAAAGCCCTCGCAATGGCGATCCGCTGTTTGACGCCGCGCGGCAACGTTTCCGTCACCGTGTCTCCGGTCTTGGTGTCATAACCGAACGGCATGTGGGCCACAACGTCGTCCAATCCCAAAAGCCGCGCCACGTCAAGGGCGTCCTCCTCCTTCTCGGGCCGGAACATAGTGATGTTTTCGAGCAGAGTCCCACCGAACAGGACGGCCTCCTGCGGCAGATAAGCGATCTGGGAGCGGATGCTCACCGGGTCATAGTCCTCGAAAGCATGACCCCCGATCAAGACCGAGCCACTAACCGGCTTAAGGATGGCCATCATTATATGCAACAACGTCGTTTTGCCGCTGATGTTGCCGCCTGAAATTCCCACCGTTTCCCCCGGCTCTATGCGCAAGGTCACATTCTTGATGATGTCAGGCAGGACCTCGTCATCTGGGCCCTTGCCGTAATTGAAGGTCACGTCCCTGAGTTCGAGAGGACCTTCGATTAGCGGCAGTTGCGGGAGGCCCTTCGGCGCCTCGGGCCTTATCTCGAACAGTTTCAGGGCCCGATCCCGCGCCAGACGGATGGCCTGGTAGCGCGTCCACATACCAGCCGCCTTCTGCATGGGCGCCATGGAGCGCCCTGACAGCATGGTGCAGGCCGCCAAGCCGCCGATGGTCAACATCCCGTCGATCACGTAGGTGGCACCGAACCCGACGACCATGAACATGTTCAGTTGGCTGAAGAAGGCGCCAACCCCCGTGGCCCGAGCATTGCCCAACGCCACGTCGCGGTTCCAGGTGGCACAGCCTTCCTGCAGACGCTCGTAGCGGCGCAGCATCTGCTCCTCCATGGACATGGCCTTCACCGTATGCACCTTGCCCAGGACTTGGACGATAAAATCGAACCGCCGGTCATCGGCCGTTGAGCGTTCGTGCAGGGAGTGGCGCAGGCCCCGCCCTACCAGAACAGCAGAAAGGACAAACATGATCCCCAGAGACACCGGCACCAAGGCCAGCCATCCCGCGAGATAGGCGATCACACTGATGAATAGAATTGCAAACGGCAGATCCAGCAGGTTGAGGATGGCCTGGCCCGCGTAGAACTCCCTCAATGTGTTGAGCGAGGAGAACAGCTCCATGTGCATCCCCACCCCCAATTTCTTGTAATCGACGATATCGCTGCTCAGAACACGGTCGACACCGCTAGAACCGGCCATATGGTCGAAGCGCGCGCCCATCCAGCCGCTGACCAAGGACCTCGCTACCCTCAGGATTCCCTCCAGGACCAGGGCACAGCCCACCACCAGGAGGAGCAGGGACAACGTTCCCAGACCCTTACTGGGCAGAATGCGATCGTAGATCTGGAGCAGTGTCAACGGCATCGCCAGGGCAAGGACGTTGATAAACAGGGTCGCCACCACCAGGTCCACCCAGCCACCCGGTATCATGCCCATGCGACCGAGGCTTGTCGGCCTGCTATCCGTCGCGTGGGTCTGTCTGGCCATTGCTCCCGTTCCCAGCATCTCTGTTTCCTCGATCCGTACGACCCATAAGGCAGTACGCCCATCAAGCCGCTGGAGGCATGCGCGAACCACACGGCTTCTCAATAAATCCGTACACTTGGAATACTTAAGAAATTATTACAGGTTATCAATCACCTAATTAATTATGATCGAGCATTAACCCTCAAATTCGCAGGCTGCTTTTTCGTAGCCCCTTGATCTGACTCCGTGATTTTTGCCAAATTCAAAGTGGAATGACGAAATTTTAGAGGGGCTTTCGACGGCGCTACGAGCCCTCCGTGTGGGGTGCAAACTTATGCCCCCCCTAACCGACGGAGTGCCCTGGCCATGACAGCGCTGGAGTTATTTCACGTCCCGACCGACCTCGAAGCGCATATAGCTGTCGGCCAGCGGGACATAATTGCTGGATTTTCACGTCAAGTGCAACACCTGATGTTTTTTAACAGCAGTTCTCATTATGGCATCGAGTTTGAGTGTCTTGGTGTTGGGTGATGGTGCGGATGTGTTCGAAGAGGCGGGCTCTTGCGCCGAGTTTTTGTTTGGCCTCGCGCCATGCGGCGACGATGAGGTTGCGCGTCGAGCACTGCGGGCAATGGATCTTGCGCGAACGGAAGTGCTCCGAGCCGTCCAGTGCGATCAGCGTCCGGTCGCCCAGACGACGCATCGGCTCCAGACCGCCGCCCTCATCCAGATCCTTGAGTATGCGGGAGAAAACCTGATCAAAATGATCCGTCTGTACCCCGTCCAGCATTTGGCGGATGTGGTTGTCCGTGGGAATCGCCGTCATCCCGAACAGGGTCTCGGCGTTCGAACGGCCCCGCATTTCCCCCAATGTCCGCTGGTGAGACAGAAACGACGGGCTCTGCATGAAAAATACCGAGAACGCCGCCAAGCCGATGTCCGCCCCGGTCTCCTCGCTCGTGTCCCGAATTCACCACGCTAGGGGGTTTTGTTGACGTCGTCACGCGTTACAGATTCGGAACTGTCCAGGAGCGTCCAGGAACCCAGCATGTTTTCCACAATCGGCCAGTAGCTGTAAAAGCGTTCCTGCGGTGCCCGATAGGACCAGACATGGGCCACGGTGCTTCCCGGCCGCGGCAACACCACGCTCAGCTGCCTGTAGCGGGTTTTACCGTCCGTGTAGCTGACGAGGAACTGTTTTCCCACGGCACGCACACCGCCCCGGTCGTAGATGTATTGGCTCTCGCCGAAATAGGCCGTCTCGAAGGCCGCCGCCGACAATTGGGTGTTCAGGCTCGCGTAGACGGCCTCCACCACTTGGCCAGGATTGATGACGGATCGAGGCTGAACATTCTGGATACTGACCGTCAGGTCGAAAGCAGGCGTCCCTTCCCGCCCCCCCAGGACCACGGCAAACGGCCCCGACCGGACCATATCCCAGGTTCCGGGATAGGAAATGGCATATCCCAACCTCTTGCCGACGAAGCGCCGTGTGTCCTGATCCGGCACCGGGGGCAACCGCAGGGGAACCGGAGTTTCCCCCGAAGGCGGAACGCCCGCCGCAGCGGACTGTAGGGCCGTTTCCTCCGGAGACGGTCGAAAGGAAGATATCAGTTCCGCGAACTCCTGTTCCAGGACATCAAAGTCCTCGTTCCGTGCAAAAAACATGAAGACGAAGTCCGTCTTCGCGCCGCGGGCGATGACGATGCGGGCCCGGTTGTCCCGCCCCGCGTAGACTCCCTCACGGGCCGGGAGCCCGCCAACCGCCACGACCCCTTCCCCGATCTTGGTGTTCCACGGTTTCTGCGGCCCTAGGTATGCCGCCTCAAGACGCCCCAGCATGCCCGGCAGATCCACATGCGGGCTGGTATCCCCCGTCTGAATGTCGACGACAAAGCCTTTGGGCGACCGGATGTTGAGGTTCGCCCGTTGACCCTTTTCGGTCACCACGAAATCCTGGGGGAAAACGAGTGTGTAGTTGCGGATCGGGTGGTTGTAAACGCCGGTTGCGACAGCACCGCGTGCCACCCCGACCGGCTCCGCAGCAACGGACTGCACACCGGCGAAAAGCAGAATTACCAAAATCACGCTGCTTACGACGCGCCGCGCCATCACACTTCCGGCTCCCAAGTCCCCCGTTCCGCCCCAGACCATAACACGCTTATTCCTTCCGTTGCAGCCACCCTGGACCCCTGAGGGGGATAGCGAGAATTTTCACTAGCGCCCGGAACCCGTTCACGCCATAAAATAGCCTATGCCTATGTTGTGCTGGATATCGATAAGCTGTCCCGACCGAATTGGTTTGGTTGCCGAGATCACGGCCTGTATTTTTAATCTCGGCAGCAACCTGGGAGATACCGCCTTCGCGGTCCTGGGAGGCGGGTACGTAGTCAACGCGGCGGTAAACGTCCCGGTCGAGTCGAGGCCTGCCTCGCCACCGTCGCCAACATGGCCGGCACGATGAACCTCGGCTGCCATTGGGAAACTGCCCGAGAAGACGGAAGCAGGGAATAGATACCGATGGCACGCGTCAAGGACGACTACCGAGGTCTCTCCGGCTCCCAGAAGGCAGCGATTTTCATGCTGGCGCTCGGCGACGAGCATTCGGCAACGCTGTTCGAGCGCATGGACGACGACGAGATCCGAGAGCTCAGCCAAAGCATGTCGACGCTGGGCTCCATCGGCTCGACCATGGTCGAGCGGCTGTTCGTCGAGTTCGCCGACCAGTTGTCCTCGGCGGGCTCCCTGGTCGGCTCCCACGATTCCACGGAACGCCTGCTGGTAAACACCCTGCCTCCCGAGCGGGTCAATCAAATCATGGAGGAGATCCGGGGGCCGGCCGGCCGCACCATGTGGGACAAGCTGGGCAACGTGAGCGAGAGCGTTCTGGCCAATTACCTGAAGAACGAATACCCGCAGACGGTGGCCGTGGTTATGAGCAAGATCCTGCCCGACCACGCGTCGCGCGTGCTTTCGCTTCTGCCCGAGAACTTCGCCATGGAAGTCATCATGCGCATGCTGCGCATGGAGACGGTGCAAAAGGAGATCCTGGACCAGATTGAGCGCACGCTGCG
>PIVK01000158.1 GCA_003354135.1 Rhodospirillales bacterium
TTTGACAATGGCACATTAGAACACAGCGATAATGGGCCAAAACAATACAGCACCTTGACAAAAGAGCCAAAAGCGGCCACGCTAGTAGACATCATCTATACAAAGAAGGCCTACTATGCGTAACCGCCTGTGGATCATTATACTGGTAATTGTGTGGATAAGCCATTGGGGTGTGAACGGGGTCGAAGCCATGCCTCAGGAGGAGAACATGAGCAGAGTGGCATGGTTGTTGGTAGAGAATGAGTCTGAAAGAGTAATGATACATGCCAAGCGCCGCTGGAAGGGGTCGATATCGAAAAGTGGAGTTCGAGGCAAAGGAATAGGGGATAAGAAAAGGTCACAGCGCAGTCGTGTCAAGCAGAGGAGAACGGAGGAGTTGACAGCAGAAGAAGAGGGGGTAAAAGAGCCCCATCGCTGGGGTTTGTCGCTACCAATGAGCCAAGAATTGCCAGAGCGCTTGTCTAGTATATGGCAGCGTTATGCAGGGTGTTTCAAGACTAAGACACGGGATACCAGCGTCTATGCTCTCCAATATATGAGTGGCCTGTTACGCCTGGAAAGGAATCGCAACTATACGGTGATAGCACGAGCCAGCGAAATGTCTGGGGAAAACATACAGCATTTCATGTCGAACTCGCCCTGGTCGGGACAAGCAGTATCGAAGCAGGTGAGGGAAGAGATCAAAGCCACGCCAGGTTTGGAGCAGGGGAGTGTTCTCATATTGGACGAAAGCGCTAATCAAAAAGCGGGGAACAAATCAGCCGGTGCGAGGCGCCAGCACAATGGTCGTTTGGGGAAAATAGAGATGAGTCAAGTGGGTACCTTGTTAGGCTACGCCAATCTCAGGGATAACACCAGGCCCCTATGGACCTTGGTGGATGGGGAGTTGTTTTTGCCTGAGTCGTGGTTTGCCCCAGAGAAAGCCGAGGATCGCAAGCAGGTTGGTATACCGCCCGACCGCAGCTTTGAGACCAAGGTTGAACAGGGATGGAAGATGATCCAGAGGTCGGTAGCGGAGAAATTGCCCTTCGTAGCGGTAGCCTGCGACGATTTGTATGGTAAAAGCACATGGTTTCGAGACAACTTGCGCCAAGCTGGACTCACGTACATGGCCGACGTACCCAAAAACACGGTTGTCTATCTGGAAAAACCTGTGCTGGGCGTACCAAAACCCAAAGCGAGTCAGCGAGGACGCAAGCCCACTCAGGTACAGGTGCTGAATGGTGTCAAGCCCCTAAAAGCGCAACAGGTCGCCCGACGCACTGACACCGACTGGCAACGCATTCAAGTGCGGACTATCGAACGAGGCCTGCTGAACGACCCTTTCGCTGCCCGGCCCGTCTGGACTTTGCGCGATGGGGAAGCGGAACCGCTTCAGGATTGGCTTGTGATGCGACGAGAAGGAGGCAAACGTTACAACTATTCCTTGTGCAATGCTCCCTCCCATACTTCTCTCTCTCACTTGGCTTGGCTCAAATGCCATCGTTATTTCGTCGAACGCAGCATTCAGGACGCCAAATCAGAGACCGGTTGGAATGAGTTACAGGCCCGTAAGTTTCTCGCTTGGCAGCATCATCTTGCTTTGGTCATCCTCTCGGTCTGGTTCTTGGCTCAAACTCGATGGGAATGGGCTCAACAGTACATTCGTGACCCCACCTTGCTTCGACAATTCGAACTGGACGTGCTTCCCACACTCTCTTTGCCCAACCTCCGACTCTTACTTCGAGCTGCTATGCCCTTGCCACAACCTACTCCCGAGGAGGCCATTTCACTCGTCGTCTCACATCTGATCAACCGTACCCGCTCTCGTAAGAGTCGTCTGAAGTATCAGCAGATATATTCTCAGGCAAATGCACCTCCGTAATGTGCCATTGTCAAG
>PIVK01000071.1 GCA_003354135.1 Rhodospirillales bacterium
GTGTCCGTCTCATCTACGTCGGTGTCGTTGGCAAGCACGTCGATGGTGACCGACGTATCCTGGTCGGTCTCGCCCGTGTCGGCAACGGCTTCGGGGGCGTCGTTGGTGCCGGTGATGGTGATGATCACTCTAGAGACGGACTCCACCCCGTGATCGTCTATCATGGTGTATTTGAGCTTCACCGTCGCGGTCTCGCCCTCGGCCAGGTGGTCGTAATCGGTACCTGGGTCGTAGACCACTTTGTTGTCGACGATGGACGCACTGCCGTCGCCGCTTTTGATCGAGACCCCCTCCAAGGAGGCGTTGTGGCCCGTGTCGTTGGCAAGCACGTCGATGGTGGTGACCGACGCATCCTCGTCGATTTCGACCCTGTCGCGGACTGCGTTGGGGCTGCCGTGGCCGCTGCCGCTGTCGTGTCGGGACCGTCGATAGCTGCTGCCGTGGCCGCTGTTGCTGCCGTGGCCGCTGTTGCTGCCGCTGCCGCTGCCGCTGCCGCTGCCGCTGCCGCTGCCGTGACCGCTGAATTCATAATGATTTTGTGCGCTCATCTGATCATCCCCGTTTCGGTCGGCCATATCCCAACCCTCGTTTCCCAATCGCAACACCACGAGGGCCGCCACGAAAACAACTGCTCCTGTTCCAGAGGAAGCTAGAGCAGACCTACAACGTATGTAGTGGAGAGTATGTAAGCACTCCAACAGGACAATGCAACTAAATTTAATTCAAATTTAACAAATATGTTCAGCTCATTGATACCATTTGAAATAACCTGTTTTATCTGTTGTTTAAAAGGCCGTTTTTCTAAGCTAAAATATTTTCCGATCAACCGCGATCATATCCGGCAGAAGCAAAGTCGTTTTCGTATTCGGCTTGGGTAAAGATGTCGATGGCTTGGGCGATTGCGTTCCAGAGATCGTCGACAGTGCGGTCTGCCGCCTTTCTGAGAAAGGCCTTGAGCTTTGAGAAGGCCATTTCGATTGGATTGAAGTCCGGACTATTTGAGAAGGCCATTTCGATTGGATTGAAGTCCGGACTATAGGGCGGCTGGACTATAGGGCGGCCGGACTATAGGGCGACCGGACTATAGGGCGGCCGGACTTAGGGCGACCGGACTTAGGGCGACCGGACTTAGGGCGACCGGACTTAGGGCGACCGGACTTAGGGCGACCGGAAACGCAATTCAGCGCCTGCGGCTTCGATGGCCATCCGTACGGCGACGGACTTGTGGGCAGGGAGGTTGTCCATGACGACGATGTCGCCGGTTCCAGATCGGGCTGAGCCTCAAGCCAGGCTTGCCGGAGCGGCAGAACATCAGCCCGTTGCTGCTTGCCGGCGTGCGCGGTTTTTTTTAAAGGTCAGACCATGACGGTCGAGCAAACGCCAAACCATGCTCTCGGACACCTTCAATCCATGAGCTTCTTCCAAATAGGCGGCAAGTTCGGCCAGGGTCGTATCGGGAGCCGCATCGACCAGCGCAAGAACGTCCTCGGCGTATCGCTCGATCCGGTGGGAACGCGTGTCTCCGCCCCGGGGGCGTGGCTCGAAACTGCCGGTGCGGTTCCAAAGATTAACCCACTTGATGGCCGTCGACGGTGCCACACTATACCGTTTGGCAGCAGAGCGGCGAGACATGCCGCCCTCAACCGCCTGGATCAACCGTTCTCGAATATCGTTGGAAAGAGGTTTCGTCATAAGGGCTGGCCTCCTCCACCAGCCCTTATTCTTGAATCACAATTCGGCGGAAAGGGGAACCCCTTTGATTCTGTTAGGTCGGATTGCGATCTAGAGAAGGTTGCGTCCCAGTCACACCCCCTTCGAAATTCACAATTTTATATATACCATATTCGCCGATTTAGAGTGCCGGAAAACCCCAGGTTAGAGTGCCAGAAAATACCAGCCCCGTGCGCCTTCGGGCCGGAATCTGTTGACCGGCGTTGTGTCGTTTCTCCCCAAAACTCTTCTCTCCAAAGCTGTTGAGCGCGCCAATCCGGGGCGGTTTAATTTTGCGCGTAAATTCAGGGTGGGAATTTGGCGAAGTTGGGAGTCCGACCGTATGAGAGAGAAAAGCCGGCATCGAAACCGGAGATCGACACCACGCATTTTCGTTCCTAAACTCACGCATTTTCGTTCCTAAACCAGCGTGAGCCATAGCTTCCAGAGTCTCGGACGTTCAGTTAACCGGACAGCCCTGATCCGGCGTGCCCCCTCCGCAAAGGGACACCCTTTTAAATCCGATCCCGTTGACATCCTATGGACTTCCGTCCCTCGGTGGACTATCACTGCCGGGCACGTGTTTTTCAGGGGCCTCCTGGTGGAATTGGCAGACACGCGTGACTCAAAATCACGTGCTTTCGGGCGTCCCGGTTCGAGTCCGGGGGAGGCCACCACTTCTTTTCCCGCCGGTTCCGGCTTTAATTGGATCTCGTTACAAAGACTTCCATTGCCCGTTCCCGTCGCCTGGCGGTTAAAGAGCCGCGGATCCCGCCTGAGAGGAAGTCCGACCCCGTGCTGCAACGTCTCTATGACTGGACCATGAGCCTGGCGGGCCACCGCCATGCGCTCTGGGCGCTGGCGGTGCTCTCGTTCGCAGAGAGCTCTTTCTTTCCCGTGCCGCCGGACGTACTCATCATTCCCATGATCCTGGCGGCCCGTGAACGGGCCTGGAAGATCGCCCTTATCTGCACGGTGACCAGCGTCCTGGGCGGCATTGCCGGCTACGGAATCGGGGCCTTCCTGTTCGACGCGATCGGGCAGCCGATTTTGGAGTTCTATCACGCCCTGGAAAAGTTCACCGAAGCCCGGACGATGTATAACGAGCATGGGGTCCTGATCGTTTTCACCGCCGGCTTCAGCCCCATTCCTTACAAGATTTTCACCATTGCCAGCGGCGTGACGGGCATGGACCCGGTATCCTTCGCCCTGGCATCGCTGGTCGGGCGCGGGGCGCGGTTCTTCCTCGTTGCCGCCCTTCTGTGGAAGTACGGCGAGCCGATCCGCGATTTCATCGAAAAGAATCTGGCCAAATTAACCCTGGCCTTCGTGCTGCTGCTGATCGGCGGGTTCGTGCTGGTCAAGCTGCTGCTCTAGTGTCCCAAATCCGAAGTTCGTATCGTTATGGGGCAGGCGTTTTTCGATCGTACTCCATTTCAAAAGGATAAAGCTGATCCACGCGGAAATTCGTGGAGAAACGCCAATGGCCCGGTCAGCAGCTTCCGGACTCCGGCAGTTTTTGAGAGAAGCCGCTTCTTCGGAGGCGGTTTTTCCTTTCATATCGGTGATTTGCGCGGCCTCGATCATGTTTGTTATCTCGCCGACCCGTTCAATCTCAATCCCATCGTCGAGGTTACGGACCTTGATGCTTTCGACCAGGCCACCGAGTATTTCTGCAGCTTCAGTCCTGAATTCATCGCTAAGCCATTCAGGGATAGAGTAACAATTTCATCGATCACCCGGATTGGAGCCGACTTGCCATCAAGGACATAATATTGCTGCCTATCCAATAAAGCACAAGTCCTGACGCGAGGTTGTATACGATTATAAGCAGTACCGTTGAAATGAATAAGAAACGGATCTGGCTTTTCTTGTCATCTTTGAAGCGCATTTTCGCGTCAATTAGTGTGATCGCAGACATTAGAAGTGGCAGTACATTGATCGCTCCCAGCAAGCCATCCGGCTTCGATAGGTCGTCTATAAAGAGAAAGCTGATGCCCGTGAGAATTTCACTGCCGGCGAAAAGTAGAATAGCCGAGACGAGTACGGGCAACATGACGAAGAAGCTTGCCCCCATGCCTACGCTCTGAATTGGGTGGTACCCATTCCTCTCGTAAATCTGTTCAGTTGCAAGAAACAGTTTTTCGCCCTTAAGCTCTTCTTTTAGAACCTTCACTTCCGCATCCACAGTTTTCATTTTCTCGCAGATACGCTGTTCTGTTCGTTGCGCTTTTCTCTGGAATGGGAGCAGCAACAGTGAGAAGGTGAAACTCAAAAACAAAATTGAAACACCTGTCGAAGAAAATAAATGGACATAAAACTCCAGGACTAATTCCAATAGCCATACGATGGGACTCAGAATAGTTTCAAGTACACGCATCCTGGTAATTTCTACCTTGGTGTAAGATAAAAGATTTCGCGCTTGCCGCCCTTAAGGGATTCTCGATCCTTAATCGTGAAGAGCCGTTCGGCCTCCATGGTGAACTGGTCGAGGTTGTAATCTTCGTACTGTTCCGTCTTGTTGGTAAGCAGTTTCATGACCATTTCATCCTCACGGTTCACAAACTCCAGAATCACCTCGGCTTCGAGCGAACGCAGCCATTTCAAAAAGAGTACATTCGGAATGTTGGCTGACAGGCGCATATGGTGAATGAGAGCAAGGCAAAGCACGAGATTCGGCTTCCCTCGTTGGTCAAACGACTGTCGTTCACTGCCTGCCCAACCCTGTCCTGGAGATACGTTTGCGAGGTTCATGACAAGTGGCAGGATATTTGAATCCGCGTTCTTTTTTTCCTCAAGGTAGAGTTGCTCAACCGCATTGTGATCGCCATCGACAGAAATCACCTGACTGCAATACTCGCCGGAGACCCTGGAGAAGGTGCCGGTGTTGCAGCCTATATCCCAGATGCACTCCCGCTGGGTTGTCGATGTGTGCTTTAAAACAAAGGCTTTTTTCGCATCAAAATCCGCTTCCTGATAAGAGTGCGTCTTGTCGTACTGCGACCAGTCGGTATGGTTTATTTCGATTGAGAGTTTATGCACAAGCCGCGTGAGACTTTGGACAAGTCCGAGCACCATAGCCTTGGATTGCCTATGTGAAGTGCGCTGTCTGGCTGGGGCATCGTCACGCTCACGCTTAGCAATCGAGTTTTCCACCTTTGCAGGAAAAATTATGTGGCTCAATACGCCCTTCTTGAAACGTTTCGTGCCGGTGAAGTACTTGTTAGCTTCCGTCGGTGGGATGCCGTCGATGTAGGATCGTAGTATCGGAAGGTGGTTGATGCCTAGATGTGCGCGCAGCATTAAAGGCGTAAGAAACATGGAGCAAAACTGGCGGTACCCGACCCAGGGTTCACCCTCATTCCAAGGCTGGAAGGAGGCAACATCGATGAAAACAGGTCGTGAGCCCATCCATTGGATGTTGTAGGGCGTTGCGTCTTTTAGCGTCCAACCGTTTTCAAGGCTCTTTTCAATAAGGTGCAACTGCAAGAGCGCCGCATCCTTGAGCATGGAGAAGGTCCATTCATAAGGGTAGGTCACAAAGGGAACGGATTCATGTTCCAGGACACCTGCCCAGCCATTCGCCATGACCGCCCTGGCGTTCTCGTCATCGGCCGCCAGCAACTCCGTTTGCACAATTTGGCCGGCACCCAGCGCCTTCCGGAAAAATGCCTCGCTTGAGAGTTGCCGGTAGATTGCCAGCGCATCTTTACTGAGGCCACGTAGAATGCGGGTATTTTTGCCGCCAGACTTCGGCGTTATTTCATAGACCTGATTGACTGGATCGCGAAATGAACCGGCATTGACTTCCAATATCGGTTCCATCTTATTCGTTGTCTTTCTGTTCTTCTTCCGCTTTATTTCCGAAAATCATCCTTTTGATCCTGTAGAAATACTTTCGGAATGTGTAAGCGATGGCTGCAATAAATCCCAGAATCGTGGTCACGATCACGCTGCCTGAGCCCGGATCAACATAGGCAAAGGCGATGGTTGGAAAAAACAGGCTTGAAATCAAACAGACCAGCACCGTCGGTACCAATTTGGTGGCCAGGAATTCTCTCTTATTCATAAAGGTAATCCTCATAGCGATTGTGAGCCTTGGTTTCGAATTCCGGGAGACGATAGTCCTCCAGCGTAATAAAAGCGTTTTTTCCACCGGACAAACACTTGATGATCATATGGGCTCCCTGCAGAACCGTCATAAAGTCCTTATTATATGGCATGGCAAAGGACTCGGCACAACGGTCACGTGGGTGAATGCCCCCATACACGCCAAATCTGTCTTGGACAAAAGAAACATCATTTTCTTTGAATGGATCCTTACTTGATACCAACCACCCGTGGTCACCAAATACATAGACTATTGCCTCCGGGTCCTCATTGGCAATGAAGGCAACAATTTTGTTGAGGTATGTGGCGGTTTTTTTGCTTTTCTTAAAATAGGAATGTCTATATTTGTCTACGTCTTCGGTGTCTTCTCTATCAAAATAAAGGCGGGTATGTCCTGGTGAAAAAACGTATCCCACAAATATTTGAGGCGCATCCCTCTGCAAACCGGCCCGCATCTTGTTAATAAGAAAATCAATATCGTTAAGATTACTATCAATGGCTTGGCCTCTAAAGGCCGATATGAACATATTACTCTTAACTAATGAGCAATACCCCATAAATGTGAATGCCTTAAGTCCAGATGTGCTTATGAAATCGCAAGCCCCCGTCTTCGAACCTAACCTATCTATCCAGTAATTATCGACATGTGGACCCTTATTCCATCCGAAGTACCCGCTGCGGTAGAGAGTATTCGTCTCATAGCCGTTGTGCTTGAAAATTTCAAAAAGAGGACTGGGAATCTGGCCGCTGAAAAAGTGGTAAGCGATGCTATTTTTTCTTGCCTCAGAGTAATGCCCAATGTCTAGCGCGAGAAGGGAATTAAGCGACCTCTTTGTTGGGACGCGGTCAGCGAAGAAATTTTTAAATCTCTTAAAATGGGCGTCGAACACCTCATGATAAGGGGTGGTCTCTAAGCCCAAATGTTTTTGGAGCAGCACCTTCGGGATAAGAGCATCGAATGAAATGAAATACACATTTGGTTTGGTCTTAAAATCTACAATCCGAATGTTTTTGGCACTTGTCTTTCCGTGCTCGGTTGACACCTCAGGGACAGGTGCGGCTGAAAGCAGAGTCTGCGCCAAAACGCCTGCCGTCGCCAAAGCAAAAAGTGCCGGTAGCACCCTGGCAATACGGGGGGTTTCGTCTAGCATGTTCATGAAAGTGAATATGATGAACATAGACAACAGTAAGCCCAATATTTGGACATATATAGGTAGATCGAGAAAATTCATGTTCAAGGCCAGATTGAGATAGAGGATATTTATCGTGGCAAATCCGGCCAAAATCAGATTTTGCACAACTCGGTATCTGACAAACACATGAGCAATCGCTAGTTGCGCCGCTAAAACAATAGACACCAGACAAGCGATAAAACCAAGATCTACTTGAGTGAACTCCGTAGACGCGCTTGCGTATGTCAGAGAAAAGAAAAAAATCGACAAAATAGCCGTAAATAGATACTTCATAACTGGCGATAGAAATGCTGGTGATTCTTGTGTAGTTCCAACATAGACTTTCGTGCCAAACCGGAACAAACGGGACCAAATTTGTGATATCAGCCTGATATTCATAGAATAAGCTATTCTCCCTGTTATTTACGAGTGTCAGAAATACCGTTCACACAAAGCTTGCCATGTTCTGTCGATATATCCTAGTGCACTTCTGATTTTGCCCTACCAAGCGGGAATAGGGGCACCAGGCGGCGGTCGATATCGCGGATATCGGTAGCCATCTGCGCTACGGACTCCGCCACTGTCACGACCCTACCGTTGAGCTCGGTGGCCGTTTTGAGGCCGTTGAGGATGTCCTTGATGGCGC
>PIVK01000159.1 GCA_003354135.1 Rhodospirillales bacterium
AGAAGTTGGCCAGTGATGATTATGGATCCGTCAATCAAAGTGAAAATCAGCCTGTTCTGAACATTACCCTGCCCAGGGATGGCGAAGCGCTGGATAGCTGGGCGCTGGATTTGGCGTTTGGCAAGATTAACGTCAAAATCGACCAATGGGCGTCATCCCCCCTTAATATCAGCGACGATGCCGCCGGGGCGTTGTTTGGCGGGCTCAGCCACCTGTCGCGCCAGCTTGCGGCGGAAACCGTCAAGCACAATCTGAACGCCGCCAAAGACGGGCTGTTGCTGGATCAATCCCCGTATCTTGGTTTTAGCGTTGATCGCACGAAGTTGCTGGACATGACGTTGAAGGGCTTTGCCGAAACCGGCGAACGGGTGCTGGATTATTCCACCATTGCCGCCCTGTCCAATATGGAAATCCGCGCCGGTCTCGGCACGGATCAAAAACCGGCCTATTCCCTGTTAACCACCCAACCTTTGTACGAAGACGAAGCCAGCCGCCACAATGTGTTCGCGCAAGGCGGTCTGGGGTACCGGTTTGACAACCGCCAGGGCCGCAGCACGGTTAACCTTGGCCTTGCCTACCGGTACCTGACCCCGGACGAAAAATGGCTCTACGGCGTCAACGCCTTTTACGATCATGAATTTCCCTATGATCACCAGCGCGCATCCGTCGGGGCCGAGGCCGAAAGCAGCCTGTATCGAGTGGGCGCGAACTATTACCAGGGGCTGAGCGGCTGGCGTGATTCGCGCACCTATTTCCAGGAAAGGGCCTTGAATGGGGCCGATCTGGAACTGGCCGGCCGGCTGGAAGTCTTTCCCCAGCTTGAACTGGCGGTGCGCGGGTCGTACTGGAACCGCTACGAAGGCGAAAAGAACATCCGCGAACTGGCCTTGCGCGGCGAATACACGCCGGTTCCGGCGCTGCGCTTCCGCGTCGAAGGACGGGACGACAATGTCTCCAAACCGAGCCTCGCCGCGACCTTCGGCCTGAAATACATCTTCGGCGTTCCCTGGGCCGACCAGTTCAAACCGGTTCCGCCGACGCGTCTGCTTTCGGTCAAGGCGCGGCGCTTTGACGTGGTGGAGCGCCAAAACATCATCACGGTGCAGGAACGCCAGCACCCGAACACGGTGGGGACGGTTACGGTCACAACGGGCAACAACACCATCAACGGCGTACCCGCTACCGTTGGTATGGCGGTGATGTTCGGATCCACAATCGTGGTCGAGGACACGGGGGGCAATGCCGCTTATATAACCATTACCTTTGGCAATGGAGCCACCCTTGTAATCGGCGACGGCTCCACCGTGACCATCGACGAAGGCACGGTGACGCTGGTTAGCAGCGGTGTTCTGACCTATACCTCCAACGGCGCGCCGGCGATTGAATTGAACACGGCCTCCTCCACGGTCATGCTGAACGGTACGGTGGTCGACCTGTATTACGACGACGCCGGCAACAACAGCGCCGCCCGTGTGACCGAAGGGGCCATTGCCATGATGGCGGCTGGGGTATCCCTTGAGATGGACGCCACCACTATCGGCTGTTCGGAGAACGGCGCAGCCCCGGTCGACTGCACCGCGGGTAATGGTGATGATGTGTATGATGCCATGATGGCGGCGCTCGACGACCGCCTGCCCGAAGTTGATGGTGTGGACCGGGGGGTACTGCCCACCATGGTGACTATCTACGCCAAAGATAAAAGCTTCAGCATGGGCTGTGGGGGTGCCAACAACAATGATCCCGGTTGTCAGCCTAATGAACAACCGGAACACACGGTGACCTTCGCCAACAATTTTGAGATCGGCAGGTACGAGGTGACGTGGGACGATTACATGAAGTGCGTTGACGATGGCGGGTGCGTCTTGCCTACCGAT
>PIVK01000160.1 GCA_003354135.1 Rhodospirillales bacterium
CACCGTCACGTAGGTCTCCGTGCCGTCGGCCGTGGTCACCGTAATGGTATCGGTCATGGTATCGCCCGCGCCCAGGGCCTGAACATCCGGGTCCGTGTTATCGAGCGTGTAGGTCCACTGCCCGGAGGTATTGATGATGAACGTGCCGTACGCCCCCCCCTCCCCGTCCGCACCGGTCTGCGCGGTGAAGCTCGACTCGCCGGCGTCCGGATCCTTGATGGTCAGCCTGCCGGACGCATAGTCGTCGCCGTCCTCGTCGCCGTCCTCAATGACGCTGCCCGACGCGTGGCCGCCGATGGTGGGGTCGTCGTTGGTGCCGGTGATGGTGATGGTCACGACCTGCGGGGTCTTGTCGTCGTCGGTGCCGGTCACCGTGAAGGTCTCGATCATGGTATCGCCCTCGCCCAGGGCCTGCACCTGATCGCCATTGAGATCTTTATCGAGCGTGTAGCTCCACACCCCGGTGTCCTTGATGGAGAACATGCCGTACATCCCGGGCGTAAGGTACTGCGGGTTGAAGTCCGGCGAATCGCCGGCGTCCGCATCCGAGATGGTCAGCGTGCCGGACGCAACGCCGTTGCCGTCCTCAATGACGCCGCCCGACGTCTTGCCGGTGATGACGGCCTCGTCGTCGGTGCCGGTGATGGTCACCGTCACGTAGGTCTCCGTGCCGTCGGCCGTGGTCACCGTCATGGTATCGGTCATGGTATCGCCCGCGCCCAGGGCCTGCACCGTCAGGTCCGTGTTGTCGAGCTCGTAGCTCCACTTCCCTTCGTCATTGATGGAGAACGTGCCGTACGTCCCCGCCCCGTCCGTACCGGTCTGCACCTCGAATTTCGACTCGCCGTCGTCCGGATCCGTGATGGTCAGCTTGCCGGACGCAACGTCGTTGCCGTCCTCGCCGTCCTCAGTAACGCCGCCCGACGTATCGCCGCCGATGACGGGGTCGTCGTTGGTGCCGGTGATGGTCACCGTCACGTCTTCGGTCACCGTGCCATCCTTCGAGGTCACCGTGAAGGTCTCGGTCATTTTATCGCCCGCGCCCAGGGCCTGCACCCTATCGTCATCGTTATTGAGCTCGTAGCCCCACACCCCGTTGGAATTGATGGAGAACGTGCCGTACGACCCATCGGTCTCCGGCAGGACGACCTCCGGCTGGAAAAATCGCTCCCCGGCGTCCGCATCCGAGATGTCCAGTTTGCCCGAAATGCCGGTGCCTTTCTCATGCTCATCCTCGACGACATTGCCCGACGTATCGCCGGTGATGTTGGGGATGTCGTTGGTGCCGGTGATGGTCACCGTCACGTCTTCGGTCACCGTGCCGTCGAGCGAGGTCACCGTGAAGGTATCGGTCATGGTAACGCCCGCGCCCAGGGCCTGCACCGTCAGGTCCGTGTTGTCGAGCTCGTAGCTCCACTCCCCGTCGGCATTGATGGTGAACGTGCCGTACGACCCACCGGTATGCGCCTGGAAGCTCGACTCCTCGTCGTCCGCATCCGAGATGGTCAGCGTGCCGGACGCACCGAGGGTGCCGTCCTCAGTGACGCCGCCCGACGTAGAGCCACTGATGTCGGGTTCGTCGTTGGTGCCGGTGATGGTCACCGTCACGTATTCGGTCGATGTCTCGTCCCCGTCGCTCATGGTGTATTCGAGCGTCACCGTCGCGGTCTTGCCCTCGGGCAGGGAGTCGTAATCGGTGCCTGGGTCGTAGACCACTTGGTTGTTGACGATGGACGCACTGCCTTCGCCGCCGCCGGTGATCGAGACCGCGTCCACCGTGTGGGTGTCCGTCTCATCTACGTCGGTGTCGTTGGCAAGCACGTCGATGGTGACCGACGTATCCTGGTCGGTCTCGCCCGTGTCGGCAACG
>PIVK01000161.1 GCA_003354135.1 Rhodospirillales bacterium
GCCCTCTCTCGGGTGGCTCCGTGACTTGAAAAGTAGCACTTTTCTCTCAAACGCGAGTGCGGGTTGGCCTTGTACCAGTTGTAACTCCCGACCCAGGCCGACCTCAGAAGAATGATGGTCAAGCGACTTCTTTTGGATGCCATTATCTATCCATGTAGAGCTCCTAGAGCTCGGTGGGAGGCCTGGGTCTGAAGTTGCGCTACCGCATGTCCATTTCGCACGTGCCCTTCCCCCCCCCTTGGGGGTCCCTTAGGATTTCATTTTCAAAAATATGTGCGCCTCCTCACACCCGCCACTGGTCAGGTATCGGACTAACTAGTGTTTGGTCCTCAACAGGACACCTATGGCCATGTGCACGTAGCCCAACATCAGTGCAAGCCCACATACAGCGGGAGCTACAGCCCTCTCTCGGGTGGCTCCGTGACTTGAAAAGTAGCACTTTTCTCTCAAACGCGAGTGCGGGTTGGCCTTGTAAAGGGTCAGGTGTCAGGACTTCGGTAGCAGAAGTAGGGCAAGAGGAGAAACCAAGGTGTGAATACCTTTGATTTAATTTGTGTTGTCAATAGTAATTTCCCGTTTCCACTCATCTCTCAAAATCCCAAAAACGTTACTCAAGAGTTGTTGATCTCAGTTTAGTGCTAGTTCCGGCTATCTTTCTTTCTCCCCGCTTTTGGATTACTACATTTCGCACGTAAAATGTTAAATTACGGCCGTTTGAAAAACGGCGTTAGAGATCTATACAGCGATACAGGCACAGCAGACAAGCAAGGTGTCCTCGATGGGGTCCACCACCCGAGACACGGCGTTGCACGACAGGCACGTCACCGACGACTGCAACGCCCCCGCGAAGACGGAGAAGGGGTACGCCTTCGGCTCGCTGTGGCCGTGGTAAGGCCCGCCCCACCCCGGACGCAGCAGTCCCGAACCCGAGGCGGTCCCAACGAACGCGGTAGGGGCGGGTGCCTTGGGCCCGCGGCAGCATTTCTGCATCGAGTCGATGAGCAGGCGCAGGAACTCGTGGGCATCCTGGGGAAGCAAAGGGATTTTTTTTTATCACCATGACATGTGGATTGGCCTTTTGTGTTCTGAAGCGGAGTCAAGGCCTGACAAAAATCGCCGCCGCCGCCTACGCTGCTCTCACCTCCTGCCTATCTCTCATGAACGTGGGCGCGATCTCCAGCAGGCTGTCCACCATGCCCTGTGGTGCCACCAGCTTCTTCCCCGACAACGCCAGCTGCGGACATAAACCAAGGGGGCGAGGAGACAGGCAGCACGCATGCACCAGGCCGTGATACCCGGCGCGACATGTGCATACTCGAGCAGGAGACAGCTGTGCATTGAGCGCATTAAGGCCAAGGAGGATGAAGGTGTGGCTCGGCCGCACCTGGAAGTGAGCTTCAAGTGTGCACAGCACGCAGCCGGCGCCCTGTCGGTTGCAGCTCTTGCCGTGCGGCAACGCCTCGATGCGCTCCTGCAAGTGCTGCATAACCCCCCCCCTCCCCGAGAAAAACGCAAAGAGACCGATAGGCATAAGAAGAGAACATGCAAAGAAAAACGAGCGGCGGGCGGCGGGCGGAGAGAAGGGGTTTCGGCCGTAGCATGATATGGCCACACTGCAAGCACACCGTGGATGCGGTGAGAGCTTGGAGAATGGAGTTCAGGTAGCACGTGTTTCCTAGGTTCGAGAGCCCTGCTGCCGCGACCCTTGATGGTGCTATTTCACTCCCTGCGGTGGAAAGAGAGGCGAGGACGAAAGAAGCGCTCGCCTCTTCGCCCCTTGTGTGCACGATAGGTGCTGTCGCGGCTCCACCCGTGGGCGCCGCGAGCGGCTCTTCGCCACCATCGGAATCGCCACTTGAATCGTTATA
>PIVK01000162.1 GCA_003354135.1 Rhodospirillales bacterium
GTGTTAAGAGAACTGATCCAGAAAGGACGCTGTTATCAAGAGCTCCTCATATTTAGGATTTATAACTCGTTATAACTCGGATTATGGCTAGAGAGAGAAGTAAGTGTTTTCACAATATATACGCAAACTTATTTGCAAATGTATGTGTGTGTGATCATATTACGCTTATATCAAATGTCAGTTGTGTAGTAAACGTATATGGGATATGTTTTCAGAGATGTACGCGACGCTGGTGGGCGCCATTGTGCTGATGACGATGGCTGGGAGCGTGATGGGGAGTGCGTGTAAGGGTGTGTCCAGGGATAAGGGTTGCGTGTGTTTGAATGTGAGAGTCATGATATGTGTGCACAGGTTGAGCGTCCCCGGCATCTCATCTCATTCACCCATCACAACCATCAACTTTCATCAGTCTTCATTTTCATTCATCCCCCTATACTATTTCACCTCCACAAACATCGCACGCATACAACTCTCAGATCATACAAACTTCAACTGCACCGTCATATACCCAACAAACATACAACTAACTTCACCATGCGACGACACAACAACAACATCATGGGACGACACAACAGCAAAAACATCATGGGACGACACAACAGCAAAAACATCAACAACAAAAACATCAACAACAACAACAACAAAAACAACAAAAACATCAACAACAAAAACATCAACAACAACAACAACAACGACAAAGTCCCCTCACAACAACAACAACAAGACAACGACAAAATCCACCCACAACAACAACAACAGGACAACGACAACAGCCACCCACAACACAACGACCTCACTCATCACGACAACTCAGCAAACACCTTCACTCACATTACACGCACTCATTCTTCTTCTCAGCATAATCGCTGCCATCATCGCCATCACCATTTTCATTGTTGTATGTGTATGTTGTTGTTCATGCGTGAATGTGTGTGGGAAGACAATGAGGTCTCCCACACCGAGTGTTATAGGATCAGAAGAGATCGAACTCTTCGTCAACGAGCGCCTTGTCTCGCCACCATCACCACCATCACCACCACGAGCCCTCAGAAGAAGCCTCAGACTTCAGGTATATATATATATATATACATATATACATATATACATATACATATACATATACATATACATACATACAAACACATACATACAAACACGCACACCAAACATATACAAAAGTCAATATTTTTTTTTAATTTTTGATAGTTTTATTATTATATTCCAACATTCATCGTATTAACGTTTACAATAATTACAATAATTACAATAATGGCAATGCAGAAATGACAGCGGTAGATACTGTAGACACCCTAACTAATTACATACAGTTTTATATATATATATATATATATTCCTAACATGAAGGGTAATCTACCATCCGGTTTCAATACTTCAATCACCCATCTGTCTTTGGTTGTAGGGTAATCTTTTCTATTCACCAAAGCCTGAAGTGAGCCTTTCCAGGGTAGCGTTCCACTTCCTAAAATTTATCTTTATAAAATTCTACCACCGTGCCCTCATTATGGGATAATTCGCTGTTAAATCTGTTTATAATGGTATTCAGGGAGAAGCCCAAACATTTATGATATACGAAATATAGACAGAAATAGCCACACGTACTAGTGTTATAAGGCTGCAGTCTATTCGTGTTATAGCTATAATCGGGTCCGTTGGCTATCAGTAGATCTCTGAAATGGGTGTTATACCTCTCCGGTGGTTGTCCGCTACTGTCGAAAAATTCTGACGTGTGTTTATCAAAAAACATGGCTACCCAGTGCTCCCCGCTCATATGAGCTGGCTGATTGTTAAAGATAATATATTGAGGTTTGGCCAAAGGTAAATGGGGAATTCTATTTGA
>PIVK01000031.1 GCA_003354135.1 Rhodospirillales bacterium
TAAGCGACCGGAACGGCGGCTTCCCCTGACTTTTGGACCGCGTCGCACGCATCTCCCGATGCCTCACATCGCTTCGATGCGCGCTCCTAGCCAAAAATCAGGGGAAGCCGTCTCTATGAATCATTATTACCGCACCTTGGTATCATTATGAAAAGTGTGCTCCTGATCCTTTCGATGCTCGTGGTTGCCTTCTCCGTTCAGGCAGGCAGCAATCGACATGCCCACACATCAAAGTATGCGGGGCAGGAAGCCTGGGCCATAAAGGGTATTTCACCTGAGGATATTTCTGAACTGAGGCGAGGAGGCGGATGGGGGTTGGCCAAGGCGGCGGAGCTCAATGGCGTTCCCGGCCCGGCGCATCTCTTGGAGCTTAAGGACGATATCCCCCTTACGGCGGCGCAAGCCGCCCAAATCACCGCGATTTACGAAGACATGAAATCCAAAGCCATCGAAGAAGGCGAGAAACTCATTCTCCTCGAACAAGCGTTGGAACTGCACTTTCAAAACGGAACAATAACCGATACCGTTCTCCGGTCATCCTTGGATGCAACATCGGAATCGAGAAGAAATCTGAGATATATCCATTTGGCAACGCACCTGAAAATGCCTGAAATACTTTCAAAGTCTCAAATTCGGAAATACAACGACCTTCGCGGATACTCAAAACCCTGATCCTTGCGCCAATGTTTCCGAGGGTCACAATGCGAGAATAGTGGCGGAAACATAATGGCTGCGAACAGGCTGCTCGTGGCACAAGAATAACCGAGTTCCGGGAGTTTCGGGGACACCTTACTCAATTGGAGGAGTTGCATAAGGTGTCCCCAGGAACTTCCGACATAGGCGTCCGAAGACGGTGCTTTGTTGTACGCCTTTTCTCTCACAGTAGGCCGCCTTCAACGCTTCAATTGTCATATCATCTTGAAAACGATGAAGCATTACATGACAATTGGGGCACACAGGAATCAAATCGGTTTCCGGATTAACAGAATAGCTTTCAGTTACTTCCGAGAGAGGTTTTATGTGGTGAACATGGATGTAGCCTATTCCAACAGGGCCATACATCTCCTCGAAATTCATGCCGCAAATGGTGCAATCAGTTCCGTGTATTTCTATGCATTTGTTCCTGGCTCTGACATCACGTTCAAATGCATTAACAGTAATTTTCTTCTTGGCACCTTCAGCATATTTGTCGGGGTTCGCAATTTCATCTGGTGAAACAAAGACAGAATCTGCCTCTGAAACATATCTTAAGTATCCTCCTAATGCAGACACCAAATTGTTTTTGTAATCATTAGGGGTGTCTGTTTCTGAGAGCCGCTTACTGATGGTCTTAACATCTTCTTCAGATGAAACAGTAGAAGAATCAATAGCCATATTAAGGCACTTTGATACTTTCCTTAGATAGCTCACGTAACTGCGTGCGCTGTTTTCTTGTAAGTTGTCGCGAGTTATTAAGAACTCTACATATTCATCCTCATTCTCAACCATGCCGAACCTCCGTGATAATATCCAGCGCCTTATTCAGGCCTCTACCCGGCTTTGCAGGTATTTGCCAATCTCATGAGCATGTACCTTAGCGCCGCAGCAAGGCCCCGCACAATACCACTTCCGTCTTGCCGTTGCCCTACCGCCGTCTCAAGACAGGTATGAACTGGTTAGATGACCGGTGCTGCCGCGGGCTGCTCGTTCAAGAGCGCCACAAGACGAGCCAGGCCTTTCTGCAAGTCGTTCCGAGTCGGCGGACATCCGAGTGAAATCCGCACGGAATGCGGTATGTTGGTCCGCCCGACGGCAAAAGTGGATGCGGGCATGACCAGCACGCCCCTGGCCTCGGCGGCGGAACTGAAATCGTCACATAGCCAGGGGGCTGGAAGATGCAACCAAGCATGGTAGGCGCCCTTTTCCAGACGGTACTCGAAGTCTCCCATGACGTCCTGGAATAGGCGCTGGCGGGTGGCCGCCTCGCGCCGATGCCAAACGGTCAGCCGTTCCGCGGTGCCTTCGTTGATCCAATGCGCCGCGATTTCCGCAGAAAGGGGCGGCGCCATCCATAGTGTGCTGCGCAAGACGGACGTCAATTGCGACAGCAAGGCTTCGGGTGCATGCAGGAAACCGATGCGCAAGCCGGGGGCGTACTTGAACCCGCTCAGGTAACAAACTCTTCCGGGTGCGGAGGCGGCAACCGGCGGGAGGACGTCGGGCCTCAGCCACCCGAAGATGTCATCCTCGATGGCGGTGATGGCGTAGGTCTCGACGATGGCCCCAATGTCCCGCCGGCGTTGGTCGGACATCACGGCGCCCGTCGGGTTATGGTAGGTGGGCGTGAAGTAGAGAACCCTGGAATTTCCGGAACGGCACGCCGCCTCCAGCGCATCGGGTAGCAGTCCCTCTTCGTCCATGGCCAAGCCCTGTAGTCTCACCCCGTGAATCCCGGCGAGGGAAAGGGCGCCGGGATAGGTCAGGGATTCGGTCATCACGGTGTCGCCGGGCCGGGTCAGGGCCATCAGCGCGAGAGAAATGCCGTGCTGCGCGCCGACCGTGATCAGGGTTTGCTCCGGGCGGGCCGCCGCCAATCCGCTGCGCACTATCCAGCGGGCGCCCGCTTCCCTGTGCCGGACCATGCCCGCCGCCGGCTGGTAATGCATCAGCGTGGAAAGGCCGCGCTCTTTGGACAGGTCGGTCAGAGTCTCGGCTAGAATCGTGTCGAGGTCCGCGTCCGGCGTAAAGTTTCGCCCCATGTCGACTTCTCCGGGCGCCTGCGTCTCGGGCACCACCAGTGGGGAGCGAAATCGTCCTTCCGAATCACTGCGTACGAAGGTGCCACGGCCGACTTCGCCACTCACCAAGCCGCGCCGCTCGGCTTCACGATAAGCACGGGTCACCGTGCCGACGGTGACCCCCAGTGCGTAGGCCAGTTTGCGATGGGGAGGAAGCCGGAAGCCCTCGGCCAAGACACCACGGGCGATATCTTCGGCGATGGCATCGGCGATGGCGCGATAGCGGGGCCCGTCGCGCTCTTCCAGATCAGGCGTCCAAATTGTCATGGTGTCAATATTTACATTGATTTCAGAAAATAGATACAATATTGGAGCCATATGAAATTTGTCATGTAAAATCAATACGATGAATGTGAGTTGTATGCATACAATTCCTCATGTCGGCTCATTCGCACAGCCTTCTTCCAACGGCACTCTGACGTGGCGGTGTTGGTTTGCGGCTGGCATTCTTCTGGTAAGGGCAGATGCCTTACGCGGATTGGACTTCCTGGCGCGTTGCAGTGAGCGGCGGCGCCAACGAAAAGCCCTTCATGCCCTTGACGACAGGCTGCTCAGAGATATCGGCATTTCCCGTTCCGACGTTTGGCGTGAGGCGGCCAAGCCCTGTTGGCGCGACTGATTGTCAAGGACAGCTTGGGGTTATAACCAGAGCCCATCGGCTACCTGCGGGTTTCATGACAGCACCACCTCCGACTCCGGAAATGGCGGATGCCTCGGAAATCAGCCGCTATTGTGGAAAATTTACCGTCTTTACGGTGTTTTGCAAGAGCCTCTCACGATCCGTTCTAAAGCGCCATCATCTGGATGATTGCCGGGCCGATGACCACGAGGAAAAGGACCGGCAGGAAGAACAGGATCATTGGCACCGTCAGCGTAGCCGGTAGCGTGGCGGCCTTTTTCTCGGCGGCAGACATGCGCTCCTGGCGTTTTTCCGCCGCCAGCACTTTCACGGCGAGGCTGACCGGGGTTCCATAGCGCTCGGTCTGGATAAGAGTCGTGGCAAGGGACCGTGCGGCGGGCAATCCGGTCCGGTCGGCAAAGTTCTGATAGGCTTTTGACCGGTCACCCAGATAGGCCAATTCGGCCGTCGCCAGCCCCATCTCTTGGGCCAGGATTTCCGAGTTTCCGGAAATCTCTTGGGTGATGCGGTCGAAAGTGGCTTCGATACTCAAGCCCGTTTCCACGCAAATCACCATCAGGTCGAGAGCGTCCGGAAACGCCTTCCCTATTTCGGCTCGGCGTTTATTGGCGGCATTCGTGACTGTGATCCTCGGGATATAGAATCCGATGACTCCTCCGACACCCCAGAGAAGCGCTTGGACTATAAACGGGTAATTCTTTTCGGCCAGCTTGAGCAAAACCACGGCTGCGATCGTTCCGACGGGAATGCCGACAATGCGCGCAAGGGCATAGAACGCGAGTGCAGAGCGTCCGCGAAAACCGCCCTGGGCCAGGAACTGTTTCACCTTTGCCTGCGACATCAGGCCTTCAAGTTTGAGCCGCTTCACTATTTTCTGGGCCATGTTTACCAGAGCGGATCCTTTTGCCTCACGCGGGCGTCCGGATTTGGCCAGGTTTTCCATCCGCTCCTGGCTGAGATTGCCCCGATGACGTGCAACAACGGCTTTGATTCTGTTCGCACGTTTATAGCGCTTTAAAACGGGAACCAGGAACGACGCGACCGCTGCCACGGCACTGAAAGCCGTCACCAAATAAATAATTTGTGTCAGGTTAAAATCAGTTGGCATGGCGTGTCATACTTCGAAGCTGATCATTTTGGCCATGACGAACGTCCCAAGGCCCATCCAGAATATGCCGACAGCCAACATGATGTTTCCCTTGGTGGTCGTAAACAGCAGGCCGATATAATCGGGATTGACCACGGAAAGGATGAGACCGAGCAAGAACGGGAGGCTGCCGATGATCGCAGCGGATGATTTCGCCTCCGACGCAAGGGCGCTGATCTTGTCGCGCATCTTCTTGCGCTCGCGGATCACCCCCGAGAGGTTGGAAAGCGTATCCGCAAGATTACCGCCGGTCTGTTTCTGGATCTGTAGCACGATGGCGAAGAACTTATACTCTGTGGTCGGGATCCGTTCGATTCCGCGGCGCATGAGTTCCTCCAGGGTCACGCCGAGATTCTGACCTTCGATGATCATGCGGAACTCGGCCGAGATCGGGTCTTCGAATTCGCGGGCGATGACATTGAAACACTCTCCGACAGGCAGGCCTGATTTGATGCCGCGGACGATCAAGTCGATGGCGTCGGCGAACTGCAAGGTGAAGCGTTTCCGTCTCCGCTTGGCGAGGAACCCGAGGATCCATGCCGGTAACCCCACCCCCCCGATCAGTGCCGCCGCAAACGCACCCGGCAGGGGCAGCCCGCTCATGAAATAGAGCAGCGGCATGAACACAGAGCCGATACCGCAGGCAATGAAATAGGTGATGACGGGCGCCTCGATACCGGCCTGCAGGAGCTTTACGCGCACGCGTTCGGCATACCCCTTTTTCTCGTCCTTTTCCTCCAGTTGTTTGAGCTTATCCTGGATACGTTTCTGGCGGCGGTTATCGGTCTTTTTGGAAGGCTTTCCGTTCTCAAGCACGCCGATAGAGGTCAGTCGGCGGCGAAGCAAAATACGGGGCCGAATGCTGTAAGTGGCACCGATGGCGATAATACCAAGCGTGATCAAGATGGCAACCGAGCCGATGATGACGTTAATGACGACCTGTTCAACCGCCGATTCCAAGGTCAGGTATCCCCCATACCGAGAGCGGTGGCCAGCTTATGTTCGAGGCCGTAATACCGTGCCTTGTCCCAAAATCCTGGGCGCAGCCCGGTTGACTGGTAGGAGCCGATGACCTTGCCGTCCTCGTCTTCGCCCTCGAATTTGAACAAGAACAGGTCCTGCAAGGTAACGATATCACCTTCCATGCCGATCACTTCGGTCACGTGAGTGATTTTGCGCGAGCCGTCGCGCAAGCGTGAAGCCTGGACGATGACGTCGATGGCCGCGGAGATCTGTTCGCGCACCGCCTTGCCGGGAAGACTGAAGCCGCCCATGGCGATCATATTCTCGACTCGGCTCAAGGCTTCGCGTGGGTTGTTGGCGTGGATCGTGCCCATGGAACCATCGTGGCCGGTATTCATGGCTTGCAGGAGATCGAAGGCCTCCGGGCCACGGACCTCGCCGACGATGATGCGTTCGGGCCGCATGCGCAGGCAGTTCTTGACCAGATCGCGCATGGTGACCTCGCCGGCCCCCTCCAGATTTGGGGGGCGCGTCTCCAGGCGCAGGGTATGTGGCTGCTGGAGCTGAAGTTCCGCCGAGTCCTCACAGGTGATGATGCGTTCGCCCGGGTCGATGTATCTGGTCAGGCAGTTGAGCAGCGTCGTTTTCCCGGAACCCGTGCCGCCCGAAATCAGAATATTGCAGCGCACCTCGCCGATCACCTTGAGGAGATCGGCACCTTGGGGCGAGATGCTGTTGAAATCCACCAAGTTGTCGAGGGTCAGCTTTTCCTTCTTGAACTTCCGGATGGTCAATGCGGCGCCATCGATGGAGAGCGGCGGCGCGATCACGTTGACGCGCGAACCATCGAGAAGCCGGGCATCGCAAATCGGGCTCGATTCATCGACTCGGCGGCCAACGGCGGTCACGATGCGTTGACAGATATTCATCAACTGCGCGCCATCGCGGAACTTGATGTCCGTAAGTTCGATCTTGCCGTTAGTCTCAATGTAGACCGTGTCCGGCCCGTTGACCATGATGTCGGCGATGTCGTCGCGTTCGATCAGCGGCTCCAGTGGGCCCAGACCGAGGATGTCGTTGCAGATATCGACGACCACCTGCCGTTGATCCTGCACGCTGAGCACCAGGCTTCGCATGCTGATGATCTCGGCGACCATGTCGTTGATTTCTTCTCGGACCTGGGCGGGCTTCATTTTGCTCAGCTCACCGAGATCAACCGCCTCGAGTAGATCGTTGAAGACGGTAATTTTGATTTCGGCCAAGCGTTCCTTCGCCCCCTCATCCACGCTTTCCGAAGGCGTGTCTTCGGTGGTGGCACCAAGGAGTTCTTCCATGAGGGACGATCCGCCGAACACGGTGCTTTTCGTTTCGGAGAGGGTATCCTCCACGGCTTCCACTTCAGGCTCCGGTTCTGGTCGAGGCTCGGGGGCGGCCTCCGGCTCCGGTGAGGGCGGGGGGGCGTCTTGCAGTTGGGGAGCCGGTCCGGGTGGCGGCTCGGAAAATGGCCCCGAATCGGGCTCGACCGGAGGCTCTGACGTTACAGTCGGCGCCGGTTCGGGAGGCTGTGTCGCTCCGAAGGACTTCTTGGAGACGTCACCCTGATTTCCTTTGCGTCCGAACATGATGCCTCGTCACCAGCTAAAGCCAATTCCCTAAGGAATGATATCACAGCATGCATTTATTTCTTGAAGAGAGATAACCTCTTTTTCTTCTCGTCCTCGTCCTGGCGGTTGCTGACCGTGGTGGCAAGGGTATTGATCGCTTTGACAACTTTGCTTTTTGGCGTGGTCTTGAAGATGAGTTCTCCGTTGTTCAGAGCCGCGCTGAAGGCCGCGATATCGGCTGGGATGACGAGGTCGACGCTCGTGCCCAGGGTGTCTCTGAATTCCTTTTCTGAAAGTTCGGCCCGTTTCTGGATGCCGACCCGGTTAAGAACCAAGGACGTGGGGGATTCCGTGCCACGGGTGCTGCCCAGGAATTCGACAATATTTTTCATGTCGCGGAGGCAGGCGAGGTCAGGCTCCGCCACCAGAACCAGTTCGTCACATTCGACAATGAGTTCGCGGAACCACTTCTGCCAGGTGTGGGGCAGGTCGAGGACCACGAATCCCGCCATGTTGCGGACTAGGCGGAGAATAGTATTTAAGCCCTCCGTCGTGACATCGATCCCGGCGGTCAGGGAAGCCGGAGACGGCAGAATCGAGACCTTATTCTTACTGGGACCGTAGGGAACCATGAATCGTTCCAGCAGGACTTCGTCCATGCGGTTCATCTGCGACAGGGCGTCGGCGGTGGTCTGGCGAGCCCGGATATTGAATACCAATGCCGCAGTGCCGTAAGGGATGTCGAGATCGACAACGATCACCTGCTCGCCGTAGGTTTGACTCAAGGCAAACGCCGTGTGGTGGGCGATGACACTGCTGCCTACGCCACCCCGGACGCCGGTGAACGCAATAACGCGGCCCACGTTCGCGGCGTCGGCCTCCGTCAGGGAGTCGTGGAAAGACTGGCGCAGTTGGTCTACATCAGCCGGCCCGACGATATAGTCCGTAATGCCCTCGCGGATCAGGGTCCGGTACAGAGTGATGTCATTGTCGCGACCGATCAGAACGACGCGTGTGGCCGGGGCACATACGTCCGCCAAGCGGCCCAATTGCTCCATCATCGCACCGCCCTCGGCGTCCGTCTCCACGATCAGGATGGGGGGGGTCTCGTGTTCGGCCAGATACGTGACGGCTGCCTGGATGCCGCCGGGTTGGACGACGATGGTACTGCGCAGGAACAGGCGGTCCTCGCGTAGCGCCTCGATGGCGTCCGCGGTTTCCTGAGCGTGCGTGAAGGCACCGATGGTGGTTCGAAGTATCATGGTCTCAAGCCAAACTTGTCCTGTTGTGCCAGCATTATTCTCCTTCCTCGACACCGCCAATGTATGCCCGATAGGCCCTGATCACCGTGACCGTTCGATCCGGGTCCGGCGAGGTGACCGGCCTCGCGTGGATAAGGTCGCCGGGATTCTGGACCATCAGGCCCAGGTTTCGCTGATAGGCGCATCCGTAGTTACTGTGGGATGTGTTGTCGAATCTGCCGCTCGTGGCCGATATCCAATTTCCGCAATTGGGGACGTGGACCTTGTTGGCCTTGAAGGACAGGCGGATCTTGGCCGGCAAGTGGGAAGGGGTCACGCCGGACAGCATCCCGATCTGGTTGGGGCGAAGACCCTGGCCGAGCAGGATCTTCCGCGCCTCGTACAGCCACGCGTCACTGCTGTCGGAGGGGCCAACTATTTCTACAATGACCAGTCCGCGGCCCCGATCGAGGAAGGCTAGGGAGAACTTTCGAACGGCGGACCCATAGGGCTCACGCAGGTCTCCCGACGCCAGAGGAGCCGGAAGGTTGAGCAGGATCGTTTCCTGAGAAACATGAAGGGGGTGTGCCTCCTTCGGGTCATCGGGAATTGGGTGCTGATCGGCACATGCCGCCATCATGGCCAACGAGAGGATCGCAACCACTGTATTCAGGGCCGGGTTCCAACAGCTGCGGGTCATGGCGTACCCTCCATGATGTAGCCGAACGGGCCTTGATACGTGAGCGGAAGCTCCCAGAACGGCTTCTCTCCTTCATCGGAGTATTCCTTGTGAAGGCGGCCCAGGAGATAGATATCCGTATCCGAGGGAGGAAGAATGCCGTCGGTCGGCAAGGCCGGCCCCGCGCTGTCGTTTATGGGCTTGGCGAGGTAGGCGGTGACCACGATGACCAGTTCCGTCTGGTTCCGAGAGAATTGGGTGCTGCGGAACAACGCGCCCAAGACCGGAATATCCTTCAGGAAGGGCATGCCATCGATGAAGTTGTCCATGTCCTCCTCCAGGATGCCGGAAATCATGATGGTGCCGCCGCTCGGCAGATCGATGTTGGTGGTGGTCCGTTTGGTCGTCAGGCCCGGGATGGATATATCCGAGCCGAGGGCAATGGACACGCTTACGTCGATGTCGCTGACTTCTGTGGCGATCTGGAGACTGATCCGACCTTCGTCGAGAACATGCGGGGTGAACGACAACTTCACGCCGTATTCGGTATCCGTATAAGCTACGCCATTTTCGGTGACGGTCGTGGGTCGGGGGAACGACCCGCCGGCCAGGAACGTCGCCTCCTCCCCCGACGCGGCCACCAGGAGCGGTTCGGCCAGGGTCTTCACGAATCCCTGCCGTTCCAAACTGTCGAAGTGAACGGGATCGAGGAACGGGAGATTGGCGTTGAGTGTCCCGGATGTGATATCTTTGGACTGGCCGATCTGGCTGGCTTGGGTGACGGCAAAGCCGATGCCACGTCCCCCAAGGGCGCCGATGGTCGCGGTTTCCAGGACGGAATTGACACGGATGCTCTTGGCGATGGTCCGCACCATTTCCGCCACTTGCACCTTGAGGATGACCTGCTGGCGGCCGGTGATCTGCATCATGTTGATGAGGCCGCTACCCTCCGGCAGCAGCTGTTCGACGATATCGACCGCCCGGGTTGCCACGGCTGGAGAACTGGCGTTCCCGCGAAGAAAAACCGAGCCCTGGTAGGCGGTGATGTACACCGATTCATCGGGTAGGAGGTCGGCCAGGGCCATCTCAATCGACGTCGGGTCAAGGGCTACTTCCACCGCCGTTTGGTGGATGATCTTACCCTTTTCGTCCATTACGAAAATCGAGGTGGTGCCCAGGCTGCGGGCAAGAACGAACATCTGGCGCGGCGTCGCGGGGTCGAAATGAATGTCGGCAATGCTTTCGTTCGCCACAACGACACGGGCGGCAGGGACCGGAAGATTAATGATCCGCGCCTTGTTCAGGGAAACGACGAGCGGCGCATTCATTATTTGTCCGGCAGATTCGGGAGACCCGTCAGGAATACCGGGAATCGGGACGGGCGCCGTAGATGCCGGAGCCTGAGACTCCGGGGGGGCCAACATGGGCCGGGACACCTCTTGCCCCGCAGCCGTGCCTGTTAAGGCGGCTGTCATTAGGGCAACAAGGAATCCAAAACCGAAATTTCGCATAACCATCCTGAATCTATTCCGAAATCCTACCGTCTGCAAATTCCGGAAAAACGGGAAAGTTCCCGGCCACAAGCTTGAGACCAACGCAGAGGACCCAGGTTTCCGAATTCCGGCTATCCTGCGCGACAAACATCCCCCTGCGATAACCAAACAGGACAAATCTCCCAAATGGGGAGGTGCCGATCAACATATTTCTGCTCAATGGCTTAATCTATCCGTCGGCGCGAAGAAGTCTTAGCGCGATTGAAGCCACTCCCCACCCGTCGGCGCGAAGATATCTAAGCGCGATTACAGCCACGGTTCACCGGCGCGGCTTAGATGAAGGAAACCGCTCGAAACCGCTGATTTACCTACCGGAAGATTCAGCATATGGTCGTTAGATCGTCTGCGGCAAGCGCCAACGGGATGTCATGGGAGGGAGGCAGGGACTGGGATGCGGAGATTTGTAAAACTACTTCCGGCGATGATTTTGTCGCTCTTCGTTGCGGCCTGTCTGACGGGCCAGGAGGAGCGGAATGAGAAGGCCGCGATATCGGATGCCTTGCGGGAATCGGCAATCACTTCCTTCAAGCGGGGGAACTACGCCATGGCGGCCAACCAGTTCGGCAAGCTGTATGTCGGATCTCCCGGAGATCTGGATGTGGTGGTCGGCTACCTGGAGAGTCTTCGCCGAATCGGCGCTGCCGAGGACGGGATTCGGATTGTCGATCTGGAAATGGACAATCTCGGGCAGGATCTGCAGTTTCTGTTGACGGCCGCGAAGATACAGATCGCGAGCGGCTACTATAAAAAAGCCATTACCATCCTGGAGGATGCGCGGCGAGGATGGCCTCGGGACTGGCGTATATTCTCCCTGTTGGGAATCGCCAAGGATTCCATGGAACGGTACGAACGGGCGCAGGCCTCATACCGCGCAGGGCTTGAACTGTCGCCCGGCAATCCGGCGATCACCAACAATCTAGCCTTGTCCCTTGCCCAGTCGGGGGACCTGGACGGCGCCATCGCGACCCTGCGCGAGGCTGTCGGGACGACAGGCCGCGGAGATGCCAGAATCCGGCAGAACCTGGCGATTCTCTTCGGCTTCAAGGGCCGGTTCAGGGATTTCGAGGCCTTGGCCCGCATGGACCTTAGCGACGACATGGTGCAGAAGAATCTGGAGGTCTTTCGCGCCCTTCATTTGCGCCAGGATGCGGAGTAGTCCGGATATTCGTTCTTCAGGGCAGAGCACGGCTAAGTTCTTTCGGCGGGTGTTCTGAAGCCGAGGCATTTTCTGTTTGTTCTCCCGACGGAGACGCTGAAGTTCCGCCGCATCCGCCTTCTGACGGGCAAGAGCCTCCGCGGACCCCGCTGTCTGCTGCTCAAGCTTCCACGTCTTCAATTGGGGCAGCGTCACGCCAAGCTCACGGGAAACAACACTCGGTTTCTCTTTGCCCTCCAAAAGCCGCGAAACCGTCTCTGCCTTGAACTCCGCTGTATATGTCCTGCGCTTGCTCATAATATCCCTCCAGATGGTCCATAAGTAATTTGCCACCTGGTCCGGGATTCCTGGGGAAGGTCATGGGGCTCGCCCCGTTCTAAACCGGACAGATCACATGTTACCTACGGCGGTCATATCGTGTGTTGCCGATATTTAGGGATCTGGACCTTGCCAAAGGTGCTGCCCGACTGGATAATCGGTATTGGTTTGAATCTTATCGGGTGCTGGCCGTGGCCATATCGTCGGTGGGAATGCAAGACGGTACGGAGAAGTCCTTGGGCGGAGTCGTCCTGCTTTCCGAAATTCCGCTTGCCGTTTTGCATGAGATCGAGGACATGGCCATTTGGGCCGAAGTTCCGTCCGACGAGATCGTCGTCGATCGCAACGACACGAACACCGATATCTACTTCATCGTCCGTGGCAGGGTTCAAGTTATCGACTTTCTAGAAGGACGTTCTGAAGTCGTGCTGGCTGAACTGGGGGAAGGAGAGTACTTCGGGGATTTGTCGGCCATAGATCTGAATAAGCGGTCCGCCCGTGTGACGACCGTCGAGCCGACCGTCCTCGCGTCATTGACCGCGCATCAGTTCCACGGAGTTCTGCTGCGCTGCCCCGAGGTGGCGGTGAATTTGCTTCGCAAGTTTGCCTGCCTGGTTCGGCTGATGACGGTCAAGGTAACGGCGTTGAGCAGCCTGTCACCACAGCAGAGGGTCTTCCTTGAGCTCCTAAGGATCTCGGAACCCAATTCCATGGGAGACGGGACTTGGATCATTCAGAAGTTTCCCAATCACACGCAGATTGCCTCGACCGTCGGCACGGATAAGGGGATCGTGGCCATCGCCATCGGCGAACTGGCGCGGGAAAAGGTGGTGGAGCGCAAGCACCGGTCCCTGATAATACACGACTATCCGCGGCTCCAGATGCTGGCCAGCATGTGAGCGACGTCTGTTACAGTCCTATCCGATAAAAAGGAAGTAGGATTCACGACCACGATGAGGTCGGGGCGACAGTGGAAAAACTTGTGGAGCAGGGGGCTGCGTGACACGTCCGGGACCACGGCCCTCGAGTACGGCTTTATCGTGGCGACGGTCAATTTTTGTGTGAACAGTATGGAACAACATGTACAACGACATTTCCGGCAATATTTCATTGTAGGGCACGAATGGCTGCAGGGCGAGAAAACGGGTAGCAGATGTATCGGGCGTTTTTCGGCATAGATTCCAAGCCGTTCTCCATCGTTCCGGACGAACGGTTCCTCTATATGAGCCAACGGCACCGCGAGGCGCTGGCCCACCTGATTTATGGGGTCAAGGAAAGCGGCGGCTGCGCTATGCTCACGGGCGATGTGGGAACCGGGAAGACCTTGATCAGCCGGTGCCTGATCGCAGGCCTTGGCGAGAATATCGAAGTCGCGCTCTGCCTCAATCCCCGGGTAACCGACATCGAATTCCTGGCCAACATTTGCGACGAATTCGGGATATCCTATCCGCGGGACGGCGCCAGCCGGAAGGAGATGGTCGATCTTATTACCGATCACCTGCTTAAGGTCTATGCAGCCGGATGGCGCGTCGTGGTGATCATCGACGAGGCGCAGGATCTCGCCCCCGATGTCCTCGAACAGGTCCGCCTTTTGACCAATCTGGAGACGGGGGATACCAAACCCCTGCAGATCGTGCTGATCGGCCAGCAGGAGCTACTTGAGATTCTCGCCAGCACGGAGATGCGCCAAGTCGCCCAGAAAATCACGGCCCGGTATCACCTTACCCCGCTAAGCAAGAAGGAAACGGCGGAGTATATCGACCACAGGCTTTCGGTTGCCGGCATGTGGCAAGGGACCTTCAGGCGGGGGGCGGTTTCGGAAATTTATAAGTCGTCGGGTGGCATACCTCGGCTGATCAATGTCATCTGTGACCGGGCGCTCTTGGGGGCCTATGTCCGGGAGAAAAAGACGGTTACTCGGAAACTGGCGCGCATTGCTGCGTCTGAAGTGTCCGGAAATATCGCGAACCGCCGTCACGTGCTTCCCTGGCTTGCCGGCGCCGTGGCTGCCGCCTTGTTTGCTTTCGTGTTGGTTGATCCTTTCGGAATGGGCTTGTCCAAGGCCGGCTGGATCGCCCGTGCTCCCGCATCCATTCGATCGGCACTGCCGTTCCTGCACTCTGCATCATCAGAAGCAGTGGGGCAGGTCCCCGCCGTAATTGCGGAGTCGAGTGCCGGAGAGCTGTCTCATGGGGCCGCTGGGCCGGAGTAGGAAGCGCAGATGTCTTTTGTTCTCAATGCCTTTAAGAAATCCCAGAAGGAACGGGATACGAGAACGGGGGGTAGGGGTAACCCTCCCACCAGGGCCGACAGCGACACGGGCGCGGCGAAAGGCGGAAAGCCGGCGACCCGGCGCAAGCGGCTGATCCTGCTGGGCGGCGGCATGTTTCTTCTGGTGTCCTTCGTAGCTGTTTGGGTTTTCAAGCCAAGGCTTCTTCCCTGGGGATCGAACGCCCCGCCCTCTGTCGTCAGGCAGGTTGTCGAGTTAACCGAAGGGGATCTCCGATCAGCAGCCCCCCCCCCGCCCGATGTCGAGCCCACCGTATCGGCCCCCGGTCCCGAGCACAGTGGGGCGGTGGCGGCTCCGGCTCCGGCTGCGAAACCTGAAAATATAGGCTCGGGAGAGGTTTTCTTGCCGGATGTGATGCGGCTTCCGTCCTTGGTCCCGCCGTCCGTGGCTGATGTGGTGATTGCCGAAACGGCCCGGGCCGCCTTCTCCGAGGATGCTGGGGGCGAGGTCGAGGATAAGGAGGCGGTGGATTCCCCGCCAATGCTGCCATCCCAACTCGTCGATGTCCGGCCCGTGCGCAAGCCCCCGCCGCAGGTGGTGACCGCACCGCCGGCGGCCGAAACGGCGTCCGTCTCTCTGCCCAAGGCGCAGGATCCGCTGGAGCAAGCCTCCGCGTATGAACGGGCCGGCCGCTTCGACAAAGCCCAGGGGTACTATACCAAGGCGATCCGGAACAATCCGAAATCTGCGATCGCCTACGTCGGCCGCGGTTGGAGCCTGCTGGAATTGGGTAAGACCGATCAAGCGGTGGGGGATTTTACCCGGGCCATCAAGTACGCACCCGATCATCCGGATGGATACCTGGGCCGCGCGCTCGCCCAGGAACGTATCGGCCGCCTGGGGGGCTCTGCCGCCGATTACTCGAAACTCGCGAACCTGATGCCGGGCAATGCCGAAATCCTGCTGGGGCGTGGCGTGGTCGGGTTCCAGCGGCAGCATTTCGAATCCGCGATTGCCGATTTCCAGTCCGTCGCCGACGGCGATAGTCAGGCTCTGGCCCACTATGCCCTGTTGTGGGAGTACGTGTCCCGGGCACGGGCCGGGCGCAAGGACCCCGCGCGGCGTTTACGTCAAAGAGCCCGGCGGGTGAACCTTGGGCCGTGGCCGGGCGCTCTGATCCGCCATTTCATGGGTACGGCCGAGGAGGCGGAGGTGTTTAACGGTGTGGCGGAAGCAGACGCCGTGGAGCGCAAGAAGCGCACCTGCGTGGTGCATTTCTATCTGGGTCAGGTCCGGCTGGCGGCCGGTGCGGCGGACGAAGCGGCGGAACATTTCCGCAAGGCCGTGGCGACGGATGCCAAGTCCTACAGGCAGTATTGGGCCGCCAAGGCGGAACTTGGACACTTGCAATAGGCGGCAATCGCAGGGCAATCGCATTTCATATCTGAGCAAGAATCGTCGCGAGGAAATCGTCATCCGCGATATCGGGGACAGGAACGCCGCGGCCCTCGCGAACCGGGACTTGGCCGGGCGTTCGGTGGACGATATCTGTTCAGCGCTACGTCAGGTCGGCGGCCCCCCCCCGGCGCCACGACGCGCGCCGGTCTCGCCATGGGGGGAGGTTAAAGCGGGGGCGGAGAGGTCAATTAGGTAAGGTCCCCGAAATTTTCAATTTTCGGTTTGGTTTGCCAAGTACGGTACCGGATCATTTAAAAGCAAGCTGCGAACACCATTTCCAAATCTCTGAAATTAACTCTCTGCTCTTTACTTCGTTCCATACCATTATCACTTCGTTCCATACCATTATCGTGGTCAAAATCATGATGACGGTGGTGAATATCGCGATGGCGATGGTGAGTATCCCCAGTTTGCGTTGGGTTCTTATGTTTTCTGTAGCTCCCAACAAGGAGCCATATTGCGTGAGATGGTCACGAAGCGACTGATCAGTCCTTTGCAACCATGTAGCCTGTTCATCAATCGGAAAAGCAAGGCCTTTTGCAATCGTGAACTCTTCATCATGAGCGTGGTAGCGCACATGGCATGGTTTGAAAGTTTCTATCCCGCGCTCAAAAAGCGCTTGTTCTTTCGCGTAAGGGATCAGCTCGGCGGTTACAGCGGCGATGTCGACGCTATACGAGATATGACCGCCGAGGCTTTGCAGCGTTTTGAGTGGATCATGACGTGACTTGGGTCGAAGCGTCGTAGAATCGCGTATAGCGTTAATGTGTTTGGCGTAACCAGCCAACATCTGAAGTATTGACCAGCGGCTCAGCAATCCCTTAATCTTATTATCTACGTAATTGGTCTGCCCCGATCGACTGTTCACGTCACGTGATTCGAAATCTTTCTCTACGAAGTCAGTTTCTCTTAATGCCATGATCGCGTGGTAACGGCTTCCAAGGTCTCGAAACAACGGCCATGTAAATTTAAGTCCAAATATGTCGGGGCAGACCCAGCTATGAATATCAAGGTCCATATCTAGAATAGATAAGTAAGGCGGCGGCTGATCACTCCCCTCGGAACGATCAGGAAATGGCTGTGCCTTTCGGAGGGTGACAAATTCACATGTCGGAAACTCGCCACCGAGTATCCCGGAGGCGAACAATCCGGGAAGGTGCTCTGTAAACCAGCCTCCAGCCATACGTCTCGCATCGGCGCGAGTCTGATTTACGTGATCAGCCTTTTGCGTCTTAGGGCCAATGATCTCATGACCGCGCCTTAAAGGCTTCATATAGGTCTTTCGGTCAGTACGTAGAGCCAAGTCAAGTTGGGAGGAGTAGTCTTCCTTGAAGATGAACCCCATGACGACGCAGGTCAGAGAAGAGGTCAGCGAAAAAAGCGTACCTGTTGCATATTCGACATTAGACGGCAGTGGAGCAACACGATGAGGAGAGGCAAACCTGCTACTGGAATCAGGACGACATATATACCCAAAGTCAAGCCATCCACCTCCATATGGGTGCTCACGCAGACGCTGTAGCTGAACCGAAAGATCGTCCCTTCCAATATCATCGTCCTTGTCCCAGCCAAGCTTTTGGAATCCCGCGAGTAGTTGCTCAACATGCGCTGGTGTGTATAGCTCGATTGCCCAGACACATCTGAAGTCGACGTATTCGTCAGCAGGTGGCGTTGTCTTTTCGTTATCCTCATGATCATGAGCTTCATGATAAGCACGGGATTCGCCGACATTCGGATGTTCTATAAGACGCGGGAAATGTCGATGAACGGTGGAGCGCAAACGATAACCAAGGGACGGCCCTTTTTTCGGCACGTCACCAGTTTGCGCCTGCTCCTCCTCTGTCTGCTTCTCTTCTTCAGTCTGCACGCTCAACCTCAAACATCCTAGATTGTGCCTCTATATCACCGCCTCTCCCCCAACGTATCGGAACATTCAAGGGGGCGGTGGGTGGCTACCCTGAGAGTTTCGAGGACACCTTACTCAATTGGAGGAGTGGAAGCCCGCGATACGCATCCAAGTCCGGTCGGTCCGGCCGAGATTGTGCACCACGTAGCCTTTCTCCAGACTGCGGACGTTTTTGCGAGCACTAGGTAGCGAACGACCGAGCCATCCTTGTTGCGATGCTGTGTGGAACGAATGTACATGCCCATGAAACCAGCATAATATAGGGAAATTTTCCAATTGCGTGTGGCCACATATTTTGGCCGGAAATGGGCGTGTTGGAAAGAAAAAACGTAACGAAATCAAAGGGCCGGGGTTTGAGAGGAGCCAGAAATATGCCCACAGACCGCAAACTCAGGCCCGGCCTTCTACGAATCCCGGGGCACCACGAGATCGTCAAAGGTCCGCTGTCACCGGAAGGTCCGATCACCCCTGGGTGATCGGGATATGGCCGGATTGCGCGCGGACCCGTTCAAGCCAAGCCCTGATGGCGGGATAGGCCCCGAGGTCGAGGTTGCCCTCGGGCGCGACGTGGGTATAGGCATAGAGCGCGATATCCGCGATCGAATAGCGACGCGCAACGAAGAAATCTCGTCCGGCCAAATGGGGCTCCATGACCTGAAAGACGTCGTGGGCCTTTTCCTTCAGCCGGGGCAGTTCGGCGCGCCGCGGGCTGTTCTCGGCGGTATGCTGCAGGATGTAGCGCGACACGGCGACCGAGGGCTCGTGGTAATTCTGTTCGAAGAACATCCACTGCAGGACCCGTGCCCGATCCAACCGCCTTTCGGGCAGGAAGGACGTCCCTTCGGCCAGGTAGAACAGGATGGCGTCGGATTCCGGCAGGATTTCTCCGTTTTCGAGCTCCAGCGCCGGGATGCGCCCGTTAGGGTTCTTCGCCAGGTATTCAGGTGTCCGGGTTTCGCCCTGGTCGATGTCTAGATCAACGCGTTCATGGGCGATCCCGAGTTGCGCGAGGAGCAGGCGGACCTTGTAGCTATTCCCCGACGAGAGATAGTCATAAAGCCTATACATCATTTGTCGCCCGCCCCCTGTTTCCATGAAGATGGAGTTCCAGGGACACCTTACTCAATTGGAAGAGTTGCGCAACAACCCGCGGACGAAGCCGCCTCCAAGGATTTTCGGATTTTGACGTGAGGGGAGGATACATCCGTTACGGTGAGCTGAGGCTCTAGCCCAGAAGAGGAATGAGAGGCCGGGCCTCGGCCAAGGTCGGCGCGCCCAACGCGAGGAAAGTCCGCGTGTTGAGGGCCAGTGCGCCGTCGCGTTCCCCTTTTTGCGCCCCGTGTCCGGTGAGCACATGTATTCCGCCGGCCAATCCCGCCCTACGGCCTGCCTCCAGGTCCCCGGCACGGTCGCCGACGATCCACGAACGGCTCAGATCGAGATTGAGACGGCGCCCGGCCCGTTCCAGCATTCCCGGGTTGGGCTTGCGGGCCGGATGGTTTGGGTGTTGGTAGGGCGGCTTTCCCTTCGTGTGGTGGGGGCAGGCGAAAACGGCATCGACGAAGGCGCCTTCGGCTGCCAGATCGCCGAGGATTCTCTCCTGGACGGCCGCGAAGTCGGCCCAGCCGTAATGGCCGTATCCGATCCCGGCCTGGTTGGTAACGACGCCAACCGGAATATCCCGTGCGTTGGCCGCCGCAATCAGGGCGGCGGCTCCCTCTTCCAGCCGCACGTCCTCCACCTTGTGAAGGTAATTGACCTCGATGACGATGACGCCGTCACGGTCGAGCAACAGGGCAGGGCGGGGGGAGCCCCCCGGCCGACGCAAGACCTGGTTCCAGATGCCTTCGTCGTCGATCACGGCACCCGGTGGAAGAACCGCTTCGGTCATGGCGCCCCCCCTTGTCGGGCCAGTGAAAGGACTACGTCGGCGATCTTGGCCGGATCGACGGGCGCAGGGCCGGGGTCAAGAGCCAGAATTCGAACGTTCCCGCCGTCGTATTCCTTGGCAAGTTTACGTGCCGCAGCGGAAAGCGCGGCGTTGGCGGCTATGGTCGCGAGGCCGGAATCGGCGGGCATGCCGACAATGACGATGCTGCACACATGGTCCTGTTCGGCCATGGCCGGTGCCATCTCACGGATCAGGTCGAGAATTCCGAAGACCTTGAATTGCCATCCGTTTCCTATCCCGTGTGTGGCGTCCTCGGGAATTCCGTCACCGGCGCAGGCAACCAGGATGTCCGCGTCGTCGCAACCAAGCGCCAACACATCGACGTTCACGCGCTCGCCGAGGTCGATGGCGTGGGTTTCCACCTCCACGGGATGCTTTTCGCGGAGGACTTTGGCCGTTCCCGCCAATTCCGCCCCGTCCAGGCCCGCCAGGTAGAGGCCGCAACCCTCGGCGGCCAGGGCTTGGGCGACGGCAATGCCGACACGGCCCGTAGCCCCAACCACCAATGCCGTCCGGTCCTTCGGAGCGTCGGGCATCAGGCCTCCGGGGTGAGAATTGTCGGACCGACCGAGGCAACGTCGTCCCGTCCGGGGTGGTCGAGGGTATAGTGCAGCCCGCGGCTTTCCTTGCGCGACAGGGCGGAACGGATGATGAGGTCGGCCACCACCGCCAGGTTGCGCAATTCCAGAAGATCCGAGGTAACGCGGAAATTTTCGTAATATTCCGCGATCTCGGTGAGCAGCAGATCGACGCGGCGCTTGGCGCGTTCCAGCCGCTTTGTCGTACGCACGATGCCCACATAGTCCCACATGAAGCGGCGCAGTTCGTGCCAATTGTGGGACACGACGACGATCTCGTCGGAATCGATGACCCAGCTCTCGTCCCAAGAGGAGATCTCGGGAGGGGGGGGGATGCTCTCCAGGCGGTGCAGGATATCGGCGGCGGCGGAATCGGCGAAAACCAGGCATTCGAGCAGGGAGTTGCTGGCCATGCGGTTCGCCCCGTGAAGGCCGGTGTAGGCGACCTCGCCGACGGCGTAGAGGTTTTCGACATCGGTGCGGCCTTTGGTGTCGATGCACACACCGCCGCAGGTATAGTGGGCGGCCGGCACGACGGGCAGGGGCTCCTTGGTCATGTCGAACCCGAATTCCATGCATTTGCGGTAGATGGTGGGAAAATGGCTGATGACGAAGTCGGCCGGTTTACTGCTGATGTCGAGATAGACACAGTCAATACCCAGGCGCTTCATCTCGTGATCGATCGCACGTGCCACGATATCGCGTGGGGCCAGTTCGCCACGTTCGTCGAAGCGGTCCATGAAGTGCGAGCCGTCGGGCAGCAGCAGGCTCCCGCCTTCGCCGCGCACCGCCTCTGTAATCAGCTTTGACTTGGCCCTGGGGTGGTAAAGACAAGTGGGGTGAAACTGGGAGAACTCCAAGTTGCCGACTCGGCATCCGGCGCGCCAAGCCATGGCTATGCCGTCCCCGGTGCAGATGTCGGGGTTGGACGTATAGAGATACACCTTGCTCGCCCCGCCGGTGGCGAGGACCACGATGCGGGCCCTGAACAGGTCGACCCGTTCACGCGCGCAGTCGAACGCATAGACGCCGATGCACCGCCCCAGGGTTTTGTCAGGGCGTTTCTCACGGATCAGGTCTATGGCGTTGTGTAACTCGAAGATGTCGATGTTGGGGGTGGAACGCGCTGCATCCGCCAGCGTGCTCTCCACTTCCTGTCCCGTCGCGTCCGCGGCGTGCACCACTCGCCGCCGGCTGTGCCCCCCTTCGCGGGTCAGGTGGTATTCGTCCTCGTGCCCCTTCTCCTCCCGGCGCGAGAAGTCGGCGCCCAGTTCGACCAGGCCCCGGATGGCATCCGGGGCGTTTTCGACCACGAAGCGGACGACGTCCGGATCGCAAAGGCCGGCTCCGGCATCCATGGTGTCGGCGATGTGGGATTCCATTGAATCCTTGTGGTCCAGGACTGCCGCGATTCCGCCCTGAGCGTAGAAGGTGCTGCTCTCCTGCAGTGCCCCCTTGGACAGCAGGGCCACCTTGGCCCCGCGCGAAATGCCGAGCGCCAAGTCCAGGCCCGCCGCTCCGCTGCCGATGACGATCACGTCGTAATCGTGGATAGTTCCCATGGCTTTATGTGGGTTCCCAGTCCAATCCGATATCGACCGCGGGCGCCGCCTGGGTGAGGCGCCCAACCGAGATGAAGTCTACCCCTGTTTCGGCGATTTTACGTATGGTTTCAAGGGTTACCCCGCCCGAGGCCTCTGTTTCCGCCCGGCCCGCGGCCCGTTCCACCGCCTCGGCCAGGAGGGCGGGGGACATGTTGTCGAGCAGGACGCGCGTAGCGCCGGAATCGATCGCCTCTTCCATCTGTCGGATGGTGTCGCACTCGACCTCGACCGCTGTGATCCCGGCGGCCCGGACTCTTGCCAGGGCCGCCGTGATGCCGCCGCAGACCGCAATGTGGTTGTCCTTGATAAGAACGGCGTCATAGAGGCCCATGCGGTGATTTTCCGCCCCGCCGAGGCGGGTCGCATACTTCTCCAGCCGTCTCAGGCCCGGCAGGGTCTTGCGGGTGTCCAACAGACGGGTGCCGGTTCCGGCGATGGCGTCGGCGTAGGCGCGGGTCAGCGTGGCAATGCCGGAGAGGTGCTGCACCAGGTTGAGGGCGGTGCGCTCCGCAGTCAGCAGGGCACGGGCCGGCCCCGCGATACGGGCCAGAACGGTGCCGGGGACGACGGCGGCGCCATCCGCGACCGCAGCCTCCCAGGTGATGTCCGTTGTCACGGTGGAGAACACCGAACCGGCGACGCCAAGACCAGCGGTTACCATCGTCTGTCGGGCCGTCATGACGCCGGAAAACCGGACGTTTTGGGGAATAACGGTGTCGGTCGTGATGTCGCCGGGACCAATGTCTTCCGCCAGCGCGGCATCGATCACGCGCTGGAGATCGCCTTTGTCGAGACCCGGAGGCAGGTCAGGCGGCATCGCGCTGGCTTGCCGAAGCGACCGGTGGCGGCGAAAGGTCGAGCATTCGCTCCAGCGGGGTCAGGGCCTCAATGCGGAGATCCTTTGGGATATGGATTCCCGGGACCTCGTTCACCAGACAGAGGTAAAGCTTTTCCAGGGTGTTTAGGGCCATGAAGGGGCAGTTGGCACAGTTGCAGCTTCCGTCCGCGCCGGGGGCGGCGAGAAAGGTCTTGTCCGGGGCCGCCTTCTGCATCTGATGGATGATGTGTTGCTCGGTGGCGATGATGAAGGTATCGGCCTCGGATTGGATCACGAAATCGAGGATCGTGCGCGTCGAGCCCACGTGATCGGCGTGCCCCAGGATCGATTCGGGGCATTCGGGATGAGCCGCGACGGGGGCGTCCGGATGGCGGACCTTGAGCTTGATCAGTTCCTGTTCCGAGAACTGCTCGTGAACGATGCAGGTGCCCGGCCACAAAAGCATGTCGCGGCCTGTCTTGCGGTTGAGGTAGGCACCGAGGTGCCGGTCCGGCGCGAACAGGATCGGCTTGTCCTCGGGCAACTGATTGATGATGTGCTCCGCATTGGACGAGGTGACGATGTAGTCCGATGCCGCCTTCACCTCGGCCGAGCAATTGATGTAGGTGACCGAGACGTGGTCCGGGTGCTTCTCGCGGAAGTGCCGAAAGGGCTTCGGTCGGCAGGAATCCTCCAGCGAGCAGCCGGCCTCGTGATCGGGCAGGACCACGGTCTTCCGCGGGCTCAGGATCTTGGCGACCTCAGCCATGAACTTCACTCCGCAGAAAACGATCATATCGGCGTCGGTCGCCGCGGCCTTGCGCGACAGGTCGAGCGAGTCGCCGACGAAATCCGCAATATCCTGAATTTCCCCATCCTGGTAGTAATGGGCCAGGATAACGGCATTTTTCTCGCGCTTCAGGCGCTCAATCTCCGCCTCGAGATCGAGCGTGGGATCGATTTCGGCTTCCGTCATTGCATCCACCGGCGGCAGAACGATCGTGTCAACCATGGTCCGCGTCCTTGAGAGCGTAGCCTAGAGCCAGAGTGTACTTTATGACAAAATATAACCAAACGATAATATAGTGCGAACATAATCGGGGTGATAAGTCGGTTGCAAGGTGTTTCAATACAGGACCTTCATGCTGATATATTTTAGCACCACAGCCCCCGATAGGACAGGAGCTTAGCGATGCCCGTCATCTCCGCCATTGCCGGCCTAAGCGATGAAATGATGGCATGGCGACGCGATCTGCACGCCCATCCGGAAACGGCCTTCGAGGAGCATCGTACGGCCGCCTTCGTGGCTGATCACCTTCACGCGTTCGGCATTGAGCCCCACAACGGGCTCGGCGGAACCGGGGTCGTCGGTACGTTGAGGACGGGCGAGGGGCCGGTGATCGGGCTTCGAGCCGACATGGACGCTCTGCCGATAGCCGAGGAAGGAGATGTGCCCCACCGTTCCCGCCGGCCGGGCAAGATGCACGCCTGCGGCCATGACGGGCATGTGGCCATGCTGCTCGGCGCAGCCAAGTATCTGGCCGGGAGCCGCAACTTCACGGGAACGGTCCGCTTCGTCTTCCAGCCGGCCGAGGAACTGGAGGGAGGGGCGAAACGTATGGTCGAGGAAGGCCTGTTCGAGCGCTTTCCGATGGACTCCGTCTACGGCCTGCACAACTGGCCGGCGCTTCCGGCTGGGGTTTTTGCCGTACACCAGGGCGCGGTCATGGCCAGTTGCGATACTTTCGAGATCTTGGTCGAAGGGCGTGGTGGGCATGGTGCGATGCCGCACCTGGCTTCGGACCCGCTTGTGGCGGCGGCGGAACTCATCACGGCCCTGCAGACCGTAGTCAGCCGCAGGACCAGCCCCCTGGAGTCGGTGGTCCTCAGCGTGACGGGGATCGAGGGCGGCGACTCGTTCAACGTGATTCCCGAGCGCGTGCGCCTGCGCGGTACGGTGCGGGCTTTCGGCGACCAGATCCGGGACCAAGTGGAGGGACATATCCGGCGCGTTGCGGGGGGCGTTGCCGCGGCACATGGAATCGATTCCGAGGTCACTTACGAACGGCGCTATCCGCCGACCGTCAACCACGAGGCAGAGACAGCGTTGGCGGCCGCAGCCGCGGCCAAGGTGGCGTCAGTGGAACATAATCATGCGCCAAGCACCGGTGCCGAGGACTTCGCTTTCATGCTGCTCCGCAAACCCGGTTGTTACGTCTGGATGGGCAGCGGCCGCGAGGGCGGCGAGAACCCGGGACTCCACAACGCCCGATATGACTTCAACGATACGGTTCTCGCCACCGGCGCCAGCTATTGGGGGGCACTAACGGAAACGATATTAAGGCGCTAGACGATGATGCTGCACCGGAAGATTATCGGCCCGGCCCTGGCGAACCTGCCGAAAGACCGTTCGGCCTATTTCTCCGACGTGGTGGACGTGCTCGAGAAGGATCCGCGGACCCAGGCCAGGCCCAATATGGTGTTCCTGGTGCTCAAGGAGACCATGGCCCTGCTGCCGACTCACCTGACGAAGAAGGACTTTGCCAACATGCTGCTCACCTTCGTCGGTAGGCACCACCAGGTCCTCAACACCATAATCTTCGACCGCCGTTTCATTGAAAACCCTGCGTTCCTGCGCCATCTCACCAACGATCTGGTGAAAGATGTCATCGAAACAACGCTGGAGCGGTGCCGGGACGGAGAACTCCAAACCGGTGACCAGTCGTTTTATCGAATGCGGTTTCCGTCGGGGGAAGGCCACTTTCCCTACACCGACGAGGAAGAGGACGCGGATGAAGAGGAATGACTCCGCAGATGCGGTGACCTGCGTCCGGGCTCTGACTTCATCGCGGGTTGCCTGCGACACCGTTTGCGGCTATGCATGGGCCGTCTTGGCGCCCACCGCCCCCAAATACGGGATGATCGCCGGCTCCAAGGCGAGCGAAATTTGACGATTTGAAACTCGGAGTTCTTACCCATGGCCTTGACGATTACGGACGAGTGCACCAACTGCGACGCCTGTGTGCCTGTTTGCCCCAACGAAGCCATCAGCGAGGGCGACATCATCTACGAAATCGAAACCGTGCGTTGCACCGAGTGTGTCGGCGCCGAGGACGAGCCCCAGTGCATCCTGGTCTGCCCGGTCGACTGCATCATTCCCGACCCGGACAACAAGGAGACTAAAGATGAGCTCCTGGCCAAGTACGATAAGCTGCACGGCTGATCCGTGCCGAAACGGTTTTTCCGGCAAGGGCCGGCGGGATATCCCGCCGGCCCTTGTCCTTTTGGGCGGGGTTTCCGTGGCGGCGGTATGGTAAGATATTCCCGGTAAGGTTTTCTGAGAATACCTTGGAAAGACGTCAGCCTGGAAGGATGCGGCGTTTCTGGTGTTGCGGTGTTTCCGTTTCCACATTTCAGTTCTCGGACCGGTGGCCGTCGCCGCGACAGTCGTTTCCGTTGCGGCATCGGCAGGCGATGCAGGGTGCGATGACCTTATCGGCCGGGCCGCACGATTGGGCGAGGCTCCGATAGTCGGCGTCGATACGGCGACGGAGACCGTAATCCTGACGACATCGTTCGGAAACTGCCGGGAGACCGTGGATGAGTGGTCGGGCCGTAGGTTGCCGGACTTCTCCGGTCGGCCGCGCGGAGAGGGTGCCCAGGACTATCGGAAAGGGGGGCGTGGAGCCTTCGTGTCGTCGCCCGCCGCCTGCGACCTGAAGATCGAGGATGTCTGGACCTCTGTCTGGCTTAACTTCAGGGGAGGGGCTTACTGGCTGGACCGGATCTACACCGTCGATTTCGATCACGACGGACGAACCGACAACCTCAAGTTCCGTTTTCTGCCGGAATCAGAAAGCGCCGAGCCCCTCACCCTACCCTACTTGTCGCGGACGGGTGAGTTCACGGCGGCGGATCTGGGGGATCTCGGCAGGGTCCTCCAAGGCGGCGTCGGACGAGTTTGCTTCGGTGACGCACGCTTCGAGAAGCCGCGGCAGGGAAAGCCCCTCGCGATTGCCGGAGGGAGAATCAGACCGGGCCTTGCCGGTCGGGCCGGGAAACGGGAGTCTGATGTCCGCCGGTCGGGTCGGGCGGCGGAAAAGCCGGAAGCGGGCAACAAGACGATATGGATATGGATCGGCCTCGGTGGAGCAGGTGCCGTGTTGCTGGGTCTGGCCGGGCTCTACGTCTTCCTGACCGGCCGCAAATCCAGAATTTCGAAACGGGACCGCCCTCCCATTCCCAGCGAGTACCTGGATGAATGGGAGGAAAACGAGGATTAGCATTTCCTGGGAAGGTTGCTCTGGAAGCTTTCGGCCGGGACACCCGCCGAAGCCTTCCTCGATAACATCAACATCACCGCTGGGATCGTCAGTCCGAAGATGGGATGCCGAGCGGGATACGGTGGGGGCCAAACGCATCCGGCGCCAATGACCTTCATATGCGCACTTTCGCAGCAGGCCTATTCTCTCTCGGAAAATCTATTTTGAATCTACGGCTTCGGGCGTAGGTCCCTGACACGAACCGCCTTGCCGTGGGAGCGGGGCACGCGGCGGTGTTCCAGGACCCGAGTGTGGCAGCTGAGGCCGATGCTGGACCGGATATGGCGTTCCAGGCCGCGCGCGATCTCGTCGAACCGGTCCTCGGGAGTGCCCGGCGTTGCCTCCACATCTATGGTCAGGGTGTCCATGGCCCCCTCGCGTTCGACGATGAGCTGATAATAAGGCTCGATCCCCGGCTGCCCGATCAGCAATGCCTCAATCTGGGACGGGTAGACATTGACGCCTCGGATGATCAGCATGTCGTCACTACGGCCGGTAATGCGCATGAGACGAACGTGGGTGCGTCCGCAGGTGCAGGGCGTAGGGTCGAGGCGCGTAATGTCTCGGGTTCGGTAGCGGATCATGGGTTGCGCCCACTTCGCCAGCGTCGTGATGACCAGTTCCCCCGTTTCACCAAACGGGAGGCGAGCCTCCGTTTCGGGATCGATCACTTCGAACAGGAAACAGTCTTCCCAGCCATGGAGGCCATTCTGAGCCTCCTTGCATTCGACGGCAACGCCGGGACCGGTGATCTCGCTCAGTCCATAAAGGTCTATGGCCATGATTCCGAGACGGTTCTGGAGTAAGTCGCGTAGGGAAAGGCTCCAGGGCTCGGCACCGAAGATCCCGATGGAAAGAGGCAGCCTGCGGAAATCGACCCCCTGGCGTTCCGCGGCTTCCGCAAGATACAGGGCATAGGATGGCGTGGCGCAAAGGACACGCGCCTCCAGATCCTCAATAAGGATCATCTGTCGCTCCGTTGCTCCGCAAGAAGCGGGGGTTATGGCGCAGCCGAGCAGTTCTGCGCCCTGATGAAAACCAAGCCCCCCGGTAAACAGGCCGTATCCGAGTGCGTTGTGGACCATATCCCCCGGCTCGACGCCGGCTGCCACCAGGCACCGGGCCATGAGAGAGGCCCAAATGTCCAGGTCCTCCTTGGTATAGCCGACGACGATGGGCTTACCGGTGGTCCCCGATGATGCCTGGATGCGCCGGAGCTCCCGGCGCGGCACGGCGAACAGGCCGAACGGATAATTATCCCGCAGATCATCCTTGGTCGTGAAGGGGAAGCGTGCTAAATCGTCGAGGGTACGAAGGTCATGGGGCGATACCCCGGCTGCATTAAACCCCCGTTGGTAATGAGCCACGTTGTCATAAGCGTGGTGGAGAATTCTCCGGAGTTTCTTTAATTGCAGGGCCGAGATCGCCTCACGGCCCATGGTCTCAATCTCGGGTACGAAGTATCTGCCGTTCCGGAACTCCGATTCGGGCTGGTCCGCTTCGCACTGGAGAACATTGTGCATGCGCGTAACACCATTGTATATGTGCGTATTCAATCGACATTATGCCCATCGGTGCGCCTTGTTCAAGGCGTGAGATGTTTGGGCCTCCAAGTTAACGCCAGTGCACCTAAACAGCAGCCGTTCCGGCAGAAAAAGAGAAGGGACCCAAGATATGTCCGACCCGATCTATAAATACCATGTTTTTGCCTGCACGACGACAAGGCCCCCAGGGGTGCCTCACCCGAGCTGCGGCCAGGCCGGTTCCGTCGACCTTGCCAACTACCTTAGAGAAAAGGTGAAGGACGCCGAATTGGGAGGCGTGCACATCAATCCTTCGTCATGCCTCGGTGTCTGCGATCGTGGGCCGGCGGTCGTCGTCTATCCCGAAGGGACTTGGTATTCGGTCAAGAACACTCAGGATATGGACGATATCTTCGAAACCCACCTCAAGGGCGGACGGATCGCCGAGAACCTGCTGATGCCCATGAAACCCACGGGCTGAGCGGTCTTTCGCGTTCCAGCCATCGACTTTGATCCGACTGAGCGCCTGTTCACCGGTGACCGCCGCCCGTGAACCCAGGACCTAAGGAGGGGACTTTGCCGGGGAAGACCAAGCTCACCCGCGAGAAGCTGACGGCCAGACTCAAGGGGATCCGGCTATTGACGCTGGATGTGGACGGCGTGCTGACGGATGGCGGCCTTTACTATGCCGACGACGGCAGCCAACTCCGTAAGTTCAACGCCAAGGACGGCATGGGCATGAAGCTGGCCCGCAAGGCCGGCGTCGAGATTGCCATCATTTCGGCCAGCGAAACCCCGTCCATCACCCACCGCGGCAACGTCCTGGGGATCGACGAGGTCCATGTGGGCGTTGGGGACAAACTGGGGACCCTGAACGGGATCCTCGCCCGGCTCGGCATCCCCCTGGCCGAGGTTGCCCATATGGGAGACGACCTCAACGATCTCCCGCTGATGGATGCCATCGGTCTGCCGATGACGGTGGCGGACGCCGTGCCCGCGGTCCAGGAGGCGGCACTCTACGTGACGGACAAGCGGGGCGGGGAAGGGGCCGTGCGGGAGGTCTGTGACCTCATCGTCCTTGCCAAAGGGGACTGAGCGCCTCCCAGAGCACGATCGACATATATTTCAAGAGGATACAGCGGATTAGCGCGATAAATCCGAACCATCTTACGGCTCCGATTCGTCACGATCCGCCCCAGGCGTAGAGGCCATTCAGCCGCCGGACCACCGTTGGAACAAGTCGTGTTCGACGCCCACATGGTCCAGGGCCTTACCCAAGACCTGGTGTACCAGATCGGTGATGGTCTGCGGGCGATGATAGAATGCCGGCACCGGAGGCAGGATAATGGCTCCCAGGTCCGCCGCACGGGCCATCAGGTCGAGATGGCCTTTGTGAAGCGGCGTTTCGCGGACCAGAAGGACCAGGGGACGCCGTTCCTTAAGGGTCACGTCGGCCGCCCGGACGAGAAGGGTGTCCGCATATCCGTTGGTGATCCCGGAAAGGGTCTTGATGGAGCAGGGTGCGACGATCATTCCACGTGTCAGGAAGGACCCGCTGGCGATTGCCGCACCGATGTCGTCCGGGGCATAGGTGACGTCAGCCAGTTCTTCCACATCCTTGACGGTGAGGTCGGTTTCCACGGCGAGAGTCCGCGCTGCCGCGGCGCTGATCACCGCATGGGCGGGCAGGTCCAGGGAGCGCAACGCCTTCAGAAGCTCGACTCCGAATATGGCCCCGGACGCGCCGGAGATGCCGATAACGAGAGGCTCCACGGGGGCATTCATTGGAAAAACTCCTGCTCTAACGGGACCGATAAGTGGGATCATGGCCATTCCCGCATCGAAGTACAAGCATGGGGGCGGGATGCGCGTTGTCGAGAAGCGCGAAACCGGATATGAAGGGAGGATGATGAGATGTCGCCAAGTCTTGTTTTTCGCGGTCCTGCTGATTACCGTCACAGGATGTTCCGCGTTGCCCGACCCTTACATCTACAGGCCGAATGAATTCAACCGTACGGCGGCGGGGTTCGGTCGAGAACCCGAGAACATCTCCGAGGTTACGGTCTGCTACAACATCCACACGGCGACACCGAAACAAGTCCGGAGGATGGCCGAAGCCGAGTGTGCCAAGTACGGGAAAAATGCGAAGTTTCGTCGCCAGACGGTCCTGAATTGCCAGCTGTTCAACCCGATCAGTGCGGAATACACCTGCGGGCCGACGATGTCGGGAGGAAGCCAACGGAGCGAACCGTATCCCTGGTCCTATATCCCTGGCGACTCGCGATTGCCGCCCGCTCCCGTCCCATAAGCTGTTGAAAAAAATTCCGTTTTTTTCTTTCTCTCGTATCGGGCTACCATAAAGGGCCCGATTCGGGTATACTTGGGATTCTGTCTGTCATAAGAATATGACCTACGAAGGAGAACGCCATGAAGAAGGTCGTGGTTGTCGCATTAGCCTTATCCCTTGCCGCCTGTGTGGGGTCTGACAACCCGCGCATCAATCCCGGTGCGATGATTGGTTTCGCTGTGGGGGCTGCAACCGGTGGGTTGATCGGCGCTCAATTCGGCGGAGGCCTTGGCCAAGCTCTGTTTATCGCTTCCGGCACCATTGTCGGCGGAGCGTCGGGCTATACCGTCGCGCAGTATTTGGAGCAGTCCGACTGGACACTCTACGATGATACGGCCCGCGAAGCCTTGAGCACGTCGCCAGACGGTTCGATGCAGAACTGGTCCAATCCGAAGACGGGGGCCAGCGGCGTCATTCGCCCGACAAGGTCTTTCCGCACCCAGACGGGCATGTACTGCCGCAACTACCGCTCCACGGTTGCCGTGTCGCGGGGGGTGCAGTCGGGCGACGGCACGGCGTGCCTATCGCCGGATGGGGACTGGTATGCCATGCGGGACGAAATCAGCTAGAGTATCCGATATCCGCAAGGACAAACTTCGGACCGATTCCGACTGTCCCTGATCAGGGTGTTTGCCAAGATCATGGTGGAGGGCTTCGCTATACCCTCATCGCGACTTGGGCTAAGCTTGTCCCGTTAAGCGGGCATTTTTTTTGATAGGGGAACCGGCGTGGATGAGATCGGCAAGGTCCTAGTCACGGTCCTCGTTCTCTACGTGGTCCTTACCGGCTTCTTGTTCGTTATTCAGCGCAAGATGATCTACTCCCCGGATCCTTCGCCTCCGTCCATGCAGCGAGGAGGGGTTGCCGGTATGGAGGCCGTGACCCTTCGAACGGAAGATGGGCTCGAACTCTTGAGCTGGTATTCCGCAGCCCGGGATGGTCAGCCGACAATTGCGTTTTTCCATGGCAATGCCGGGAACATCGAGGTCCGGGGGTTCAAGGCCCGCGCCTTCATGGACGCAGGGATCGGGGTTCTTTTGGTCGAGTACCGGGGGTATGGGGGTAATGCAGGCGATCCCACGGAAGAAGGGCTCTACCAGGACGGACACGCTGCCCTCGCCTTCTTGGCGGAGAGGGGGGTGTCCCGCCGGGAAACCGTTCTTTACGGTGAATCCTTGGGCAGCGGTGTCGCCGTGCATCTGGCTTGGGAGGCGGCGCGAACGGAACCGGTCGGAGGGGTGGTGCTGGAGGCGCCGTTCACATCGTTGGGTGATGTGGCACAGCATCACTACTTCTACCTTCCGGCCCGAAAGTTGCTGCGTGAGCGCTACGACTCGGCGGCGAAGATCGGGCATATCAAGGCACCGGTGCTTGTGGTGCACGGAGAGGCGGACCGCACCGTGCCGGTCGAGTTTGGACGGCGGATTTTCGAACTGGCCCGCGAGCCCAAGCGGGGCGCCTGGTTCCCCGGATACGGCCATAACGATCTCTTCGTGGCGTCCGTGGGCGCTGAGATCATTGCCTTCATCAAGGAATTTGTCGAAACAGATTAATGTCCAGAATCCGAAGTTCGTAATCATTATGAGGCAAGCGTTTTCGAGCTTCTGGATCCATCACACTCGTCTTACTGCGTCACGAAGGGACTCGGCCTATTCCGATCGTGCATCTAGGGCCGTGGGAATGATTTTGGGCTCGCCAAGAGGAATTCCCATACCGTCCGTATGGTTAAGAAATCGTTGACCTACCGGGCTTCCTCCCTCATACTATAGTATGGTGTGGTATAAGCGAGCAAAGTGCGCGCGGTCTACGCGTGAGGTCTTGGGTTAGAACGGAAAACCATGGCACAGGTCATACGGGCAGCAATAGCAACACAGGCGGCAGCCGCACAAAGCACGAGCCGCCCGGCTTCTCCCGTGCGCGGCTTATCCAGTTCGGACGGCGCCCCCATTGACGGGCTCAACGGTGGCGTCAACGTCACCAACAGCGAATCCGGGTTCCTGTTCGACGATTTCCGGGATGACGGAGAAGAACAGAGGGAACCGGAACACCGCCAGCCAATCCATCTCGCCCGGGTCGACATCAACTCCGAGACCTTCGCCACAGTCCTCAAGGCCGACATGACGCAGTCCGAAGCGGACGGCCGGGCCAGTGCCCGGGGGGCGAGTGGGTTCGCGGGACTGTTGAAAAAAGCCATCTCGACCTACGAGACCAACGCCCGGGTCATCGCCGGGGAAGAAAAGTTCCGCGGAACCCGGCTCAGTTTCGTCCTCTAACGC
>PIVK01000006.1 GCA_003354135.1 Rhodospirillales bacterium
CCTGACTTTTGGACCGCGTCGCACGCATCTCCCGATGCCTCACATCGCTTCGATGCGCGCTCCTAGCCAAAAATCAGGGGAAGTCGTCTCTATGAGTCCTTATCACCGCACCTTGGTATCAGGCCAGGGCCCCGCCGCTGGTCATCAGCATGTCCTCGATCTGGGTGATCGACAGTCGCGACTGTTTCAGCTGTTCCAGAAGATAGATCTCCATGGCCACGGTTTCGTCCAACTCACCGCGAATGGCTGACTGGACGAAATCGCACAATTCCACCTGCTGGCCGTTGGTGACCAGGATGTTGGTCAGAAGCTCACGCCGGATCAGTGGCGGATACTTGACCATCTCTTCGACTAGGAGCTGCTTGGCGGACAAAGGAACCCGCGTGTTGCCGAAGATGCGGTCGAGGCAGAAGCTGTAGATGCCAAAATCCAGCTTACCGGCGACACTGTGGGTGAAATCCAGGAATTCGTCGCGGAACCCGGCCGGAGAGACCTTATCCTCCGTCAGATTGCGTACGATGACCAGAAAGGACAGGTAGCGCTTGCGGGCCGGGCTGATCTTGCCGCCGAGTTCCGCCTCCAACGCCTTGATGCGGGCCATGCGGAACCCCGATTCGACCATCAGGTTCGCCGCCTCGCGCACCTCGGTCGAAAGCGCCTGGTCCTCGATGAGGTGGAACAATTCCTCGAAACGGGCCCTCTTTTGCGAGTCTCCCGCATCCGCCGATCGCCCGAGGGGAACCAGCGCGGCTTGTGCGACCAGGACGTCCTTGGAGCAGATGGTGGCCATGGCCGCCGCCTGAGTCTCGACCTTGTGCCCTTCCCTGAAATCGTCGGTGATGACGAAGCGGCTCTCGTCGAAGACGGTCAGATAACGGCCAAGTTTGCCGCACTCCATAAAGTGCTCGGCGAGATCGGTGAGCGGTTCGACATTAGACAACTGCAGCGTCACGGCTCCGGAGACCCTCTGAAAAAAGCCACGAAAAACAACGAGGGCATCACCTTAGCAGACTTCTGAGCCCCGGAGGAAGTCTCAGGTCAAGCGATCCAGTCTCAGGCGGTGACGCTCGTCGGTGAGGCGGAGGGATGCTCCCAGCACGGCAATGAGAACCCCATCGTGTTGGAGCCTGCCCGCAGCAGAGACTTACCGGCTCCCGAGGGTCCCGACACAACCACGCATTCGCCCGGCGCGATCTCCAGGTCGATGGGTCCGATTCCAGGCTGTTCCAATCCCCCGACCCTCAACATGGGACCGGGATATCTGTTTCCCGAGGCCGGAAACAGCATTTCTGTTCCGGCGGTGGGTTCCCACCTATACTCCCGCCTATGCATGACACACCCCCCCTGACCCTGCGAAGGATTGAAGCACCGGCCTTAGTGGCCGGGGTGCGGGATGCGGTGTGGATCTCTTCCGATGGCGAGGTGGAGACGGTGCCGTTGACTGAGGCCAAGCGGCGCCTGGGCGGACAACGCCTGCCGCTGGTCTGCCATGCCAAGGCGACGGCCAAGCGGCTGGGCGGGGGCGTGTTTCGGGCCCTCGACCTGCTGGAGCTGTTTGCCTTCGTCCGCCCCGCCGTCTTCTGCCTGCCGACGCCGCGCGGCCTGGCGGCGGCCCTGGATCTGCCCATGCCGGGAACCCACGAGGAGGAGGCGGTGACGCTGCACGGAGCGGCCGGGACACTGCTGGCCGAAGTCGCCCGGGACCAGGAAGCCAAGCGGGTCGCCTGGACCATGGCCCAGGGCGGCTGGCCCTGGGGGCCGCTGGTACTGGGCGTGTTGAGGGCCGGGGACACGCCCCATTCCCAAACCATGACCGAAGGGTTCCGGGTCTGGAACCGGCTCGGTGAATGGGCCGACTTCAACCCGGAACCCCCGGACGGGCAATGGCCGGTGGAGCCGGTCGAGGCCCGGGCCCGCCTGGTCAAGCTCCTGGGCGGAGACGCCGAGAAACGGCCACAGCAGGCCGAATACGCCGCGGCTGCCAGCGCCGCCTTCCGGCCACGGGACAAGGCGGGCGAGCCCAACATCGTCCTTGCCGAGGCCGGGACCGGGGTCGGCAAGACGCTGGGTTACATCGCCCCGGCCAGCGTTTGGGCGGAGAAGAATAAGGGGCCGGTCTGGATCAGCACCTTCACCCGCAACCTGCAGCGCCAGTTGGATGCCGAACTGGACCGCCTGTGGCCGGACCCAGTCGAAAAGGCGCGCCGCGCCGTGGTGCGCAAGGGGCGGGAGAACCACCTCTGCCTGTTGAACCTGGAGGAAGCGGTAAACCGTCTTCCGGTGACTGAGGGCACGGGTGCGGTGGCGCTCGGCCTGATGGCGCGCTGGGCGGCGGCGACGCGGGACGGCGACATGGTGGGCGGAGACTTCCCGGCCTGGCTGGCCGATCTGCTGGGCCGGTCGCTGACCACGGATCTCACCGACACCCGTGGCGAATGCATCTATTCGGCCTGTACGCACTACCGTAAATGCTTCATTGAAAAGACGGTGCGCCGTGCCCGCCGGGCCGAGATCGTGGTCGCCAACCATGCGCTGGTCATGGTGCAGGCGGCGCTGGGTGGCGGCGAGGAGGGCATGCTGCCGACCCGCTACGTCTTCGACGAAGGCCACCACGTCTTCGACGCCGCGGATGCCGCCTTCTCGGCCCATCTGACGGGAATGGAGACTGCGGATCTCAGGCGCTGGCTCTTGGGCGCCGAGGAAGGAGCCCGTTCCCGCTCGCGCGGCCTCAAGGCCCGGGCCGAGGACCTGCTGGCGGACGACCCGAAGGCCATGGAGGCGCTGGACGAGGCCCTTCGGGCCGCCCGGGCGCTGCCCGGTCCCGGCTGGCACGCGCGCATGCGGGGCGGCACGCCGGTGGGACCGGCGGAAGGGTTCCTGGCCCGCGTGCGCCAGCAGGTCTACGCCCGCTCGGACGATGCGGCCTCGCCCTACAACCTGGAAACCCCGACCCGGCCGCCGGTGGAAGGCTTGGTGGAAGCCGGGGACGCGCTGGACGTGGCCCTGGACCGCCTGTCGGGGCCGCTCCGGGTGCTCATCCGGGCCCTTACCGGAGTGCTCGACCGCGAGGCCGCGGAGCTCGACAGTGCGTCGCGCATGCGCATCGAGTCCGTCTGCCGGACCCTGGAACGGCGCGGCTTGATGCAGGTCGAAGGCTGGCGGTCCATGCTCCGCGCCTTCCACGAGGAGGTGCCGGAGGACTTCATCGACTGGTTCGGGGTCGAACGGATCGCCGGGCACGATTTCGACCTCGGTCTGCACCGCCACTGGGTCGACCCGACACGCCCCTTCGCGGCCGCCGTGCTGGAGCCCGCCCACGGGGCGCTGATCACCTCGGCGACCCTGCGCGCCCACGGCCCGGAAACGGACGCGGGCAACTGGGACGCGGCGCGCCTGCGCACCGGGGTGGCGCACGTGAACGCCCAGGTCCATTGCCAAAGCGTGGCCTCACCCTTCGATTACGCGGCCCAAACCCGGGTCCTGGTGGTGACCGACGTCAACCGCAACGTCCCCGAGCAGGTGGCGGCGGCGTTCCGCGAGCTGTTCCTGGCTTCGGGCGGCGGGGCGCTGGGTCTGTTCACGGCCATCCAGCGCCTGAAAGCGGTCTACGGGCGCATCGCCCCGGTTCTGGACGAGGCGGGACTGACGCTGCTGGCCCAGCATGTGGACGAGCTCGACACCGGAACCCTGATCGACATCTTCCGCGCCGAGGAGAACACCTGTCTCCTCGGCACCGATGCGGTGCGCGACGGCGTCGACGTGCCGGGGCGCTCACTCCGGCTCATTGTTTTCGACCGAGTTCCCTGGCCGCGGCCCGACATCCTGTTCAAGTCCCGGCGCGCGGCGCTGGGGGGACGGGCCTACGAGGAGGCGCTGACGCGGCTCAAGCTCAAGCAAGCCTACGGCCGCCTGATCCGGCGCGGTTCCGATCACGGGGTGTTCGTCATGCTGGATCGCGCCCTGCCGTCGCGTCTGGCCACGGCCTTCCCCGAAGACGTCGAGGTGATACGCCTTGGGCTGAAGGAGGCGGCGGCCCTGATCCGGGAGTTTCTTTAGTCCTTGTCCGTGGGAGCGGCCGCCAGGGCGAGGACGCCGAGTGCCGCCAGGCCGCAGGCCGTCCACAGCGCAATGGGGTCATAGGGCGGGATGTCGGCCATGTATTCGAGGATCTTGCCACCCGCGGCGCAGGCGTCGCTCGTTTGGTAGAAGCAGTCCCGGGCTATCTTTACGTCCTTGCCAAACACCTGCTCGAAGAACAGATACCACCAAGCCGCAGCGCCGACGAAAGCCAGAAAACCAAGAGCGAGCAGGACCTTACCAATGCGTTCTAGGTTCACTGTAGTTCCTTTTCTTCTAATGTTGGTGTAACGGATATATTTAAGTCTTGTCCAGAACCTTCCGTACTTCTGGAGCAGACTCTCGCGCGGGGAGGGCTTTCGAGGCGTGTCGGCAACACACAGCCCCCACAGCCAAGGCTGTCATAGCAGACCCCCGGAAACCCAAACTGGGGGATTTTACTTCGGCACTTCTGGGGAAAATCCAATCGGCACTGACACCGCTATCGTGTTACCACATCAATCACGCGGAAATGATGAGGCTCAGCGACCGTGTATCGAAGCTGTTCGCTTCTATTGAAAGCTGCCGCCGGCCTTCGGAGAAGGACACATCATGCCAAGTTCCAACAAAAATGTCCGGAAAAACGTAAGGGACAAATACGCCGAAATCGCCACCCGCGGAGCCTGCGGCTGCGGGCCAAACGAAAGCGGCATCAATATGATCGGGGAAGCCTACGACCGTGTGGCGGGACATGTGGCTGACGCCGACCTTGGACTGGGCTGCGGCCTCCCTGTCGAGCATGCCGGAATCCGGGCTGGCGACACGGTTCTCGATCTTGGGTCAGGAGCCGGAAACGATGCATTCATCGCACGTCATGAAACCGGTGAGTCCGGGTCCGTGATCGGCGTCGACATGACGCCGGAAATGATCTCCAAGGCGCGTTTGAACTGCAAAAAGCTCGGCTACGACAACGTCGAATTCCGGCTGGGAGAGTTAGAGAATCTGCCGATCGAACAGGACCGCATTGACGTGGTGATTTCCAACTGCGTGCTGAACCTGGTCCCCGACAAGCGGGCCGCCTTCACCGAAATACATCGGGTTTTGAAGCCCGGCGCAAAGTTCTGCATTTCCGACATCGTATCGTCGTCCCTCTTGCCTGACTGGACGCAAGAGGTTACAGCGCTTTTTGTCGGCTGTGTTGCCGGTGCAATTCCCATGGATGATTACCTCGGCATCATTGCCGATACCGGCTTTCAAAACGTTAAAGTGATGAAAGCGCGACGTATTGATGTTCCTGAACAGGTTTTGTCCCAATATGCGGACAAGGATCAACTTGCCGACGCCGCATCACGCGATTTGCACGTTATGTCGATCACCGTCACTGGGTCCAAGCCGAATTGAGCGACATGTGAGGAAAATGGCGCGTGACGCGGTTTTGACCTTGGCCGCGGCGCGCCCGAGGGCCCGCTGGAGACTTGGCTTCCAGGCAGCTGGCTTCAGTCGGAAGATTCGCTAAGACCGAAGGTCTTGCCTCAGGTGGAGAGGGCGAAGTCGATGGCCATTTCCCCGGCGCCCTGGCGTATGACGTAGAATCGGCGTGGATTCACGGGCTGAAAGCCGTCCTCCCCCACCGTTCTCACCCGATCCAGGAAGCCGATGTCGCCCGAGCACAGCGTCCCGTCGTAGCGCACCAGCATGCCGGTCTGCGACCAGTTGATGACTTCGTAGTCCACGGAATCGTCGCGAAAGCCAACGACGATGGAAATGCCGTGGCGAAAGGCACGTGATGACATGCTCTGACTGTTCCCCTTATCAGCGGAGGCTACTGCATCACCTCGGGGCCCTTCATATCCGAAGGGCCGCTTTCGGGCAGAATTCCGAGGCGCCGCGCTACCTCCTGGTAGGCTTCCTCGACCGCTCCCAGGTCGCGGCGGTAGCGATCCTTGTCCAGCTTCTCGTTGGTGTCGATGTCCCAAAGCCGGCAGTTGTCGGGGCTGATCTCGTCGGCCAGGATGATGCGCAGAAGATCGTTCTCCCACAGACGGCCAAACTCGAGCCGGAAGTCCACCAGCCGGATGCCGATGCCGTAGAAGAGCCCGGCCAGAAAGTCGTTGATGCGCAGGCTCAAGGCGATGATCTCGTCGATCTCCTGCGGTGTCGCCCAACCAAAGGCGGTGATGTGCTCCTCGGTCACCATGGGGTCGTTGAGTTCGTTCGACTTGTAGTAGAACTCGACCACAGAGCGCGGCAGAGGCGTGCCTTCGGCGAGCCCTAACCGCTCGGCCAGCGAGCCGGCGACGACGTTGCGCATCACCACCTCGACGGGGATGATCTCGACCTCGCGGATCAACTGCTCGCGCATGTTGAGGCGGCGCAGGAAATGGGTCGGGATGCCGATCTCGCCCAGGCGCAGCATCAGGTGTTCGGAGATGCGGTTGTTGATCACACCCTTGCCGGTGATGATCCCGGCGCCGCGCCGATGGCGCACGGTGGCGTCGTCCTTGAAATGCTGGACCAGAGTTCCGGGCTCCGGCCCTTCAAAGAGGACCTTAGCCTTGCCCTCATACACCTGCCTGCGTCTGCCCATGGGTCGACTCCGAAACGAAAGGCGCGCATATCGCGCACAGCGGTACACTTCATAGCAATTGTACGCCGCTTGCACAACGGCGCCAACGATTACGATTTGACGGCCCCGTAGGCAGCCTCTCCCGGGCGGCCGGGGGCGAATAGCCAGACGGGCACTGCCCCGGGCCGTCCAGGGGCCGGCAGGGCGATGAGCGATGAGGACACGGTCGCGAAGCCCTCTTCGGTCTCCACGCACATGGCATTCCGTCGATCGGCATCCGCCTCGAAATCCCGCCGGGCCAACAGTGCCTGCCAAGCGCTCCAATCGCCGCCCTCGGGATCTGGAACGGAGGCCGCCTCGAACAGTGGCAGGTAGCGGCGGATGCGGGGGGAACTCAAATCGTTGCGGTCGTACGCCGTGACCATGGAGAGCCCCGGCGGCAATCTCTCGACCTTTACCGCCCCGCTGTCTGATCTCAGCCAGAAAGCGGTGCGCGGGTCCGCAATCACCATGTTGAAAGGCCGCCAAGCTGCGGTGTTCAGATGGGACAAGGCCTCGATCGCCACCTGGGCCTCGGCGTGGTCGAGTGCCTCCAGCGGCAACTCACCGCGGGAGCGAAAGCCTTCCTTGGACCCCAGGGTGCCGACCCGGTTCATCACACCGGCCGCCACGCCCCAGTCGTTGAGGCCGAGCCAAGTTCCGCCCGCCACCTCGTCAAGTCCCGCCGTGACCTCGACCCGATCCGGCCAATGGCGGGCCGGGCTTCGCCACGAACGGCCCACCATCTCATCGCGATTGGCGGCGATCAGCACCGGCCAGTCGTGGCCAGGACGGTTGAGGATGACGACGGTGCACATGACACAACCTCTAACACGGAACGGGGAAATGGGGTAAGCTCCACCCCATGCTTCAGCTTTCCAAAGATATCATGGATGACAAGGAAAAGAGCGAGGAGGCGCGCTATAAGCTGCGCCAGGAGTTCGACTTCAAGATCCGCTCCCGACGCAACAGACTTCTGGGCCTGTGGGCTGCCGGGCGCAAGGGGTTGACCGGCAAGGCCGCAGCCGACTACGCGACGGACCTCGTCCTGGCCGGCATGGAGGCGAAGTCGGACGCCGACCTGACGGCAAAGGTCTTCGCGGACGTCAAGGGACCGGGCGTCACCTTGGACGAGGTGACCCAGCAGGTGGTCGTCCTGACGAACGAGGCGCGGCGCCGGATCGAAGCCGAGTTCCCCGCCGCGCTGGCGGCGGATCACGCGCGGGTCGGGGACTGATCAGTTCCGGCCGAAGACCCGCCTGAAGATATCGTCGACATGCCGGGTGTGGTAGCTGGCGGAATCGACCTTCAACAGACCCTTCAGGTCGTCGGCCGTCAGCAAGTCCCCCAACGCTTCGTCCTTGGATAGGAAGAAGAACAGCCGGTTGTCGTGCTCCGCCGCCTCGCGGTCGAGGTCGTCCAGTTCCGCCTCCTGGCTCGGGTTGTCGGGGTCGATACCGAAGCTCTTCCAGACCCGCATGGCGTTGCGCTGGACGATCCTGTAGGCGTCCTCGCGGCTGGCGCCCTTCTGGGTCAGGAACAGCAGAACCCGTTGGGCGTCGTGGATACCGCCGAAAGCGTTCAGATGGTCCATCATGTTCTCGGGGTACACCACCAGCTTCTCGATCAGCCCCGCCAGTCGGTCCAGGGCGAAGTCCAGCGTCACCGTGGCATCGGGACCGATCATGCGTTCGACCGACGAATGCGAGATGTCGCGCTCGTGCCACAGGGCCACGTTCTCCAACGCCGGCGTCACCGCCGAGCGGACGATACGCGCCAGCCCGGTCAGGTTCTCGGTCAGGATCGGGTTGCGCTTGTGCGGCATGGCCGACGACCCCTTCTGGCCCGGGGCGAAGTACTCCTGGGCCTCCCGGACCTCGGTGCGTTGCAGGTGACGGACCTCGACGGCAACGTTCTCCATGGAACTGGCGATGATGCCGAGCGCGGCAAAAAAGGCCGCGTGGCGGTCGCGCGGGATGACCTGGGTCGACACCGGCTCCGGCGTCAGGCCCAGTTTCCCGGCCACGTGTTTCTCGACCCGGGGATCGATGTTGGCGAAGGTGCCGACGGCGCCCGATATGGCGCAGGTGGCGATCTCGTCCCGGGCTCGCTGGAGTCGCACCTTGCCGCGCTGGAACTCGGCATGGAAGCGGGCGAACTTGAGGCCCATGGTGGTAGGCTCGGCATGGATGCCGTGGCTGCGGCCCATGCAGATCATGTCCTTGGTCTCGAAGGCGCGCTTTTCCAGCGCCGCCAGGACCCGGTCCATGTCGGAAAGCAGGATCTCGGCGGCCTGGGTCATCTGCACCGCGAGGCAGGTATCCAGCACGTCGGATGAGGTCATGCCCTGGTGGACAAAGCGCGATGGCTCGCCCATCCGTTCGGCCAGCTCTGTGGTAAAGGCGATAACGTCGTGCTTGGTCTCGAGCTCGATCTCGTCGATGCGCGCGATGCGCTCCGGCGTATAGGGCTTGTCGCCCTTCTCCCACACCACCTTGGCGGCATCCTTGGGGATCACCCCCAATTCAGCCTGGGCGTCGCAGGCGTGGGCCTCGATCAGAAACCAGATGCGGAACTTGTTGGCGGGCTCCCAGATGGCGGCCATCTCGGGGCGGGAATAGCGTGGAATCATCGACAAACTCTCAATCGTACAGCAAGGTGCGGTTCCGAAGGCGCGGAGTTTAGGGGAAGCCGACGCGGGGGGAAAGACTCTATACTTCCGTCATGACCGAAACCGGCTACCCTGAAATTCCGCTCTTCGAGGCCTGAAATTCCGCTCTTCGAGGTAGGCAAGGCCGGGCCGATCCTCCTGATCGAGGAGGCGCCGGAGAAGCTGGACGATCTGGTCCGCTCGACCATGGCGCACTGTGGGGAAAGGATCGTGGCCCTGGGTGACTGGGCTTCGCGCCTCTGGCTGGTCCGCAGCCACAACCCCTACCTGCCCGAGATCGCCACCATCGCCGACCTTGCCGCCCCCGAAGTCGGCGGCAACCGGGGTCTTCTTTCTCTCTCTTCTCTAATTCCTCCCGATGTCTGCTAATGACCCTACGCAGACGGTTAGGAGAGAATCTAATTTCTCACAAGCTCCTAATATGCGCGAAAACTTCCTCGCAAATAGGTGCTAATTTTGGATGTAGCTGTTCCACTTCGTGCCAATTTTTCGCTTTACCGGCGTCTTCCAAAGCTGCACATATGTCCGCTAAACTGTGAGCACCAACGGCACGTGCCGATGATTTTAGCTTGTGTGCCGCCGCGCCGAGATCGGTGGGCTGTTTGGCATTATACGCGGTATCGATTTCGCCCTGAATGTCCTGCGCCGGGGCGGCGAAATCCTTCAAAATGCCATTGATCAAGTCGTCGTCGTCACCGAACGATTCGCGCAGATACGTGGTGTCGACCACCTGTTCCGCATCGTCGCCGTCCGTGTCTTGGGTATCCTCCGGTATTTCGTGTGCCTTGCCGTCACCGGCGACCGACATCCATTTCGTCAGAGCCCGCTTCAACTTGGACATTTCCAATGGCTTGGACAAGTAATCGTCCATGCCTGCGGCCAGACACCGGTCGGCCTCGCCCTGTAGCGCGTTGGCGGTGATGGCGACAATAGGGATGTGATCGGTACCACCCGCCTTGTCTTCCAGTTTGCGGATCTCACCGGTCATCTCATAACCGTCCATGTTGGGCATGTGGCAGTCCGTCAGAACCAGAGCGTAGCGCCCGGATTTCCATCCTTCCAGCCCCAAAGCGCCGTCGTCAAAGGCTTCACAGGCATAACCCAGCGAATTCAATTGACGTTTGATGACGTCCTGGTTGGTGGGGTTGTCTTCGGCGATCATGATCAAGCGGCCCTGGGCGGCAGCCTCGTCGGGTGACGGCGCGCGCACCCGTCCAGACGTCATCTGTTTGTAGGCGGAGTCTACGTCGGGGCTGGCCCGACCGCTGGCGATGCCAAGTGCGCGATAGAAGCTGGAACGGTTCATGGGTTGAGCGTCGACCACCACCATGTCCGGCTGCACCAGCCCCTTCTTGGCCTTGCGGTCGGAGAGAACGACAACGTATCGCAGATGTTTAGCGTTCTCGTTTTTCCGCATTAACTTGATGATTTTATTGACGGCGGTGCGGTCCTGATCGGGCCCGAACACCACAATGTCGAAGGACCGGCCTTCACCTTGGGCAGTGGTCACGGTTTCTTCGATGGCGGACAGGTCGCTGCCGATATCGTAGGTTCCGTCGCGCCCGGTAATGTAGGGCGGGATGTGGTCCTGGAACAGGGGATCGGTGCTGATCAGCAGGATATGGAGACCCTCCAAGCTGGGTTCGTCCATGGGTGGGGGGTAGTTGAAGTTAACCACAAAGGTCAGCGTCACGGTGAAAGTTGATCCTTCGTCCTTGATGCTCGTGACCCCAATCTCACCGTCCATAATGTCGATGAGGTTCTTGGAAACTGACAACCCCAGACCGGTTCCGCCAAACCTCCGGGTGGTAGAGCTTTCCGCCTGAGTAAACGGTTTGAACAAAGTGGTCATTGCGCTTTTGGACATGCCGATGCCGTTGTCGATGATCGAGAACTTTACCGTCGCAGTGCCGTTTTCGACCGTTCCGATAAGGTCTGCGCGCAGCAGCACAACACCTTGATGGTCATTGGTGGTTTCGGTGAACTTCACTGCGTTGCCCAGCAGATTGAACAGGATCTGGCGCAGGCGAACTTGATCGCTCATCACCCAGTGCGGAATCGCAGGATCGATGAAGTTGACGAACCGAAGTTTCTTGGCGTTGGCGTTGGGGATCAGGGTCTCCGATACGCCCTCAACCACGTCGCGGATGGAAATCGACACCGATTCCACTTCCAGCTTGCCGGCCTCGATCTTCGAGAAGTCGAGAATGTCGTTGATGATCTGCAGCAGGGAGAAGGCGCTGTCGCGCACGGTGTTCATCATCTGGCGCTGTTCGGAATCTAGGCGGGTTTCACGCAGCAGGTCGATCATCCCCACCACGCCGTTCATCGGGGTGCGAATCTCGTGGCTCATGGCGGCGAGGAAAGACGATTTTGCGCGGGTTCCGCTTTCTGCGGTGTCCTTGGCGTCTTTCAGTTCTTCAGCAAGACTGACAAGGGTCTGCTGAGACTTTCTCATTAATAAGGCAAGAAAAATGAGCCCTGCTGCGAACGCCACACCAATAGGCACCAAAACTCCGGCCCATGCCCGCGCTGTGGAAATGTCATCCAAGCGTGCTTCCTGTGCTATATTCAACAGACGATCTGTCTCCAGGGCAAATGCCACCATAGATCGACCTGTTTCTGCAGCTTTTTGGGAAACGTCTACGACATGAGTAAAGTTTCTCAGGTAGGCCTGGATACTGGGCAACACACCTTTGAAGATCGATTTCTCGTCTTCTTCAATCAGCAAATTTTGAATTTCGATTGAACGACCGATGACCTCTCCTAGGAGAGATTTGACCCGCAGAGAATGAAATTTACGTTCCTCGTCCGTCCGGGCAAGAGAGAAATCACGATCACTTTGTCTGGCGTCGCTGACACCGATCAGGATTTGGTCGACTTCTTCAGACAACGCTAGGCGCCGTGCCATCAATTCCTGAGTATCGGCGACTTTTCGTTGGATTTCGGAAAGAACGGACCGTTCATTGCTACGCAAGGCAAATGCAGTGTCGCGCATAGCAAAAGCGGTGTGGTCCAAGTTGATCGCCTCTTGGGAGTCTAGTGAAATTTTGCGTTTGTTGGCGACAGCCTGTTCTAGGGCACCTAAAGCCGCAAGATAGGCATCTTTCTCTTTGTCGATCTTTTCGAGCAGATCGATACTTCGTGGATTGCGAATGCGGCGTTTGAGCTCACTTACAGTATCTGTGAGTTTAGAAATTCCGCTGCGGGCTATCTCCAATTCCCGAAATTTATGGGATACCAGGAAGTTCTTTTCATTTTCACGTGCTTGTTCAGCGAAAATCACAATTTCATAAGAGTTAGCTGCGTTCTCAGATATATCCTCCATCTGGTAGCGAAACTTCCGCACAGATTTTGTGTCAAGACGAACGTACTTTTCTTGAATGCGCTGTAGGCCGATAGCTTTGTCGGATGCCTGAACGGCTGCGGTTACCATGCCATTACGCGCAACTTTCGTTTGGAGACGAAGATCAACGAACTTTTCAAATCTATTTTGGTACGCACGAACGGCTTCAATCACTTCACGCAACCGTTCTTTGCGCCCTTCGTCGGCAACAGAACCCTCCAATGCCATAGCCTTATTCAGCGTTTCCTGAGTAAGGAGGTTTGCAGATTTCACCACTTCCATATTTTCATCGCGTGTGAAAATTAACTCGTAAAGCCGAGCATTATCCATCAGTTTGACTAGATCTCCAGTTTCTGAGAACCGGTCAATAGACCTCGACTGTCCGGACAAGACAAACCACCCAGCCAAACCAACACAAAGCAACAAAACTATCACGGATCCGAACCCAACCACCAAAAATTGGCTTTTGACAATTGGATCGCGATTGGAACTGTTGAATATGGAGGCAAAACCATTCAACCCCATTTCGAACTCCTCTCATAAATTTTGTTGCCAGTGTAGATATGATGGGTGTCATTACAAGTACAAGGTCATACTAATCCCTCCGGTAGAGTCCGTACCAGACGAAAGCGACTACCTGCAACAGCGTCGTCACGGCAAAGGCCGCCTGGTAACCCTCGGGGGCGTAGCCGCCCATAGGCGTCTTCGGCCAGAGGTCGATGATGCCGCCGATGGCCCACTGCCCGGCGAAGGCGAAGGTAAAGACCATCATGTTGAGCCCTGTGTTGACGCGGCCCGCCAGATTCCTGGGGAACCGACCCGAGAGGATGGCGTAGGGGACGACGCCGGCGGAGCCGAAAAACCCGAAAGCCACGGCGAGGAGCAGAACCGAGGGAATCCATCCCACCACCATCATCGCCTGGACGCCGAGGAATACCCCCATGCTGAGGAGCGCCACGGTGATCGGCTTCAACCCTATCCGCTCGGCCCGCGTCGTCAGCCAGCCGATGACGACGAACCCCGCCACCATGGCCGCAGCGATGATCAAGAGGTGGCTCGCCACGCCTGCCCGGTCGAGCCCCGCCACGTCCTTGAGCCAGGGGCCTGTCCACAGGCTCTGAATGGCGAGGAAGGCGGCTTGGGAAAAAACGGTGATGGGGGCGATGCGCCAGAATACGGGACTGGTGAAAATTTCGCCGACACCGCGCAGTTGGCGGGCGAGTGTCTGCCCGTCCCCTCCCTCCCCCCGTCGGGGAACCACCACGAAGACCAAGGCCGCGATGACGAGAGAGAGGAGCCCGAGCCCGAAGAACAGGCCCCGCCAGTCGATGACGCCCAGCAGAATCTCGACCGGGGCCGTAGCGGAGAGCGCGCCCAGCCCCCCCGCCGCCATCTGCAGCCCGTTGATGAAGGGCAGGCGGTCCGGCGGGAACCAATAGACATAGGCCCTGAAAGCCGCCATCAAGCACGCCGACACGCCGAGTCCGATGAGTGCCCGCCCCACCACCAGGCCGGCTGTTCCTTCCGCCGCCCCATAGACAACGGCCCCGACGGCGGCAAACAGGAGCAGGGAGGCCTCGACCCGACGCGACCCGAAACGGTCGAGCAAAACGCCCAAGGGAATCTGAAAGGCGGCGAAGGTCAGAAAATAGGCACTGGTCACCAGTCCCAGGTCGGCGCCCCCCAGCCCCAGGTCGGCCACAAGATCCGGCGCAATGACCGCATTGACAGTGCGGAAGAGGTAGGAAATCCAATACCCAAAGGCAAACGGCAGGAACACCCGGACGACAACAGTCAGGCGTTTTCCGTCTTGTGGTGGTTGATGCGAATGCAAGGTCATGGCATGAACATCCAGGGTCTATGATAGCGCTGATTAGAGGATATGGCGAGACGTGTCCAAACACCGCCACCACACATTTCTGGAACGCACGCAGCGTCAGTTGCATTACAGGCTGGTGATTCCATTAAAACGCAGCCACCATTCGCCGGAGCATTCGGCGATGGCCGTGGCCGTCGGGGTGTTCTGGGCCTTCACGCCACTGGTCGGCATCCAGATGTATCTCTGCCTGATGACCTGGCTGCCGTTCCGGTATTTTCGGCGCCTCAACTTCAACCTCATCATCGCCTGGGCCTGGACCTGGATCAGCAACGTTTTTACCATGCTGCCCATCTATTATATCTTCTACGTGACCGGGCAGGTCATGCTGGGGCGCTGGGACGACCTGTCGGGGTACGATGGCTTCGTCGGCGCCTGGGACGAGATCTTCACCACCCACGAGGGGTTCTGGGAATCGCTCGCCGCCTACGCCAAGCTGGTGGCGCTGGAACAGGGCCGGGCGTTGATCATCGGCTGTCTCCCTTACGCCATCGGCTTCGGCTGGTTAAGCTATGTCTGGTCGCTCAAGTTCGTCCGCCACCGGCGGAGGGAACGCCGCAACCGCCTGCAGCAGAATTCTGAAACTCAAAAGGGAGTGTGATTGCCATGCATCTCGTGGTGCGCCTCGTCCTGCCGGCCCTTCTTCTCGCCGTGCTCGCCGCCTGTGGCGACAACGGATCCGGCAACGTCTACCCCCGGCCGCCGGCGAAAATATCCAACCAGGCGGCCTACGTCTTCTACCTCCACGGCCGCGGGGCCGGCGAAGACGCAGCCCAAGCCCTGGCGGCAAAGGGTTTCGAGGTCATCGCCCCCCGGCGGACGGCGGAAACGGACCCGGACTTCCACGCCATCGCCGTGAAGGAGTGGCTGCGCGAGTTGCTGGCCCGCGGGGCCCGCATGGACCACATTGCCCTGGTCGGCACCGGCGAGGGGGGGCGTCTGGCGATGATGGTCTCGGGTCTCACCCAGGTCCCGGCCTCGGCCTTGGTCGTGCTTGCCGCCTGCCCAAAAACCGGTGCACCCGAGCGACAGGCCTACGAAAGGGTGCTGCGGCTCCATGCGGCGACCATCAAGGGCCGTTTTCTGTCCGTGGTCGCCGGGAACGACACCGAAACGGGCACCTGCGCCGAAGCATTCGGCAAGGCCAACGGCGCCAACCCCTGGGAGATCGCGCTGCCCGGAATCCCTAAAGACGCGCCCTTCACCACGTCCGACGAAGCCTGGGTGACCGAGACGGTATCCTGGATTCTGGAGCGTTGATCCATGGCTCACATGTCGCTTTTCAACACTGCGGCCCTCATCCTCACGTTGGCTGCCCTGTTCGGTTATGTGAACCATCGCTGGATCAAGGCACCGCAAACGACCGGGCTGGTGATTGTCGCCCTGCTGGCCTCGCTCGGCGTCATCGTCTTCGACATCCTGGTGCCGGGGCTGGGGTTGCGCGACGCGGTGGTGGGGGCGGTTGCAGGGATCGACTTCCACGAAGTTCTGATGAAGGGCATGTTGAGTTTCCTGCTCTTCGCCGGCGCGCTGCACGTGGACCTGGACGAACTCCTGAGCCGCAAGTGGGCCATCGGCTCGATGGCCACCCTGGGCGTGCTGCTGTCGACCGCCATCGTTGGTTTCGGGTTCTACGGCCTGAGCAGTTGGCTGGGCCTTCACATCCCGCTCATGTCCTGCCTGGTGTTCGGGGCACTGATTTCACCCACCGACCCGGTGGCCGTGTTGGGCATCCTGAAGACGGTCGACATCCCGCGCTCGCTTGAGGCCAAGATCGCGGGGGAGAGCCTGTTTAACGACGGGGTTGGCGTGGTGGTGTTTACGGTGCTGGCCGCCATGGCCTTCGGGGACGGCGGACACGGAGCCATGACCGGGACCGAGATCGCGATTCTGTTCCTTCGCGAGACCGTTGGCGGAGCCCTGTTGGGACTCGGCGCGGGGTGGCTCGCATACAGGACCATAAAATCCATCGACGACCACAACCTCGAAGTCTTGATCACACTGGCGCTGGTCATGGGAGGCTATGCGCTGGCGTTCGCGCTCCATGTTTCGGGCCCCATCGCGGTCGTGGTGGCCGGACTGCTGATCGGCAATCACGGCACCCGATTCGCAATGACGGGAAAAACGCGGGATCACATGCACAAGTTCTGGTCCCTTCTGGACGAGATTCTCAATGCCGCGCTGTTTCTGTTGATCGGTTTCGAGGTCATAACACTGAACGTCACCGGCGGAACCATCCTCGCGGCGGCACTCGCCATCCCGTTGGTGCTGGGCGCCCGCTTCATCAGCGTGTCGACACCCATCATGCTTTTGGGGCTCAAACGCACTTTCACCAGGGGCGCCATTCCCGTTCTGACGTGGGGCGGCCTGAGAGGCGGTATTTCGGTGGCGCTGGTGCTGTCCCTGCCGAATGTTCCGGACAAGCAGGCACTGCTGAGCGTCACCTATGCGGTGGTGGTGTTTTCTATCGTCGCCCAGGGACTGACCGTGAAACAGGTCATCCGGGCAACGGTGAAGAAATAGACCGGGAGCTTAAAACAATCCCAAGCTTTTGAACGAGGCGGAGCCCGACCGGCCGACGACCACATGGTCATGCAGGCTGATCCCCAAGGCCTCCGCCGCCGCCTGCACTTCCCGGGTCATCTCGATGTCGGCACGGGACGGCTCGGGATCGCCGGAGGGGTGGTTGTGAACCAGGATCAGTGCCGTAGCCCCGAGTTCCAATGCCCGTTTAACCACCTCGCGCGGATAGACGGGCGTGTGATCGACGGTGCCCTTCTGCTGCACCTCGTCGGCAATGATCGCGTTCTTCCTATCGAGGAACAGGACGCGGAATCGTTCCGTATCGTCATAGGCCATGGCGGCACGACAGTAGGAAACCACGGCTTCCCAACTGCCGAAAACCGGCTTTGTCCCCACATCCTCGCGGGCTAGCCTCAGCCCCGCCTGGCGGGCCGCCCTTAGGAGCACCACCGTGCTCTCTTTGACCCCTTCGATCTCCATCAGCCGTTCCGGGGCCGCCGACAGGACGGCCGCCAACGTGCCAAAACGGTCGATCAGCGCCTTGGCCAACGGTTTCACGTCGCGACGTGAAATGGCATAGAACAGAAGCAGTTCCAGAATCTCGTAATCCGGAAGCGAGTCTCCGCCCTCGCCTAGGAAGCGCGACTTCAGCCGTTGCCGATGTCCGTGATAATGGGGTTTGGGATTCCGTTTCTCTCCCGCCCCAGCCATGATCAGCTCCGATACGGCGGCCGGTCGAGGCCGGCAGGCGACAGGGTGAACACTTCACAGCCGTCGGCGGTGACGCCGATGGAATGCTCGAACTGGGCCGATAGCTTGCGGTCCTTGGTCACCGCCGTCCAGCCGTCGGCCAGGACCTTCACCTCGTGGCGCCCGGCGTTGATCATGGGTTCGATGGTGAAGAACATGCCCTCGCGCAGACTCAGCCCCTCCCCCGGATTGCCGAAGTGCATGACGTTAGGGGCGTCGTGAAACACCCGGCCCAATCCATGGCCACAGAAATCGCGCACAACGGAAAAGCGGTGCTTTTCGGCATATTCCTGGATGGCGTGCCCAATGTCCCCCAACGTGTTGCCTGGCTTGACCGCTTTGATCCCCCGCCACATGGCATCGAAAGTCACATCCACCAGACGCTCGGCCTGGCGTTTTACCTTGCCGACAAAAAACATGCGGCTGGTATCCCCAAACCAGCCGTCCAAAACCGCCGTAACGTCGATGTTTATGATGTCCCCGTCTTCCAGCGTCTTGTCTCCGGGAATACCGTGGCAGACCACGTGGTTGACCGAGGTGCAGGAGGACTTCGGGAAACCGCGGTAGTCGAGCGGAGCCGGCACCGCCCCATGCTCGACGATAAACTTGTGACAGAGATCGTCCAGCGCGCCGGTCGTCACTCCGGGCATCACCTGCGGAGCAATGTAGTCGAGCGTCTCCGCCGCCAGGCGTCCAGCACGGCGCATGCCTTCGAAGTCCTCGGGCGCATAGATGACAATGCGCCGGCTGTTGATCATAATATGATCCGTATCCATGTCGTTCATGGTCGCGTCACGTTGTAAGGGTTCGAGACAAAATAACCACTCCGCCCTGCTTGTCTTTATTGTCCGTCCGCCGCGTTGCGGACGAACAAAAATCCGGCGCAATCCGTGTCTCGAATCCTAAGCGAACGGCCTACAGAGTCAAGGGCAGGGGCGCATCCACCTCGATCGATTGCGCCGAGACCCGACAGATATAGCACAAGGTCTCGACCCCGGCCGCCCGCGCCGTCCCAAAGGCCCGGCCATACGTCGGATCGATATCGGCGGCAATGGAGAAACAGGTGCAGTCCGGCCTCTGAACCAGATAGAGCATCACGCCCCGGTGTCCCTGGCGGACCATTTCCGAGAGTTCGGCCAAATGCTTGGTCCCACGCGCCGTCACCGCGTCGGGGAACTCGGCCAGGCCGTCCGGGCCGGGATCGCGTCTGAGGGTCACGTTCTTCACTTCGACATAACATGCGGGCAGTCCGCCGCCTTCCAGCAACAGATCGATGCGGGAGTTCCTGCCGTACTTCACTTCGCGACGAACGGTCTGGTAGCCCCGCAGTTCGGCAATGGTGCCGTTTGCAACGGCTTCCTCGACCAGACGGTTGGGGTGCTGGGTGTTGATCCCGACCAAAACCCCTCCAATCCGTATTAGTTCCCAGGTCCATTTGAGTTTCCGGTCGGGATTTCGGGCAGGCGACAGCCAGACCTCGGCCCCCGGCGTTTTGACGTTCAGCATGGAACCGGAATTGGCGCAGTGCGCCGTCACCACCTTGCCGCCACCCAAATCCACGTCGGCAAGGAACCGTTTGTAGCGTTTGACAAGGGTGCCCTGCACCAAGGGGACGGAGAATTCCATGATCCGGTTCCTACACCGGGCCACCGGGCAGATGCAAGGAAACAGCCCGATCCGTTGGGAAGATGCGAATGATCAGGATTTGGCCTCGGCCGGACTGACCTCACCACAGCCGCGTTCCCGCGGCTGCGGCTGGGAGGGATCGGGGGCCCATGCGGTCAGCGTGATGATTTGGAAGGTGGCCGGTATGCGGCCGTCCTCGTCGCCGAAGAGGGCACGGTAGCGTTCGGCCGCAGCCATCAGGGTCGCGCGACGGGTAGGGCGGCGTCGGCGCTCCGTGACGGCATTGCTTTCCCCCATGCCCCGGAGATCAGCCATCAGCCGCAACGGATCGGCATAGGACACGGTGAGCGTCTCCATATCGGCCACAGGCAGGGCGAATCCGGCCCGGGCCAGAAGATCCCCCGCATCCCGCACGTCGGCGAACGGCGATACTCGCGGGCTCACCCCTCCCTCCTCGGCGGTTTCGGCCTCGGAAAAGGCTTGGCGCAGTTCGGTCAGGGTCTCCCCGCCCAGCATCGTCCCCAGAAAAAGACCGTCCGGTTTCAGGGCTCGGCGAATCTGAACCAGGGCCCCCGGCAGGTCGTTGACCCAGTGAAGCGAGAGATTGGACAGCACGAGAGCGAGGGTTCCATTTCCGAAAGGCAATGCCTCCTCGTCGGCGGCCACCGCCAGTCCGCCGATCCCGGCCCGCGCCGCCATGGCCGGGGATAAATCAGCCTGGACCAAGGTTTCAATCCCACCCCGTCCCCGCAAACGGCGCGCCAGGATTCCGTCATGGCAGCCGAGATCGAGGGCACGCGGAAATTTCCTTTTCACGTCGTCCAGGCGATCGAGCAGGCGCTCCGCCGTCTCCTCGAACAGGAAGCCGCACTCCCCCAGGCGCTTCGCCGCCCGGCCACGGCGAAGACTTAAGAGACTGCGGTTGAAGACCTCTATGGATTCCGACATGCTCCCCTTATGACACAGGGTGAGCCCGTCTTGAACCGCTCAGGACTCGCGCTCGGGAGGATTCTCGACCTCCTGCTGCCGCCCCAATGCCTGCTCTGCGACGGCATCGTCGCGGGAGATAGTGTGTTGTGTCCCGATTGCTGGGGTCAGGTCGTTTTTCTATCGCCGCCCCAGTGTGCGGTCTGCGGCCTGCCCTTCGAGTTCGAGGCCGGGTGCGATGTTGCTTGCGGCGCCTGTACCCGTCACCCGCCGCCCTACCGCCGGGCACGGGCGGTGATCTCTTACGACGAAATCAGCCGCAAGTTGCTGCTTGGCTTTAAGCACGGCGACCGCACCGACGCCACACCGTCGTTTGCGCGCTGGCTGCTGCGGGCGGGGGCAGATCTTCTGGACGCTAACGACACGATCGTTCCGGTGCCCCTGCATTGGACCCGGCTGTTTGCCCGGCGCTACAACCAGGCGGCGCTTCTGGGACGTCAAGTGGCCCGCGTCAGCGGCCTTCCATTCGCGCCTGAAATCCTGGTCCGCACGCGCCGCACGGCGTCGCAAGGGCATTTGAGGGCACCCCAGCGGCGCGACAACGTCCGCGGGGCCTTTGCCGTGCCGCAGGTCCAACGGGACCGCATCGAAGGGCAGCGTGTCCTCCTCATCGATGACGTCATCACCACCGGGGCGACGATTTCGGCCTGCACGCGGGCCCTGACCGCGGCAGGTGCGGCCAGTGTCGATGTGCTGGCCCTGGCACGGGTTGCCCGTCCCGCTCCCGAGTTGCCCCTTTAAACGGGTGGATCGAAGGCATATCTTGGGATAGAACTTACAAAGGAATTAGGGGGGACAGAACAGAGGAACCCGAACCGTGGCAGATGCCGAAGTGGAGATCTACACGACCCCGACATGCCCATTCTGTATCCAGGCCAAGCACCTGCTGAATAAGAAAGGTGTGGTCTTTGCGGAAATCGATGTCTCCGACCCGGGGCTCCGGGCGACAATGAAGGAACGTACCAATGGCCTCCATACGGTGCCGCAGGTTTTCATCAACGGCGAGCATGTCGGCGGCTGTGACGATCTTTACGATCTCGAATTTGACGGCGAGCTCGACCTCAAGATCCGTCTCGCCTGAGCCCCTCCCATGACCACCCCTTTCACGGCCGCCTGCATCCAGATCAACGCCGCGCGCGAGATGGAGCCCAACCTGGTAACGGTGCGCGAAATGGTGTTGCGCGCCCGCGAGGCCGGTGCCGATCTGATCCTGACGCCTGAGAACGTGACCATGCTGGAGCCCCGGAACAGTCTCTTGCGGGAAAAGGCCCTGCCCGAGGACGGACATCCGGGGGTGGCGCTATTCTCGGACTTGGCGCGAGAAACCGGAGCCTGGATCCTGGCCGGTTCCATCGCCATCAAGCTCGATGCGGCCTCCGAAAAGAGCAAGGTCGCCAACCGATCTTACCTCTTCGACTCGCGGGGCAACGTTGCCGCGCATTACGACAAGATCCACATGTTCGACGTCGACCTCGACGACGGCGAAAGCTATCGTGAGTCCAACGTCTTCGAACCCGGAACCCAGGCGGTGATCGCCGAGACGCCTTGGGGGCGGCTGGGCCTTACGGTCTGTTATGACCTGCGCTTTGCCTACCTGTACCGCAAGCTGGCCCAGGCCGGGGCCGAGATGCTGGCCGTACCGTCGGCCTTTACCCATCAGACCGGAGAGGCCCATTGGCACGTGCTGAATCGGGCACGTGCCATCGAGACCGGCTGCTTCGTCTTCGCCCCCGGCCAATGCGGCACCCATGCCGAGGACCGCCAGACCTTCGGCCATTCGCTCATCATCGATCCGTGGGGACGGGTCCTGGCGGACGTCGGGGACGAGCCCGGCATCGCCATGGCCGAAATCGATATGACGCAGGTGTCGGAGGCGCGGCGCAAGATCCCGGCCATCACCCACGACCGGAGCATCGACGGACCCGTTCCGTCCGCCTAGCGTCCCTGATCAGATTTACGAACTCACGGAAAGCCTGAAACTCAACGGCCCCTAAGCCGGTTGAGCCGGATCGATACCGAAAGCCCGTGGCCGTCCAGGCCCTCCGCCTTGGCCAGGGTCACCGCCGCCGGGCCGATGGCGTTCAGGCTGTCGGCATCCGCCTGGATGACGGAGGTTCTCTTCATGAAGTCGGGCACGCCCAGGGACGACGAAAACCGCGCCGTGCGTGCCGTCGGCAGCACGTGGTTGGGACCCGCCACATAGTCCCCCAGGGCCTCGGGCGTATATCGGCCGAGGAACATCGCCCCGGCGTTGCGGATCCTCTCCGCCAGGGAACCTGGGTCTTCCGTTGCGATCTCCAGGTGTTCGGGCGCAATGCGGTCGACGAGCGGAACCGCCTCGTTCAGGCTGTCTACGGCAATCACGCAGCCAAAGGTCTCCCAGCTCTCCCGCGCAATATCGGCGCGCGGCAGAGTTTCAAGGTAACCGTCCACTGCCGCCGTTACGGCATCGGCAAAGCCGCGGTCATCGGTGATCAGGATGGCCTGGGCTGCCGTATCGTGCTCGGCCTGGGACAGCAGGTCGGCGGCAATCCAGGAGGGATCGTTGTCCCCGTCCGCCAGCACCAGGATCTCCGACGGCCCGGCGATCATGTCGATGCCGACGGTTCCGAACACTTGGCGTTTGGCCGCGGCGACATAGGCATTGCCGGGGCCGACGATGATGTCGACCGGGCGGATGGTCGCGGTCCCGAAGGCCAGCGCCCCCACGGCCTGGGCCCCGCCGATGCGGTAGACTTCGTCCACGCCCGCCATATGGGCCGCGGCAAGAACCAGCGGATTGAGCCGGCCGTCCGGCGACGGCACCACCATGACCAGGCGATCAACACCGGCCACCTTGGCCGGCAGTGCATTCATGAGCACCGAGGAAGGATAGGCGGCCGTCCCCCCGGGAACGTAGAGCCCCGCCGCCGAGACCGCCGTCCAGCGAAAACCCAGGCGCAGACCCTGTGCATCCGTGTAATCGAGGTCGGACGGCACCTGTTTGGCGTGGTAGCTGGAAATCCGTTCGGCCGCCACCTTAAGCGCCGCGATGGTCTCGGGCGTGCAGTGTTCGCTCGCCGAGGCCAATTCGCCCGCCGGGATCCGCAGGGTCCCGGGTGTCAGGTCCAGGCGGTCGAACCGTTTGGTGTACTCGACCACCGCCGTGTCGCCCCGCGCCTTCACGTCGGCCAGGATTTCGGAGACCGTGTCGTTGACGTCGGCCTCGTTTTCCCGCTTGACCGACAGCAGGGCACGGAAGGCTTCTTCAAAGCCGCTGTCGCGGGTATCAAGACGCTGTGGCATGGACGGCCTCCCGGAAACGTTCGATCCACCGTCCGATTTCCTCGGGACGGGTTTTCCAGGCTGTCCGGTTGATGGCCAGCCTGGACGAAATGTCGGCAATGTGTTCGATCTCCACCAGGCCGTTGGCCTTCAGAGTCGCCCCACTGGAAACCAGGTCGACGATCCGCCGGCAGAGCCCCAGCTTCGGCGCCAGCTCCATGGCACCGTTGAGCTTGATGCATTCGGCCTGAACGCCGCGCCGGGCGAAGTGACGCCTGGTGATGCCGGGATACTTGGTGGCCACGCGGACATGGCTCCAGCGGCTCGGATCGTCGTCGGCCACCATATCCTCCGGCTCCGCCACCGCCATGCGGCACTTGCCGACGTCGAGGTCGAGCGGCGTGTAGATCTCGTCGTAGTCGAACTCCATCAGCACGTCGCTGCCGGCGACCCCCAGGTGCGCGGCCCCGAAGGCCACAAAGTTGGCGACATCGAAACTACGCACGCGGATGATGTCCACCTCGGCCAGGTTGGTTGCGAAGCGGAGCTGGCGGGCCCCCTTGTCCTCGAAGGCTGCTTCGGGTTCGATGCCGGCGGCGCGCACCAAGGGCATGACCTCTTCGAGGATCCGGCCTTTCGGCAGCGCCAGGATGATCTTTTGGTCGTCGGTCACGGGGTTTCCCTCTTGGAGCGCGCGGATTAATGCCACGTTTCGATGCGGATCGCCAGCCTACTCTTGGCAACCGCCCCTCGCGCGTGGGACAACGTTTCCATGGCACGCGAAATTCCGATCCTGCTTCTGGCTACCGCGCTCTTGGCGCGCGTTTATGGAGGAACGGCCGGTTTTCCGGTCAGCGCCTTCGCTCACAGCGAGATCGCCAGGACAAAGTTATCGACGCTCCCGCACCTTCGCGGTAAGCAAACGAAATGAACTCAGACGCAGATTTCGAGATTTTCCTCATTACGGCTCCTGGGCTGGAAACCCTTCTTTGCCGGGAAGCGGCGGAAAAGGGGTTCCGGGAGCCCGCGCCCGTTAAGGGGGGCGTGACGGTCAGAGGAGGCTGGCCGGAGGTCTGGCGGGCAAATCTCGAGATCCGCGGCGCCAGCCGGGTTCTGGTTCGAATTGGTGCTTTCCGGGCCCTTCATCTCGCGCAACTCGACAAACGTGCGCGTCGTCTGCCCTGGGCCTTGACGCTTCGGCCGGATATTCCCGTCCATGTCGAGGCGTCCTGCAAAGCCTCTCGCATCTATCATGCGGGGGCCGTGGTGCAGCGGATTACAAGAGCCATCCAGGAGGAGCTTGGCGCTTCCGTCTCACGGGACGCCGAGGTCCGAATCAAGGCGCGGATTCACGACGACATGTGCACCGTTAGCGTCGATGCCACCGGCGAAGCCCTCCACAAGCGCTGCCACAAGGAGGCCATCGGCAAGGCACCCATGCGGGAGAATCTGGCTTCCCTTTTTCTGCGTCATTGCGAATATGACGGTGGCGAACCGGTTGTCGATCCCATGTGCGGATCCGGCACGTTCATTATCGAAGCCGCCGAAATTGCCGCTCGCCTCCAACCTGGCCGATCACGGCGTTTCGCGTTCGAGCATCTCGCAAGTTTCGATGCGGAGATGTGGCAGCGTATTCGTACAAGCGGAAGTCCCGTAACTCCTGCTGTCCGATTTTTTGGCTACGACCGTGATGCTGGGGCGGCCCGTATGAGCCATGCCAATGCCGAGCGGGCGGGAGTCGATGCACTGACGGAGTTCCGGCAACAGTCCATCAGCGAACTTGTTCCGCCGGACAGCCCTCATGGCCTCGTCATCGTCAACCCGCCTTATGGCGGCCGGATCGGGAAAAAGAAAAGTCTTTATCCTCTCTACCATTCCCTCGGACAGACGCTGATCACGCGTTTTCTTGGCTGGCGGGTCGGCCTGGTGACGAATGCCGGCTCCTTAGCCAAGATGACGGGGCTCCCCTTTGTGAAGGAAAGCGCTCCCGTGTCCCATGGGGGGATCCGCGTCAAGGTGTATTCGACGGGACCGCTGAAATGAGATTAGGGCGTCCCCTGTTTCCGCAAATCAATCTTGCATCAGTGGGGCGCAAAAAAAACATTTCCGCACAGCCAGGGGCGGTCGGGCGGCGGTTGATCCGGATCGGTTTAGCGAATCTCTCTGTGTTCGGTTTCATCAGTGGTAATCTTCCAGGTTCTGGATGACGACCTCGCCGTCGTCGTAGGTGAAGACGATCACCCAATTGCCGGTGACGGTCGCTCAGTGGCCCGAGCTTCTCTTCGAGCCAAAGGAAAAGACGCGAGTGATCGTGCTTTAATCGCGGAGCCGCTCGATATCGGCTCCACAGGCGGCCAGCTTCTCCTCCAGGCGCTCGTAGCCCCGGTCCAGGTGATACACCCGGTTGACCATGGTCTCGCCCTCGGCTGCCAGCCCGGCCAGGACGAGCGAGACCGAGGCCCGGAGATCGGTGGCCATCACCTGGACGCCCGAGAGGCGCTCCACCCCGCGCACGATCGCCGAGGCCCCGTGGACGTTGACGTTGGCCCCCATGCGGGCCAGCTCGGGGACGTGCATGAAGCGGTTTTCAAAGATGGTCTCCGTGATCATCGATGCCCCCTCTGCGGTTGCCAGGAGCGCCATCACCTGGGCCTGCATGTCGGTGGGAAAACCGGGGTAGGGCTCGGTCATGACGTCGACTCCAGAGAGACCGTTGCGGCGCGACACCTTGAGGCCATCGTCGGTCTCGGTGATCTCGACGCCGGCCTGACTGAGAATATCGGCCACCGAATCGATCAGCCCCAACGACGCGCCTTTAAGGGTCAGTTCGCCGCCGGTGATGGCCGCCGCCACGGCATAGCTTCCCGTTTCGATGCGGTCGGGGACGACGGAATAGTCCGCACCCGTCAAGGACGGAACCCCTTGGATCTTCAGGGTATCGGTGCCGACGCCCTCGATCTTCGCCCCCATGGTGATTAGGCAGCGGGCCAGGTCCGCCACTTCCGGCTCCCGGGCGGCGTTGAAGAGCACCGTCTCACCCTCGGCCAGAACCGCCGCCATCAGCAGGTTCTCCGTCGCGCCCACACTAACCATGGGAAAGACCACGTTCCCGCCCTTGAGGCCGCCCTTGGGCGCCCGCGCCTCGATATATCCCTCCTGGAGGTCGATCTCGGCCCCCAATTGCGCCAACCCCTTGAGATGGAGGTCGACCGGCCGGGCTCCGATAGCGCATCCGCCGGGCAGCGAAACCCGCGCACGGCCGAAGCGGGCCACCAGCGGCCCCAGGACCAGGACCGAGGCGCGCATGGTCCGAACCAGGTCGTAGGGCGCCGTTGTTTCCGTGACCCCTGCAGCGTTCAATTCGAAGACCCGCCCCATGTGGCCGCCGCCGACCGCATCCCCGTTCATGCCCATGCCGACCCCGAGCTCCGCCAGCAGGTGGGCCATGGTGGAGATATCGGCGAGATGCGGCAGGTTGGAGAGTGTGAGGGTGTCCTCAGTCAACAGGCTGGCCGTCATCAGCGGCAGCGCCGCGTTCTTGGCACCGCCGATGTGGATGGAGCCAGAGAGCGGCTTGCCGCCCCGTATGCGGATACGATCCATGAAGGGGTCCGTTGCGTGATGTGGTGTCGTTATCGGAAGGCGGTTTTACCCCGCGCCCTGTCTCGCCACAAGCGGTGATGTCGCAGATGCAAAAATGGGCTCTCAGGCCTTCTCGCGCTTCGGCGATGACGCCGCCCCCGTGGCCCGGCGGCGGGCCTGCTGCCTGCGCTTCTTCAGATTGGCCCTGAGCGCCTCGGCCAGCCGCGCCTTGCGGGGATCGGCCGGCCGGGCCTCGGTTTTCGGGTCTTTGCTCTTGTCGCGCTCGGACACGGGGCCGCCTTTCGGATGATGGTTTCCGGGGAATGGTGGGCTGGGCGAGAAGGGCAGTCAAGGGTTCTTGCCTTGTCAGAGTCGCTGTGGCATGTTGCGCGCCTCTTCCGACAGGGCCGCCGTAGCTCAGGGGTAGAGCGCGCCCTTGGTAAGGGCGAGGTCGTAAGTTCGATTCTTACCGGCGGCACCATTTTCTTAATTTATATCAAAATGTTAGCCTGCCAATAATGAAACGGTTTTTTATTGAAAAAGCGAAGTGTGCCTGTTTTTGTGTCGCTGCCGTTTTTTCAACTCCCCCCCAAGCCTACGCGACCGGCCGTGACGGGGGGCCCGTGGATATGATAAATAGAATCTTGGCGGCATGATCAGGCAGCGGAGTACACCTTTAACTTCGCCGCCAAACTGTCCAACGATGCGGGACCACCTCAGCAATATCCGTTCTTAAAGTAACGAAGTCATCAACTGAATTTTGACGCGTCCAGCGTGGCCGGATCGGCCCTAAGGCGCAATCGGAATAATCCGAGTCATTTCGGAACGCGGTTTATTCCGTGAATCTCCCTCTAAAGGGGCTGCGGTTGATCCTCGCGATCGATGGCGCAGATGCGCTGCACGACACCCGGGCATGGCCTTTTATCGACCAGCCCCTGTTCGAAGGCGACCACGTGAAGGCGCCCGGCGACGCATTCCAGAAGCTCCCCCTCCTCAAGCAGATGGGCCGGGTTGCGGGGCCGGGAATAGAGTTCGTTCCCTCTGGCGAAAGTCTCGTAGATGAGCACACCGCCAGGTTCCAGGGCCTCCATCAGATGGGGGAACAAAGGGCGGTACAGGTAGTTGGCCACCACGATGCCGGCGAATTGGCGTCGCGGGAAAAGCCACGGCCCGCCGTCCTCGAGGTCATGCTCTATGATTTCGGCATCATCCAGGCCCCGAATATGCGAGACGTCGCGATCCACCGCAGTGACGGTATGGCCGCGTCCGAGCAGGAAACGGCTGTGACGTCCGGCACCGCAGGCAACGTCGAGAACGCTTCCTCCCGTGCGGATCAGCGGCGCGAAGCGGACCACCCAGGGAGAGGGCTCGGTGATTTTCAGATGGCCCGTCTTGGGCGGCAGTCCGTTTTCGTTCGTAGTGTTAATCATTGTAACAAATTGACCTTATGCTTTAGACTCTGCCGATGGGTTGAAGTGAAATAGGCACCCCCAATCGGGGACGCCGATAGAACGGCGACTGTTTGTGCCATGATTTTGTACCAGTTGAAATGCTCTGGCGAGCACGAATTCGAGGCTTGGTTCCGCGACAGCGCCACCTATGAGCAACAGGCGGCGGACAGTGGCATCGCTTGCCCCTTTTGCGGCGACACCAGCGTGTGCAAGGCCCCCATGGCGCCCAACATCTCTACCGGCGGAACCCCGGCCGTAGAGAACAAGGCAGAGGACCGGGCCCGCCTCGTGGCCGAACAGATCCTCAAGGCCGTCGACCGGCTGCGCAACCATATGGCTGACGAATGCGACTATGTCGGCGATCGATTTGCCGACGAGGCGCGCCGCATCCACTACGCCGAGACCGAGGAGCGGGGCATCTATGGCGAAGCCGGCGAGGACGAGGCCTGCGAACTGGAAGAAGAAGGCATCGAGTTCTACCGCCTGCCTGCGGGGGTGCGGAAAAACGACTAGGGTCTCCGTTATCCGCAAGGACAAGCTTCGGACCAAGTCCGACTGTCCCTGATCCGGGCGTTTGCCGGGATTACGGGGTTTCGCATGATGGCGCGTGTTGTTGGCGGTCTCATGCTCCATCCTCCGGAACATGCAGGCGCGGTAACGATCAAGCTACCCGATGATGGTTGACGAAATCTCCACGCCGCGGCGAATTGCGATTCACGGCCGTCGATCGAATTGTTTTGGTGGTGAACACCAATTCATCTATTCTGCACTTTAGCAAATACCGAAATGCTGTAGTACTGTTCGTAACTTAGATTACGACAAACAAACAAACCTGCCATGCAAAAAAATCATGCCTCCTATCTTCGCAGTTGCGGTAATATTTTTGCAGTTCCGCTCGGATTCGAGGGGGCATGTCGACCCAAAAAGAGGCCCGCACGTCATGCAAAAGCCGACAGATGATCAGGATTTCGAAGATCTGGAAGCCATCTACGCCGTTGAAGACCACGCCTTGGCGGCGGTCCACTGCGACATCGGTAGCATTGAGAACCAGATATTCGCCGAGCAGGAAATCGAAAAGCACATCAACGACACCACGCACTAGTCGTCAATATCTCTTAAATTGCGGGGTATATTGACTTCAGCTTAATTTGCGCGTCATCGGTTGCGACGCGCCTCGGCAGCCGGGGTCTTGACCCCTCCGTCCCGTAGCGTCACAAACGGGCATGGCCGTTTTCCTGACCCTCAATACCTTCCTGCACGAGGTGCGCCTGTTCGGGGTGATCCCAGTTTGGCAGACAGCGCCGGCGATTTCGGCGCGTCTCGACGCCCTGCCCGCTGCCCTGGCCGAAACCGGGGCGGACGTGATCAGCCTGCAGGAAGTCTACCGCCGCCCGCACCGGGACCGCCTCGTCCAAGCCCTCAAGGAGAGCCATCCCTGGAGTGTCGGGCTGAAGCAGCCGGGGCTGCCGCTGGGAACCGGGTTGTTGATTCTGTCACGCCATCCGGTTCGGAACGTCAGTTTTCACGAATTTCGCGCCGCCGTCTTCGAGGAGCGCATCGCCGTCCGTAGCGGACTCCTGGCCTGCACCATAGACTTTCCGGATCTAGGAGAAACGCGGGTGGTCAACACCCACTTGAGCGCCGGTGGTCTCAAGCACCATCCGGAATCTGAGGCGGCGACAACACTGCGCAGGCACCAGATCGGGGAACTGTTGGATGTCTGCAATCAGGTTGCCCCCGGGCCGGTGGTGATCGCGGGCGACCTCAATTCCGGTCCCCATACTTCGTCGGAAAACTATCACCAAATCCTAGAAGCGGATTTCCACGACGGCTTCGACACGGCGGATGGGTCGGGCCGAACCGTGACCTGGGACCCGAAGAACCCCGTCATTGCCGGAGAGCGCAATCGCAAGCTGCCGCCACAGCGGATCGACCATGTGCTCTTCAAAGGAGAAGGCCTCGCGGCAACAGCGGCCGAAGTCGTACTGCACGAAGCGCGGACCGCGGACGGCCTGCCGGTTTCGGATCACTACGGGCTTCTGGCGAGGATCGAAACCGCTTAATCCGTGGCGCGATCGGCTCCGCTCACCGCAGCAGAGATGCAGGAGAACAGCGCCGCCGAGCGTTCCTTCAAAGCCGGCACCACCACCCGCGCCCGTAGCGCGCCCTCCCCAGTCGGCCACAGGTAGAGCATCACGGTCTTCCTTATCTTTTGCATGCAACGTGGGATGCTTCCGCTTACAGTGCAAGGGCTTGCGGCGGGCTTCCTCCCCGCGATACACTTCCGGCGCGGGTTGGGGCGGAGAGCTGCTGGCGACGAACGACAGACCGGACAACTCGCGAGAAGAACGCGGATCACTTGCGGACTGACCGGCCCCTGGTGAGTTGGCGGGAGACCCGGGGGGGGGGGGACGCCATACCATGGAACGCATCACTATCAGCGTCGACGACGATCTGCTGGCGCAGTTCGATTCGTTTATGGAACGCAACGGCTACGGCAACCGGTCGGAAGCCTTCCGTGACCTGCTGCGCGAGAAGTTGGAGAGCGAGCGCCTGGAGACGGACGAAACGGGCCAGTGCGTGGGCTGCCTAACATATATATACGACCATGCGTCGCGGGAGCTTGCGAGCCGAATCACCCATACCCAGCATGCCCACCACGACCTCGGCGTCTCGACCCTGCATGTCCACCTAAGCCACGAAGACTGCCTGGAGACGGTGATCCTGCGCGGCGAGATCAAACGGGTAAAGAGCTTCGCCAACGCCGTCGTCTCGCAGCCCGGGGTGCGGCATGGCAATCTACACTTGGTGCCGACCGAGGTGGAGGTCGGACGCCATCGTCACGGGACAAACGGGCCGGGTTCGACGGCTCACGTCCACAGTCGCCCCAAGACCTGAGCCCAGAGAACATCATGTCCGACAACCAAACCCTCGCCATCGGTTCCTATGAGATCACCGTCGTGATCACCAGCCCGCCCTGGTACGAGAACTGCTGCCTGGTCCGCCACATGGACAGCGGCGACCTGGTCATCGTCGATCCTGGCGGGGACGCGGAACGGATCGCCGCAGCGGCAACGGACAGCGGCGGTACGCTCAGGGAGATCTGGTTCACCCACGGCCATCCGGACCACATTGGCGGCGCCAAGGCGCTCCAGGACAGGTTCGGCGTCTCTTGCCGCGCCCACGAGGCCGAAGCCCCGGTGATAGAAAACGCTCCGGATTTCGCTTCGGCCCTCGGCAACGTCTCGCTCGACCTCCCGGAAGACCTGTCCTTCTTCTCCGGCGAGCCGATGATCGAAGCGGAACAGGTGCGCTGCAAAGTCCTGCACACACCCGGGCATACGCCCGGCGGGGTCTGTTTCCTGTTCGACGGTTTCGCATTAACCGGTGATACGCTCTTCAACCACGGGATCGGGCGCACCGATTTCCCGGGCGGCGACGGACATACGCTTTCCGTGTCCATCACCCGCCTTCTGGAGACGGTACCGGAGGAGACGGTTCTGTTCTCCGGCCACGGCTCCCCCTGGCAAGCGGGGGAGGCAAAACACTGGTGGGAATGGATGGTCTGAACTTTGACATTTCCGGCGCGACCTCCTATGTGCGTAACCTAGTGGTCCAAATCAGACATACGGGTGCCATATGTCTGATTTGGACCACTAGCCCTTTAGATTGTTGAGGCTCCCATGACAAAGTCTTCCGTTCCCACACCACCCGCCACCAAGACCAATCTTCCTGCGACGGAGAAAGACGTTTCCAATACCGAGATTTTGAACGTCCTGATGGACCTCATGAGTAACATTCAGGAAGTTGTCCGCGAAACTCTGGACCAAAAGCTGCCCGCCCAGCAGACGGCCCCGGTTCTTGCGCGTCCCCTGCCGTTTCCCGACAGCATAGGTAAGGAACTGGCGGCCTTGAGGTTGGATGTGAATGCTGCGCGTGAAGCACTGACCGCCAGTACGGACGGCGACGTCCGCGAAGCGGTGGAACGGGCCGCGGAGCGGCTGGGCCGTCTCCTGGGGGACAAGCCAAAGAAATCGGGAGAATCCACCTGAAACGGCGGAGCCACGGTTTGATTTATATCGACCTCGACAACTTCAAGCCGGTCACCGACCGCCTGGGCCGCGAAGCCGGGGACAAGCTGCTCTGCGACGTAGCGGCGGCCCTGACGGGAACCATCGGCGCGGAGGACGGAGCCATCCGTCTGGCCGGCAAAGGCCGGGGCTGTTGATGCCGGAAATCTATGTCGATGCCGATGCCTGTCCGGTCAAGGACGAGGTTCTGCGTGTCGCCGCCCGTCACAAGCTGGTGACCCATCTGGTGAGCGACGGCGGCATCCGGCCCCGGGCCGGCCCTCTCGTCCAGATCGTGGTCGTTGCCCAGGGTGCGGATGCAGCGGACGATTGGATCGCCGAGCATATCGGCAAGGGAGATATCGCCGTCACCAACGACATCCCGCTCGCGGCGCGCTGCCTGGAAAAAGGCGCCCGGGCCTTGAAGCCCAACGGCGACGCCTTCACCGAAGACTCCATCGGCATGGCGCTGGCGACCCGCGACCTGATGGCAGGCCTACGCGAAACCGGCGAAATTACAGGAGGTCCGCGGAGTTTCACAAAGCGGGACCGCTCCCGTTTCCTCGGCACCCTGGAGGTGACGGTCCAGGCAGCGCTACGGGAAACGTGCTGATGGGGGTTTGTTTTCGCCGCTGGGTCGTGCAAAATTAAACGCTGAAAACAAAGAAGGGGATACGCCGGTGAGCGTGGCGAACCTCCTGGAAAAGGTGGAAAACCTTGAAGCGCGTTTCGGGCTGCGGGCGGACGGCCTCGCCTACAGCGACCGTCTGCTGGCGCTCATCGATGCGTTGGAGCAGACGGGCGGCGAGGTGCCGGATGAGACAGCCCCGGAACCGGCATTGGACCTGGCGGGACAACGGGACCGCCTGGAATCCATGGTGGGCGATGCCGAGCCCGTTGTACCCGAGGGCCGACCCGAGACCGTCGAAGGCGCCGTAGCGTCGATCGAAACCAAAGTCTACGACCGCCGCGCCACTGATGCCTGGAGCACCGAGGAGAAGATTGACTTCGTCGTCTTCCAGGAGAAGGTGCGCGGCACCAACATCAACGAGAACACCCTGCTGGCGACAGACTACCTTAACCACTTCAACGAGATCGTCATGACGCTGGAAATGGTGCCTATGATGCCGGAGATCCTGGAAGAGGCAAAGGAATGGAAGCCCAAGTCCTACCAGGAGCATTTCCGCGACAGCGGATTCTCCGATAAGGATCTCGCGGTGGAAGCCTATGAGCATGTTCCGGGGCGCTTCCTGGGGCCCTTTGAGACGACCATCGCCCAGATGAATGCATTGGTGGAGAGCACCATCACCCGCCTCGAAGCTCAGCTGGCGAATGCACCCGAACAGCTTGAGGAGACGGCATCAACCAACTCCAAGATCATACAGCGCCTGATCGACGTCGCCTCGGGTATCATCCACGGCGCCGAGAGCACCATGGACCAGGGCGAGATCGACTCCTTCATTCTCTAGGGCGCCTGCAGGACATGAAAAACGTAGCCGTAGACGTCATGGTAACGGCGAAATAGGCTGATCTCGGTCTCGCTTTCCTCAATGAGGACCTTGAGGTCCTGATCCGCGTCGGGCGCGATTTCCGAGATCAGTCGCTCCATGGGGGTGTAGAATTCAGATTCCCAGACCTCCGCTGCCAGGGCCTCCGCATGCAGGAAACGCCATCCGGCAGTTTCGGCGGCAGCGAGGTTCCCGGCAGGGCTTCGCATGCCCGGATAAGCAATTTCCCAGAATTCCCGGACTTCGCTCGGTACGTCTGCTTGCAACCAGCTGCAATCCGACACGACAGCGACCCCGCCAGGCTTGAGCAGGCGTTTGAACTCGGTGAGTGCTGCGTCAAATCCGACCGTGTAGACCGCCCCTTCCGACCACACGAGATCGAGACAGTCATCGGCCAAGCCGGTGTCGGTCATGCTTACGCGCAACGTTTCGACCCGATCGCCCAACCCCCGTTCCGCAGCGGTGTCCCGGAAGGCATTCAGGAAAGGCTGGTGGAGATCAATGCCCGTTACCCGTGCCCCTTTCTCCGCCAACACCAGTCCAACGGCTCCGCAGCCGCAGCCCATGTCAGCGGTACTCGGGTTCTCGGGCAATTGGGGGCGGATGTGCCCATACAGTGCCGCCGTCACCTCCGCCGATCCCGGCCCCTGACGGGGCATAGCTTCGAAGAAGGTGAAGACGGCGGGGGAAATATCGTCCGTTAGGTCGTCGCTCATGGAGGGCCTCCTGGTTAAAAGGATGACAGGCAGGCCCATTCCTGGCAACCCGGAACGGGTTGCCTCTCTCACGGTGATCCGCTTGAACTTTCCGCTCTATCATATTGATGTAGAGGACGACTCACGAAACAAGCCGCGTCACAAAGGGACCCAGGAAGTGAGGTGGTCCCACATCGTTGAACAGTTTGGCGGCTCAGTTAAGGTGTTGTCTAATTCCGATTTCCAGGACCACTTCAGATTCCGGCACATTTCCGCAGAATCAAAAAGCCCGCAACCATTTAAGGTTACGGGCTTAATTTGGTTGCGGGGGTTGGATTTGAACCAACGACCTTCAGGTTATGAATTAGCTTACATATCCTACGCTGAATTTCCACATATAGGCATACAGATACATATATCATTGTTTTATATCAGTTTTTATCCATAAAGCTTAACATGCACTCCTCCGTATTTCCTTGCCAAACGCTCCCTACTGCTTCCACAGATAATTTTAGAAGCGGATTCATTTATGCCTAAGTTGACCAAACGCACCATCGATGCCGCTCAAGCGGATACTGAGCGGGATTACTTCATTTGGGATGATGAGATGCCCGGCTTTGGTTTGCGTGTGCTGAGGAGCGGCAAGAAGACCTACCAAATTCAATACAGGCATGGCGGGCGGACGCGGCGCAATTCCATCGGCATGCATGGCACCATCACCCCGGATGAAGCCCGCAAGCTTGCCAAGGAAAAACTTGGGCGTGTGGCTAAGGGTGACAACCCGGCAGAAGAACGCGCCATTCATCGCGGCGCTTCAACCGTTGCGGACGTATGCGAACGGTTCATGAATGAATACGTCCCCATTCATTGCAAGGAAACCACGACAAAGGAATACCGCCACTCGGTTGATATGTTTATCAAGCCCGTCATAGGCACCCGCAAAGTTCCCGATATCATCCGCACCTATATCGCCAAGCTACACCATGACCTAAGAGACAAACCCTATCAGGCCAACCGGACGCTTGGTGTCATATCCGTAATCTTTAACCAGTGCGAGATTTGGGGCCTACGCCCGGATGGTTCCAACCCCTGTCGCCACGTCAAAAAATACACGGAAAAGAAACGCGAACGCTTCTTGTCAGAAGAAGAACTCAAACGGCTTTGGGAAACCCTAGACGAATGCGAACGGGACGGAAGCGAAAGCCCCGCCGCATGCAACGCCTCCCACCTCCTCATCCTTACCGGATGCCGCTTAGGTGAAGTCCAAACGTTGAAATGGGATTACATCAAAGAAGACGGCATCTATCTGCCAGACTCGAAGACCGGGGCAAAGAAGGTCTATATCGGACAAGCCGTACACGACGCCCTCACCAAGGTCGAACGCACAGAAGACAACCCTTCCGTCATATCTGGCACTGTTGAAGGCCAACATCTTAAAGACCGACAACGCCCTTGGCGGCGTATCCGTGGGAAAGCGGAACTCGGCGATCTGCGCATTCATGACCTAAGACATTCGTTTGCATCATTTGGACTGGCAAGCGGATTGAGCCTTGCAGAGATTGGTAAACTGCTTGGACATTCTCAGGTGCAGACTACGGCACGGTATGCTCATTTGGCTGAGGAGATCGCCTAAAACTCTGCGAATAAAACAACACGCATGATTTCAAGCCTTATACGTTGAAACACAAAGTGTTACGCGCCTTGATTACGAATTAGAAAGACTAACGTGTTATGTATCTTAAACAGGACAACAAGTGAGCGCTGAGATGGAAATACTAGCCCAAACACTTTGGAAAGAAAAAAAACATACTCAAGCTGTTGAAGTTGGCTTGGCTCAACCGCCTATTGAGAGCATGCGGTCAGAACATGACTTCACAGCAGTTCTTATGAACTTAATTTATTCCATATATTCTGCTTCTGAACTAAAGCTGTATGATGAGTATCTAAAAATATTTGGTAAATACATTGCTATAATTAATAGAAACATTGATATTGAACCACCTAATGGTTACCACAATCACGCCGTCCTTATGCAGCATAATTTGATGGCTGTACTTTTTCAGTATTATCGAGAAAATAAAAATGCAGAGGACGTCAAAGAGGCCATTGGTTTAGTTGAATTTTGGACAAAAATGGCCCCAGAAAAAAATAAATTCGAAGAACCAAATTCAAAATTATTAAAACTATCAAACCTTATATTTAAATCAAAACATCCGTATTATATCGTTGATTTTCGACTCCCGCTTTCTCTCCCATTGCCTGATGGAGAATATGAAATCAATACGATTCACGGAGTCAAATGCATAAGCATTGAATCAGCAGAGTATAATGACTTAACATCCTCAATTGGAGATAGGCATTTTTCTTTAGTTAAAATAACAGCAACAGGATTTACACATACAGATAATTACTGGAACGGTCCCGCAATAGGTGTCGTTGACGTCCCCTTCAATATCAACGTATGCCTAAAGGCATTAAATGAAATAATATTTCACGCAAAACTTATTCGTGAAGATTTTCGTTTAAAAACAATTACGCATCAAGACATTGGAAGATCTACCACAACCCAATTCAATGGGGATGGTGAAATGTTTCATTTCAGCATGAGCTTAGGAATTGGCGGAGATGCCCTAGTTGATGTTATCAGCAAACAAATTCTTAATAACAATGAGGTTGAAGAATTAACGGAAAAATTAAAATCAAAAAAACTAACCCTTTCCGAAACTCTTTTCTCTGAATCTCTTATTGAGGCGTCTAATGAAAACAGAATAAGTGCGTTCTATTTATTGAACTCATCTTGCGAGGCCATGATTCAAAAATATATGTACATTGCGGCAAAAGAAAATGATAAAGAAAGTGAATATGAATTATTTATGGAAGGAAAATCTTTCTGTTTTTCCTGTGATTTATATAAATCAAAACCAGGCAATATCGACCCTCCAAGAATAGTAATGCCTCCGTCTCTATTCACTCAATTGAAATTTCTTAAACAGATTGGGGTTTCAGACAATAGGGAGATAAAAGAAATGAAACGTCTTTTATTGCAAGTCAAAAATGATGACCTAAGAAACTCATTGATTCATGGCCGGACGAATCATGTACCCCGTAATGCTATTGCAGAAGCTATTAATGGGTACAAAGAGTTAAAGGCAATGCTAGAGGCCATTGTTCATAGTCGCGCATAACCACAAAAATTCTCAATTGCGTAGCTTAGTGCTTACAATAAAGTCATTTGATCGTCTTCCAATTGCTTCCCTCCTCTTTGGAGCGCATTGCAACCTGAGGTGGTCCCATATCGTTGGACAGTTTGGCGGCTCAGTTAAGGTGTTGTCTAATTCCGGTTCTGCAGTCAAGCCCACCTCCTCAACGAGCGCAACCAACTTGATCATTTCTTCGGTATCCAAGATTCCCGCCATAGTAGGCTTCTCTTGTGTCATTCCTTCGCAGGAAGAACCCGCAGGTCGTATTTCATGACCATGTCATCGGCGGTCACAAACACCAACCCCTCGCAATTGGCCTGGGAGACCAACAGGCGGTCGAAAGGGTCCCGGTGGTGGCCGGGCAGGTCTCCCGTACCCTCGGCATGCTCGATCGTGACCGGCAGGCGATCGAAGCCACTATGATCGACGCCTTCGCCGAACGGTCCCGGTAACGTCAGCTTTCCAAGTCGGACCTTGATCGCACACTCCCAGGCCGACGCCGCGGAGACGTAAACCTGCCGGGCGTTCGTAATGCGGTCCGTGGCGACGGGACCGATCCGCCTGCCGCCCCCGCGCCACCAAAGAAACACACGTGTATCGAGCAACAGCCTCACGGCGTTTCCCCTTCGAAGGCGGCGAGAACGGATTCGGGAAGGGGGGCGTCGAAATCATCTGCAATCACCAAGCCCGTCTCCCATCCGCCCGGCTTGCGCTTTGGTGGGGCAAGGGGCACGAGGCGGGCCATCGGTTTCCGCCCCTTGGCAATGATAATCTCCTCTCCTGCCGCCGCTTCGGTGACCAAGGTCGAGAGATGTGTTTTCGCATCGTAGAGTTTGACGGTCTTCGTCATAACAACCTCGCTTAACCAACTTGACCAAATTGTACTGAGCTTGGTTAAGTTGGTCAATTGCGAAATTTAGGGTTTCCCCCCCCTGCCGGGCTCCTTTTATGTGTTTGTGTCAGTGCACTCGCACCGAAATGGCTGTCAGATAGCCGTAACTCAAAGCGGGGCATGGACACCCCGCTTTCTTGTGTGTGTCTTACGCAAAGCTCCTTGACTCCAGTCTGAATGTTGTGTAAGATATACACACCCTCACAGAGGAAGTTATGATCAGCAGTCGGGAAGCCATTAAGAAGATCAAAAAGGATGGATGGTTTTAGGTCGGCACCACCGGGGACCACCACCACTTCAAACACCCGACCAAGCCCGGCAAGGTCACCATTCCCCACCCGAATAAGGATTTGACCATCAGGACAATTCGGAGCATCGAAAAACAAAGCGGGGTCCGGCTCCGATAAGAGAGCCCCCCCGTTGCAAGACAGGAGACTTCCAGCATGCACCGCTACTATCCAGCCACCGTGGACCGCGAAGGCAGCGTCTTCGGTATCACCTTCCCCGACTTCCCGGGCTGCGTTTCCTCGGGGGCTTGCGCGGAAGACGCCATTGAAGCGGGGCACGAAGCCCTGTCCGGGCACGTGGCCGCGATGGCCTCGGACGGTGACACCATCCCCGACCCCACCCCGGTGGAACAGGTCACCTGGGAAGAGGATGAAGGCGTGATCTGCGTCACCTTGGTGCCGGTCAACCTGCCCGGCCGCGCCGTGCGGCTGAATATCTCCATGGAGGAAAGTCTGGTGGAAGCCATCGACGCGGCGGCTGGGCGCGGCAAGCGTTCCGCCTTCCTGGCCGAAGCGGCCAAGGCCGAATTGGCACGCAGGCACGCCTGACCGCCTTGGCTGCCGCGTCCAGGGTGACCGTGCGTGCACGGATGGTAATCGTCGTCACCCAGGCACCGCGTGTTCGTAAACCACCCGCGCCACACCGCACCGAAATGGCTGTCAGGCCGCCGCCTATTTTTTGGCGGCGTTGATCCCTGCCTCTGGATTGTCCAGGCCCAGCTTGTACTCCAAGGAGACATGGTGGAACCGGGCGAACGAATAGTCGTCATGGATGGCGAAGCCCAAGGTGTAGACATTGCCGGCCTCGATGTTGACGAACCCGGGGCTCCCCATGTTCAACGGGCGGGTCATGGTGACCACCCATTGGCCGTCCCGGAGACCGCCCTCGTACTTGATCTTTTCCGACGGTGCCAGGACACGTTGGTCAAGGACGTACCCCGCCTCGGATTTGCCCGACGACAGCCAGCGCGACAAATCCATAAAGGTGCCGGCCGCCTTCATGGCGTCGATGTCGGCCGCCGGCTTAAGCTTATCCCAACCGCCGCGCGGCCCTTCATTGCCGCGGATCTCCAACTCGGTCCGGCTGTCCACGGTGTACTTGGTGATGCCGTGCGAGACGTCGAGACGGCTCGCCGCGTCGCCCGCCGCAGCTTTGGGGTGGTCCGGCATGTAACGCGAGTCGTGATGACAGGTCACCCAGCAGCCGGCGTAAGAGGCATGTTCAGACTTGTCGTCGTCGATCATCACCGCCAGCTTGGACTGGTTCTCCGGGTCCATCTTTCCGCCATCAACGAACGGCGCCGGGGTATGGGCCGTATCCGGCCACCGGAAGTGCATGTACAGGTTGGCCCCGTCGTGCGCCGCCTTCACGTTGACCGCGAAACCGGGGCGCTTGTCCGGGATTACGAACGCCGGGTCCTCGGCCTTGGAACCGTCGACGATCTTGGCGCCCATTTCGATCTGCTCACCCTCATGGCACTCGGCGCAGGGATCCTGGATCTTCTTGAGCGCCCGCGCGCCACCGTGATCGGAGCCCTTGAACACCCACTCGAAGGATGTCTGCCCGGGGAAGAAGACCGGGATATCCTTGCCCTCAACGCTCGCCCAATCGACGCCCGTGCTGTCGGTGCCCGCGCTGACCGGGGCCTCCGAAACCGCCGGGGCCTCCGCAACCTTGGTAGGCTGTTGCACGAACTTGGCCATTTCGGCACCCGGATCTTCGACCACCGGCAGGGCACGGTCATCGGCTTGGCCGTCGTAGGGGTCTTCTTCGTCGGCCAGCAGTTTGTGGATCGGCCGGTGGGCGATTCCCTTGTGACAATCAATGCAGGTCAGGCCGTCTTTTTTGGCATCGGTGTGCTGCTTCCAGGCCCTGCGCTTTTGGCGCTTGTCCGTCATCGCCCGCCAGGCATGGCAGTTGCGGCATTCGCGAGAGTCCGTATCCTTCATCGCCTTCCAGACCTTTTTGGCCATGGTCAGGCGTTTGGCTTCGAATTCTTCCAGGGTGTCCACGGTGCCGAGCATCCAGTACCACAGTTCCTTCGTCGCCTGGATCTTGCGCACGAACTTATGCACCCAGGGCCGGGGAACATGGCAGTCGGAGCAAATGGCCCGGACGCCGGAGCGGTTCTGATAGTGAACCGTCTGCTGGTACTCCGGATAGACAGCCTGGTCCATCTCGTGGCACGAGACGCAGAATTCCAGGGTGTTGGTCGCTTCCATTGCGGTGTTGTAGGCCCCCCAGAACAGGATGCCGACAACGAAGAACACCGCAGCAGAGCCAAGAGGCGCCCCTAGAATCTTGCTCTTCAGCAGATGGCCGAATGTACCCTCTTTCATAACAACGAGCCCTCTACCAGATAGTTTGCCGAATGTTGTTTTTCGTTGCGCCGCCAACAACGGCCAAAGGTTCGATTAGATCCAATGAACACCTGCCGCGAACCGAAAAGAGGCGGGCATCGGGGATGCCCGCCTCTGTATTTCGGTGACACCACAATATCAGGTGATGTGGTGCTTCCGGTTGTAGACGTTGAACTTGCCCGTCGGGGTCTCGAGGTTCTTGATGCGAGCCTTCTCTTCGAGAGTCTTCGAGTCGTAAATCACGATCTCGCCCTTCGACCAGTTTTTCTTGCCGCCACGGACCCAGACCGAAATCCAAACCTCGGTGCCGTCCTTGTTGAACTCCTCGTGCACGGCCACGGCCTTTTCGGTCTTGGTCGGACGCAGAGTCTTCACGATCTTGCCGGTCTTTTTGTCGAGAACCTTGATCGACTGCTGGACGGCAGGCTCCGGGTGCTTCGTCTGGTCGGCGAAGACATACGGCGAGTTCGGGTGCGTCCGGATGAACAGGCCCGCGCCGTCGGTCGGGGTCTTGTAGCAGACCTTCCAAGCCTTGCCGGCGTTACCCTTGGGATCGTTGCCCCATGTGGTGATCATGCCCTCGCCGAGGTGCACGGTGCCACCGACCGGGCCACACTTCGGATCGATCCAGTTGGCGCCCGGACCCGGGTGCGGCTTCTTGCCGGTCTCGATCGAGGCGACGAACTTACGATCGACGGAGTCCATAATCTCGATACGGTTCGAGGCGTTGGCGGCGATCTGGAAGTAACGCAGCGTCGGATCGAAGAACCCGTCGTGCAGGAACTTGTGGCTGTTGATCATCTCGATACGCAGATTTTGAAGATCACTGTAGTCCACCTGCCAGAGCTGACCGAGTTCCTTCACCGCGACGATCCAGGTCGGAGCGTTCGGGGTGTTGTAGACAGCGGCCACGCGGGCCTCGTTGACATAAACGCCGTCAACGTTCACGCCTCGGGTCGAGACGACCTTCAGCGGGGCCATGGTCTTGGCGTCGAGGATCACGAAGTGCGGCGGCCAGTAACCGCCGCCGATGACGTACTTGTCTTTCCACTTGCCGTACTGGGCGACAGCCACGTCACGGGCGTCCGAGGCGACCTGCGTCTCGGCGACAACGGCCGGCGGATCCATCCAAAGGTCGATCTTGGTCATCTTGCCGTCACGGCCCATGGTGTACCAGAAGCGACCGCTCGACGATTCCTTCATCACATGCACGGCGTAGCCGGTGTCGATCTTGGCGATGGTCTCTTTCTTGTCGCCGTCGATCACGCCGGCCATACCCGCGTCACGCAGGATGACGATGAAGAAGTTCTCCCAGTTGCGGCCATGCATCGGCTTCGTCGGATACTTATCCGGCGCGATCTTGACGACATGGCGCTTTTTCATGGTGGCCAGATCCATCTCGGCCGGCGGCGGTGCCGGCATCTGGATGTAGGTCGACATCTTGCGAATCTGGTCCTTGGTGAACAGATCGTCGAAGTTGTTCATACCACCTTCGGTACCAAGGGTGATGATCTTCTCCAGACGCTTTTGACCCAATTTCCTGGTGCTCTTCGGCTCGAGGCCCTTGCCAGTAGCTCCCTTACGCAGCACACCGTGACAACCGGCGCAACGCTGGAAATAAAGGGTCTTGGCTTCCTCGAAGTCCGCTTCCGAAAGACTTGGCTCCGCTGCGGTGGCGGGGGTGGTGCCCATGGAAAGGCTGGCCACCAGGCCGAGCACGGAGGCGGTGAGTGCGATTTTCCTCATCGTTAGCTCCCAGTTTGTTGCCGTTGTTCCGAGACAACAATTTCCCGAAACGGTTTACCTGGCTCCCGGGGGGCATAAATGCAAGTCCACCGAGCAGCCGACTATGCCGGAAATGTTCACGAGAGCATCCCTAGAATCCCCGCCCCCGACACGCTTTTCACTTTATCCCCAGAAACTGCAAAAGCCAACTGTTGAATCCGTGAATTCCGCCTAGATCCATGAATTCCACATCAAATATTTGATGTAGATCAAACGCGACCGGCGAAGGCTTGATCTTGGTCAAATTTCCTGATTGGAGAACCCGGTCGAGCAATTCGAAACCCCCTGTCATGCAGGCCAAAAATCACCATCCCTTCGCCCGAAGCCCTCGGTCATATCGCCTAAAAATCTTATGAAACCAAGCCGATAATCCTGTTTCGCCACTTCCGGCGGCGTCCGCTCGGCGGGGGCTCGAATCGGCAACTTGCAGCGAGGGGGTGGCTCCCGGTGAGGAATCGTGCTTCATTATGCGCAACTTCAATACATCGTGGCGGAATGAAGGCGGCGGCCCCGAGAACCAGGAAAGTGCCGATCCCACCGCTTCCGATCCGAAAGAGGAGTATTCCGCCAGTGCGTAGGCTCCTTCTGATCGCAGCGTTCCTTGCCGCTTCCCTGCCTGCCACGGCCCGCACGGAGGTCGAACAGGCGCGCCAGGAAGAACTCCGTTACCTGCTCAAACACGACTGCGGGTCGTGCCACGGGATGACTTTAAAGGGCGGCCTGGGCAAACCGCTGGGCACCGAACTTCTGAACCAGCGGACCGACCTGGATTTGGTGACGGCGATTCTCGACGGCATGCCGGGCACCCCCATGCCGCCCTGGCGCCCGCTGCTCACGCCCGAGGAAGCCCATTTTCTGGTCCGCGTGCTGCGCGAGGAAGCTCCGGGGCGCTGAGACCTCCGGGACGCGAAAACGTCATTGATATGGTCAAAGGGCAGACAACGAGGGGAACCACATGACAGGCCGTCTTCGCGCGATACACCCCAATCCTATCCACCTCCTGGCCCTGACCTTTCTGCTGGCCGGCCTCGCCGCGTGCGTTCCGCTCCGGGCCACCGGCGATCTCGGCATCATCGTCGAAAGAGCCGACGGATCGCTGCTCGTCGTCAACACCACCCGCCACGAGAAACTGGCCCGCATCACGGGACTGGGCAACCTTAGCCATGCCTCGGCTGTCTACTCTCGGGACGAAAGGTACGCATACGTCTTCGGACGCGACGGCGGGCTGACCAAGGTCGACATGCTGAGCGGGTCCATCGCAAAAAGGGTCATCCAGAGTGGGAATGCCATCGGTGGCGCCATCAGCCAGGACGGAACCCTGGTCGCGGTCTCCAACTACAAGCCGGGCGGTGTAAGAATCTTCGACGCCGAGACCTTGGACATGGTCGCCGACATTCCGGCAAAGGGTCCCGATGGCACGGCTTCGAAGACCGTCGGCCTGGTTGACGCCCCGGGTCAGAAATTCGTCGTCAGCCTGTACGACGCCGGCGAGATTTGGGTCATCGACATGAGCAACCGCGCACGAGCCGTCGTCACCACGTTCGGCGACATCGGCACCCTACCCTACGATGCGCTCATCACACCGGACGGGCGTTATTACATCGCGGGGCTCTTCGGCGAGGACGGCATGGCCATGCTGGACCTTTGGAACCTGGACAAGGGTGTGCGACGGGTGCTCGACGGCTACGGCCGCGGAGAAAAGAAGATGCCCGTTTACAAGATGCCGCATCTGGAAGGCTGGGCCATCGCCGGCAACGAGGCGTTTGTCCCCGCGGTGGGGCGCCACGAGGTCCTGGTGATCGACCTCAACACCTGGAAAGAAGTGGGGCGCATCCCCGTGCACGGCCAGCCGGTCTTCGTCATGGCCCGGCCGGACGGGCGTCAGGTGTGGGTCAATTTCGCCCTGCCCCGCAACGACACGCTGCAGATCATCGACACCCAGTCGCGCGCGATCACAAAGGAACTGAAACCCGGCAAGGGCGTCCTGCACATGGAGTTCGCCCCGCGCGGCCACCAGGTCTGGATCAGCGTGCGCGACAAGGACAAAGTGGTGGTCTACGACACCGAGACCTTCGAAACGCTGTCCGAGATGCCGGCCTTGAAGCCCAGCGGCATCTTTTTCACCCCGCGGGCCCACCGGACCGGGCTGTAGACGGCAATGACCGATTTCGAGCGGCGGCTGTTGAACGAGTTCCAGCGGGACCTTCCGCTGACCCCACGCCCCTTCGCGGCCATCGCGGAGAAACTGGACTGCGAGGAATCCACCGTCATCGAAACCCTTGAGCGATTGACCGCCGACGGCACGGTGAGCCGGGTCGGCGCCGTCTTCAAGCCGGGCGGCGTCGGCGAGAGCACGCTGGCCGCGATGGCGGTGCCGCCGGAACGCCTGGAAGAGATCGCCGAACTGATCAACGGCTTCGACGAGGTCAATCACAACTACGAACGCGAGCACCGGCTGAACTTGTGGTTCGTGCTCTGTGCGCCGGACCGGGCACGCATTGACAAGGCGATTGCCGAGATCGAGGCGCGGACCGGACTCACGGTCCTCGACTTGCCGATGATCGAGGACTACCACCTGGACCTGGGGTTCCCCATTCAATGGGACTGACGGACAAGGACCGCCGGCTGATCACGGCCATCGGCAAGGGCCTGCCCCTGGTGCCCGAGCCCTATGCCGAGATCGGACGCCAAATCGGCATGACCGGGGACGAAGTCATCCGGTCACTGGAGCGCATGCTGGACGCGGGACTGATCAAACGCCTCGGCATCGTGGTCCGGCATCACGAGTTGGGCTACCGTTCCAACGCCATGGTGGTCTGGAACATTCCCGACAATGAGGTGGCGGAGGTCGGACGCCGGGTTTCCGCCTTCGGCTTCGTGACCTTATGCTACCAGCGCCCGCGGCGTTTGCCGGACTGGCCCTACAACCTCTTCTGCATGGTGCACGGGCGCGAACGCGTACGGGTGCTGGAGCAAGTGGAACACTTGGCCGAAGCCTGCGGCCTGGAAGGCGTGGAACGGGATGTCCTGTTCAGCGCCCGGCGCTTCAAGCAGCGCGGCGCCACGTACTGTCTGAAATCCACGGAGTCCGCCGCATGAGGGGCGGGAAGACGGGCGAAGTCCGGCTTGACGACACGGACCGGCGGATTATCAACACGTATCAGGGCGGCTTTCCCGTTTCGCCGGAGCCCTTCAAGGATGCCGCCCGCGCTCTTGGCCTGGAAGAAGAAGACTTCATGGAACGCATCCGGCGCATGCTGGATCAAGGGATACTCACCCGCTTCGGCCCCATGTACCACGCCGAAAAACTTGGCGGAGGCCTGACCTTGGCCGCCATCAAGGTGCCCGAGGACCGCTTCGAGGAGGTCAACACCATCGTCAATGCCTTGCCCGAGGTCGCGCACAATTATGCCCGCGAACACGCGCTTAACATGTGGTTCGTGCTGGCCACCGAGACCCCGGAAGGAATCGCGGAGGCCATAGAGCGGATCGAGGTGGCAACGGGCCTCCCCGTCTACAATATGCCCAAGAAGAAGGAATTCTTCATCGGACTCAGGTTCGAAGCATGAGTATCGACGCGTTGGATCGCGCCATCATCAAGGCGACGCAAGAGGGGCTGCCCCTGGTGGCACGCCCCTATGACGCCGTCGCCGAACAGGTCGGCACCAGCGCGGCCGAGGTCATGGCCCGCATGAGAAGCATGCTCGAAGACGGCATCATCCGGCGCATTGGCTGCGTGCCCAACCACTACGCGCTGGGATACAAGGCCAACGGCATGACGGTGTGGGACGTCCCCGACTCGCGCGTCGATGCCATCGGCGGGAAAATGGGAGCATTGGACTTCGTCAGCCACTGTTATCACCGCCCGCGCCACCTTCCCGAATGGCCCTACAACCTGTTCGCCATGGTCCATGCGCGCAACCATGAGACCGTGGACGCGCGGGTCGAGGAAATGGCGGCTTCGCTCGGAGAGGATGACCACGGCCACCGGGTGCTGTACAGTACCCGCATCCTGAAAAAGACCGGCCTGCGGATCGGCGGCTGACCGGCGATAAGACTGCGAAAAACCGCTTATGTTCCGGCTCACCCAGCTTCTCAACGAGTTCGACCACCCCACCGAGCCCCGGCCGTACCGCGACCCGCCCGGCCCCGTCGTGGTGTGGAACCTGATCCGGCGCTGCAACCTTAGCTGCAAGCATTGTTATGCGTCCGCCTCCGAAAAGGACTTCAAGGGCGAGCTGACGACCCCCGAGATCTACGATGTCATGGACGACCTCCGGGCCTTTAGGGTGCCGGTCCTGATTCTGTCGGGCGGCGAGCCGCTATTGCATCCGGACATCATCGACATTTCCAAGCGGGCCAAACGAATGGGCTTCTACGTCGCGCTCAGTTCCAACGGCATACTGGTCTCTGACGACAATGTGGATGCCATTGCCGAGGTCGATTACGACTACGTGGGGATTTCCATCGACGGCATTGGTGCGACGCACGACAAATTCCGTGGCCAGGACGGTTCTTACGAGGCGGCGATGCAGGGCATCCGACTGTGCCGCGACGCGGGCCTCAAGGTGGGGCTGCGCTTCACCATGACCCAGGACAACGCGCACGAATTGCCGCAGATCCTCGACCTTCTGGAGAGCGAGAGGATCGACAAGTTTTACCTCTCGCATCTCAACTATGCCGGCCGCGGCAACGCCAACCGCGAGGACGACGCCTATTTCACCATCACGCGCGACGCCATGGACCTGTTGTTCGAGCGCTGTCTTGATTTCATGGCCAAGGGGGATGCGAAGGAATTCGTTACCGGGAACAATGACGCCGACGGCGTCTACCTTCTGCACTGGGTCAATAAACACCGCCCCGACAAGGCCGGCCATATGCAGGCCAAGCTGGAACAGTGGGGCGGCAACGCGACCGGAGTCAACGTCGCCAACATCGACAACCTGGGGAACGTCCACCCGGACACCATGTGGTGGCACCATATCCTCGGCAACGTAAAGGAGCGTCCCTTTTCCGAGATTTGGATGGACACGTCGGCGCCTTTAATGGCGGGATTGAAACGGCGTCCACGCAGGATCGCCGGACGCTGTGGGGCCTGCCGCCATTTCGCCATATGCAACGGAAACACCCGGGTCCGCGCCGAGAGGATGTCGGGCGACCCTTGGGCCGAGGACCCGGGGTGCTACCTCAGCGACGCCGAGATCGGGCTCGGGTAAGGAAAGGTTTTCCATCATGATGAAATCGGCCCTTGTCTTCGTTTTCGTGCTTATTGCGGCCTCGGCCGCCTCGGCGGAAGAGATCCACGCCAAAGCGCTGTATTACGCGCACTGCGCCGCCTGCCACGGCGCCAACCGCTTGGGCGGCATCGGCCCGGCGCTGCTGCCCCAGAACCTGAAGAAGTTGCGCAAGAAGAAAGCCTTCCAGGTTATCAGCGAGGGCCGCCCGGCGACCCAGATGGAAGGCGTCGGCGACACGCTCTCCAAGACGCAGATCCAGGCCCTGGTTGACTACGTCTACTCGCCCTTGGGCTACGTGCCCCACTGGGGCAAGAAGGAGATGATGAAAAGCTGGACCGTGCATACCGAAATGCACGAATTGCCCGAAAAACCCCAGTTCGATGCCGATCCCTTGAACCTGTTTACCGTCGTGGAGACCGGTGACCACCACGTGACCATCCTGGATGGCGACAAGTTCGAGCCCCTGTGGCGGTTCCGGAGCCGTTTCGCCCTCCATGGCGGGGCCAAATACTCTCCCGACGGGCGTTTCGTCTATCTGGCGTCCCGCGACGGCTGGGTGTCCAAGTACGACCTCTACAGCCTCCAACCCTTGTATGAGATCCGTGCCGGCATCAACACCCGCAACATCGCCGTCTCATCCGACGGCAAATGGGTCATCGCGGCCAACTACCTGCCCCACAGTCTGGTGGTGTTGAACGCGCATGACCTGACGCCCTTCAAGATCATCAAAGCCGACAACCGCAAGGGCGAGACCTCGCGCGTGGCGGCGGTCTACAACGCCCCGCCGCGCCGGTCCTTCATCGCCGCGTTGGCCGACTTCAAAGAAATCTGGGAGATGTCCTACGACCCGGAGGCGGCTCCGGTCTATGTGGGATTCTCCCACAACTTCAGGAAAGGCCAGGAGGAAGGCATCGTCGAGGAGGAGCAGCCTTTCGCGCGCAGGCGGATCAAGATCGAAGAGAACATGCGCGATTTCTATTTCGACCCCTATTACGCCGAGGTCATGGGCGCGTCCCGTGGCGGCAAGGGCGGCATGGTCTACAACCTGGATGCGCGCAAGAAAGTCGCCGAACTGGACCTCGAAGGCATGCCGCACCTAGGCAGTGGAATCGTCTTCGACTACGAAGGCCGGCCCGTCATGGCGACGCCGCATCTCAAGGGCGACATGAAGAAGGGCAAGGGCACGGTCAGCGTCATCGATATGGAGACCTGGAAAACGGTGAAGAAGATCGAGACCAAGGGTCCGGGCTTCTTCATGCGTAGCCACGAGCAGACGCCCTATGCCTGGGTGGATGTTTTCTTCGGCCCCCACAAGGACATCCTGCACGTCATCGACAAGAAGACCCTGAAGATCGTCAAGGACATCAACCCGGAACCCGGCAAGGTCAACGCCCATGTGGAATTCACCCGCGACGGGAAATACGCGCTGGTCAGCGTCTGGGACATGGACGGCGCGCTGGTGATCTACGACGCGACAACGCTGGAAGAGGTCAAGCGCCTGCCGATGAAGAAGCCGTCCGGCAAGTACAACGTCCACAACAAGATCACGTATTCCAAGGGAACCAGCCACTGAGTGCGCTATATTCGTGAGACAAGGGGTTCCGCAGAGAAAGGTCGATCATGGCACATGACACCCGGCGTGAGCACTGGGAAGGGGTCTACGGCTCAAAGCTTCCCAACTCGGTAAGCTGGTTCCAGGAAAAGCCGCGCACTTCGCTCGACATGATCTTCGCCACGGGCATTCCCAAGAATTCCTGGGTTGTCGACGTGGGCGGCGGGACCTCGACGCTGGCCGATCATTTGTGGGGACAGGGATACCGCAACTTGACGGTGCTCGACCTCTCCTCCCACGCGCTCGATCACGCCAAAGCGCGGCTGGGCCATCAGGCCCAAGAGGTGGAATGGGTGGCCGGCGACGTGACCCTGTGGGAGCCACCGCGCACCTACACCTTATGGCACGACCGGGCAGTGTTCCATTTCCTGACCGAGGAAACGGCTCGCCGGGCTTACATGGAGGTTCTGCGTCGTACGTTGGAACCCGAGGGTCACGTTATCTTGGCCACCTTCGCGCTCGACGGCCCCGAGATATGCAGCGGCCTGCCGGTTAGGCGCTATGATGCCGAGGGACTGGCGGCGGAATTGGGCGCGGATTTCGTCCTCCAGGATACGACACCCGAAAGTCACGTCACGCCGGTCGGAAAGACCCAAAAGTTCGTCTACTGCCGCTTCCGGCGGCAGTGATCAGGGCTCAAGACAAAACGACCGCTCCGGATTGCGCTGGATTTTTGCTCGTCCGCAACGCGGCGGACGGCGGTACACAACCCTTGCCGCAACGCGGCGGACGGCGGTACACAACCCTTGCCGCAACGCGGCGGACGGACAAAAAGACAAGCCGGGCGGAGTGGTTGTTTTTTAGTCGTCAAGGGCCTCGATCTGTTCGGGATGCGTCGCCTCGATCATCGGGCCATTGCGTTTGCGCAGCCAGCCGCGTACGCGGATGCGCCGACTCTCCCACGCCAGGGGGTCGACACCGGCGGTCGCGAAGACCTTCGCCGCCTTCGGGCCGATGGTGATCGTGAAGTCACTTCGCCATCGCGGCCCGAAGTTCAGATAGACCCGGTTCTTTACCCGGGCGGCGTCGATCACCGCGCCCTCGATGACCAGGAACGTGCCCGCTTCTCCGGCAAGTCCCCTTTCATCCGCGGCGTGGCGGACCCGATAAAAGGGATGCCCCCAGATCCCCCGTTTCGCGCTCCTGGCACTGCCTTCAAGCCGGAGCATGGGTGCGGCGAGCGCCCGGTTGTCGGGAAAGGTATAGACCCGGGCCATGCCCGACTTCAGCATCTCCCCCTGAACCCAGGTGCCTCCGTCCAGCGCCAGGTGGGCCAGCAGACGGCCGTACCGGTCCATGCGCTGCCCACCGAAACCGAGCCGAACCGCCTTTCCCAGGACCAGAGCTTCAAGGGCCGACTTGGACTCCTTGGCCAGCGGCCATTCGACAAACCCTTTGCGGCCCAAAGGCAGTTTCGGAGCCTGCAGACCGACAAGCCGCACCTGCTTCTTGCCGAGCACCGGCCGGTCCAGGACCACGGTATCGCCGTCCACGACCGCGCGGACGGTCGCCTCCCCCTCGAAATTCAGATCCTGCTGCCAGCCGGCCCCGTACGCAGCGAAGGGCGCGAGGAAAACCAGAACCAGAAAATGACGAAGTCCGCATGTCATGGCCAAAAGAATGGCCACGGCCGGGCGGTTCCGTCCAGCCCCCTTTTGGCTGCGTTTTCCGGATGCGGTTCCCTATAATTGAAGCCATGGACCTCACAATCGACCAATTCGACCTCTATCCCTTGGTCGAGCCCTTCCAGACCGGGCGCCTCGATCTCGACGGGCGCCACGTCATGTATTGGGAGCAATCCGGCAACCCCCAGGGGCAGCCGGTTGTTTTTGTCCACGGTGGCCCGGGCGCGGGGGCCGGTCCCAATCACCGCCGGTTCTTCGATCCCGGACATTACCGCGTCATCGTCTTCGACCAGCGCGGGGCCGGCCGATCGACCCCTTTTGCCGAGACGGAGGACAACACGACCGCGCATTTGGTGGCCGATATGGAACACCTGCGCCGGCATTTGGGCATCGAGTGTTGGATGCTCTTCGGCGGTTCCTGGGGGGCGTCGCTGGCCCTGGCCTATGCCATCGCCCACCCGGATCGCTGTTCCGCCCTGGTCCTCAGAGGGATATTCCTGTGCCGGCAGCGCGAGGTCGACTGGTTTCTTTACGGAATGCGCACCATCTTCCCCGAGGCATGGCAAGACTTTGCCGGTTTCCTGCCCGAGCCCGAGCGGGATGACCTGTTGGAAGCGTACTGGCGGCGCCTGATCTCTCCCGACCCGGAAATCCATCTTCCCGCGGCCCGTGCCTGGAGCCGCTACGAGATCCGGTGTTCGACCCTTCTGTCCCCGCCGCCCGATATCCTGCGGGTCTACGAAAGCAAAAACGTCTTGGCGCTGGCTCGTTTAGAGGCCCATTACTTCCGTCATGTCATGTTCATGGAGGAAGACTACCTGCTGAAAGGGGTCGGGAAGCTCGCCGCGATTCCCGCGGCCATCGTGCAAGGCCGCTACGATATCATCTGTCCCATCGTCAACGCCGACGAACTCGTGCGGGCATGGCCGGGGGTTGATTACGTGGTCGTACCGGATGCCGGCCATTCCGTGATGGAACCGGCAATATGCCGCGCCTTGGTGGCGGCGACCAACCGGGTCAGGGAACACGCCGTCACCCCTGGTTGTTTTGTCACGAGCCCTTAACGCCGGTTCCCTTGAATTTCGGGCGTTTCCACGTATGATGCGGGCCTCGGGGATGATCAAAGGGGCAGGGCCATGTCAGGCCGCATGTTGACGACCTTGATGGCACTGGGTTTGGGCCTATGTGTCTCGGGTGGGGCGAAGGCCGACGATCCGGATTTCCTTTCGATCTCCGCCGGCTGGTTCGACTTCAACCGCCAGAAGGACCCCGGTGCCGAGTTCCGGATCGAGTATCGCTCCGATTACAAGGTCCCCTACGTTCAGTTCAAACCCTTCTTGGCGGCGGGCGGCGCCACCAGCGGCCACGGTTTCATCGGCGCCGGGGTGTTGTGGGATATCTATTTAGGCCGCCGCGTCGTGATGACGCCGAGTTTCGCCCCCCACTACTACATCGGTGGCGACGACGACCTGGACCTGGGCCATAAACTGGAATTCCGCTCCCAGCTGGAAGTGGCCTACAGGTTCGACGATCGGTCGCGCCTGGGACTCGCCGTCTCACACTATTCCAACGCCTCGATCGGCGACAAGAATCCCGGGACCGAGACCCTGTCGCTTTACTACTCGATGCCGCTGGACAAACTGGGAAAGTGGTTCTAGACCCCCTTTCTTTGATTGCGGGAACAGGCTAAACCTTTTGGGGTATGACTGCTTGCCAGTCCCGCGCCCGTAGCTCAGTCGGATAGAGCACCAGATTCCTAATCTGGGGGTCACAGGTTCGAGTCCTGTCGGGCGCACCATTTTTTCTATGAAATTTAGGTCAGGCTTTAGCCGAAATCATAACAACCGATAGGTCTTCACCAAACCAACCCCTCCAACTTGGAGAAACGCGTATCACAATTTAGTTAACCGGCGACACTTGAAAGTTACGATTGGCGGAACGTGCCAACATTCTTTTAGTCGATCAGAACTATTATCCGCCACTATCGGGGTAGGCTCACATAGATCAAGAATTTCGAACTTGGAACTTCGAAGGCTAGAAAAAATCGTCGAAAGAGTACGGTGGTAATTATGTGTCTCACAATCCAACCACGTGAAGACCCTTTTACTCTCTTCGAAATATCGTTTTACCAACCAATCGTTGGAATTAATCCCATTTGATACTTCTGGATTGCTCGTTCGAACTGGATGTCTCTGAGAAAAAACAAAAACTCCCCCCTCTACCAGCCGTTCATAAACGCCGTTAAAAAAGCTTTCAATATCCTCAACGAAATGGGCGGCAAGAGAGCTGACAATTATGTCATATGTGGGATGTTTTTCCACATCATTTAATTTTTTGCTTATTAAGCAGTTCGAAAGTTCTGGGTGGCGCCTTATCGCCTCCGTCACCATATCTGACGAAATATCAATTCCAAGGAAATCTTCTGCATCCTTACTCAATACAATCGAAAGGTCGCCCAAACCGCACCCAATTTCCAAAACACGAAGACCTCGAAGGTCGCCAAGCAGAGCAAGAATCTGAGGTTCATCCACACACCGGTTCACGCTATCAGGCGCATCCCTCCGTTCCGCGAACTTTGCTATAAAGTCTTTGTCATTGAACAATCGTGTTTTGTCAGACATCTGGATTGTCACTTGCTGCAAACCCCTTTTCTCTTTTAAGGTAGGCGCATGCCGGATACGTACATAGATTTAGCCGTTAAAGCACTTCGCTACCATAAAGCGCCCCTTAGCGCTAAAGAAATCATGAAAATAGCGGATGAAATTGGGGCTATTCCACCACACACGCATGGCAAGACCCAACACAAAACCCTTCAAGCACGATTGAGCGAGCACATTCTTAGGGATCGTGAAAATTCTCTAGTATATCGAGTAAGTCCAGGAAGGTTTTTTCTTCGTGAATTTATGCTTGAAACATCAATAGATGACAAATTCAAGATTGAATTCCACGCCCGCAGAAGAAAAAAGGATTTAACCAATGAGAACGTATTAGTCTTGCCGGCAAAACCGCTGAAAGAGGCCGGAGTATACGGATACATAGACGATACAAACCAAATTATTTCTCTCCTAAAGAAGGCCAAATCAATATACAAACCCCGCAAAAATGCCGAAACCGATTTCAACTGCAAGCAAATTATTACCTATGTTTTAGTCGCTAAAGGAAGTAAAATCCTAAGCTATCGTCGCGGGAAATTCTCAAATGCTGGCCAAGAGATATTAGGCGCAAGAAGCGTCGGGTTTGGTGGTCATGTATCCGATACAGATGCTGATTTTCTCGATCAGGAGACATTTGGGATTAGAAACAATGCGTCGCGAGAACTCCTTGAGGAATTATGGTTAGAACGCGAAGAACAAATGAACCTACAAAAATCAAAGTCTCTAAGGCTTTTCTCATTCATAAATGTTGATGACACAGAAGAAGCAAAGAAACATATTGCAGCGATCTTGCTCTACTATTGCACTCCCAAGTTCGAACCCAAGAAAGGGGAGCTTTCCATCAACGACCTAAATTGGCTAGACATAACTCATAGGCCAAACAATCTCGATGATTTTGAGTTATGGTCGAGAATTATCATAAATAAGTTGAGAGATCCAAAATTTAGAAAGCATTTTGGGGGGTTAAAAGCCGGTTGATGATCGAAGACATTTACACTGATTTTTCGACGACAAATGGGCGACCAATTTTTTGCCATTTTTTGAACCGAGAACTTCATGATTCTCTAGGAAACGAGTTCAATGGAGACTTATATACGCGCCACTTACAGTATCTTTCCATCACCAACACAGAACCCATGTTTTGCAACGTATCCCAGATATTTGAAGCGAGCTCAACTCACGTCCCACTAATAAATGAAATCAAAGAATTAGCCCAAGGTGGGTTGTTTTACGCCCACTCTGAGTATTTTAGAATCAAAGAATTCCTTGAATCTCGTCAGAATTTATACAGCCATGACACTGAGAGATATCCTATATATTTCAATAGCCCCCCAAAAAACGTGCACTCCATCAAATTACGAAACTTCGGAAATGAAGGGAGCACAACCGGCTATATTGAACAAAACATAAGGGCCTGGGACCCATTAAATCAGTCTCAAACTGCTACAAAATTGATCCAGCCAAATGACAAGCTTATCCTTGCGCCCCATGCGTCCAAAATTCAAAACGTAACTTCTAAGCGAGGTGATCTTGGTTTGACAATCGCCCTTTTTCGTCAACAGAGCCCAGATGTACTCTCTGATCCGATGGTTGATGGTGGATTAAGGCGTTTACTAAGCGCATTGTATGTCTCTCACTATTGTGACGAGTTCAATGCTGTGCGCAGTTGGGGTCTTCCGTCTATTTCTTACTTCGACGATGGCTATCGACTTCCACTGCTTAACAACATTTTACTCTCCACTTTGATCAATCTAACCGGGCTGAACAGCTTTCTTTCGGCACAAGATGGGTACGGAATACGTGACAGAATAGATCAATTCTTTTCTTTCGAGAAAAAGATATTTTCGATTCACGCAAAGGATTTTTCTGATGCCCTGAAAATGGCCTTCTTTTCCTCAGATCAAAAGCACGAAATTCTTGGAGGCTTTTCCCGGGCGATTCAATCGATTCACGCGTTCTCAGATAACACCTGGTCTGAACGTGTTCCAAAAACTTACAAAGATGCGCTTAGTGAAGCTACTTTTAGAATCCAAACGATCTCTCATAAACTTTCAGAAAGCAATGAGGGTTTCCGAGAAGCTATGGAAGTAAATAGATGCACAACACCAAAAATCATAATAGCAACCGCCACTGACCTTGAAGACAAGGTCCTTTTCCAGATTTTTGAAGAAAATGGTATCCGAAAAGTTGGATCGGACTACTCAGGAATAAGTTCAATTAGACATTTTGGTGAGCACGGCGGAGTAACAGTATTTCACGTAAGAAGCTCCGCAGGCTCAACCGGTTCTTCAGGTGCCCAAGAAACGATAACCGACGCACTAAACCACGTCGGCGCACATATGATCATATCGGCGGGAATCTGCTTTGGTCTGAATGAGAGCAAGCAAGAGTTAGGAGACATAGCCGTTTCAAGCAAAGTACGGCTGTACGAGCAACAACGGATTAACGAAACACGGTGGCCGTTTTCAAAACCGAACATTAATCTTCGGGGAGACTTGATCCCCGCGAGCGCTTTATTGCTCGACCGGATGCGCGAGAAACGGCAGGGTTGGGATAGATGCTCGATCCACGAAGGAGTTTTCCTCTCCGGCGAGAAACTGGTGGACAACAAACATTTTGTTAAACAGCTTAAATATATTGAACCAGAAGCAGTTGCTGGAGAAATGGAAGGGTCTGGGGTTTCTTCGGTTGGAGTCCGGAATCGCAAGGATTGGATTGTAATAAAAGGCATATGTGATTGGGGCCACGGCAAGGAGAGGTCTTTTCAGAATGTTGCCGCAAAAAATACATTTCAGTTTGTTACTGAGGTTATTAAGTCCGGTGGCTTGAATTCCAAGTCGGTCTTAAAATAAGCGTAACTGCCCAAGTTGCCGGTTGAGGATTGGGTTGAGAGAACAGGTTTTGTAGGTTTGGAGCTCTGACCTGAGTTTGCGGCCTGTGGGCGACGTCTTTATATTCGCCAACAAAAACAGCGCCCTACAGGATGTGCAGAAAACCGGACACCCTCAGTCCTTGACGGCGTAGGCCAGGTAGTTGACGTCCAGGTTGGCGGTCAGGAACCACTCGTCGACCAGCGGGGTGTAGCCGAGCCCCTTGAGGTCCTCCATCTCCAGGCCGTGCGCCGCCAGGCCGCGCGCCAGTTCCGACGGTTTGACGAACTTTGAGAAGTCGTGGGTGCCCCTCGGCAACCAACGCAGAATGTATTCGGCGCCGATCTTGGCCAGGGCGAAGGCCTTCACGGTCCGGTTCACCGTCGAGGCCAGCAGCACACCGCCCGGTTTCACCAGGGCGCACGCCGCTTCGAGGAAGGCGTTCAGGTCGGGCACGTGCTCGACCACCTCCATGACCGTCACGATGTCGAACTGCCGTCCTTCGGACGCCAGGTCCTCGGGCAGCATGTGGCGGTAGTCGATGTCGAGACCTTCCTGTTCGGCGTGGGTGCGGGCGATACCGATATTCTTCTCGCCGGCATCGATGCCGGTCACGGTTGCGCCCAGGCGGTGCATCGGTTCCGACAGCAGCCCGCCGCCACAGCCGACGTCCAACAGCGTCAGGCCTTCGAAGGGCCGGTTTCCGGCGAGATCGCGGGCGAAACGGCGCACCACGTGCGCCCGGACGAAATCGATGCGCGGCGGATTGAGTTGATGCAAGGGCCGGAACTTGCCGTGGGGGTCCCACCACTCTTCCGCCATGGCCGTGAAGCGGGCCACCTCGTCTTCGGATGCCGTTCCCGTTGGACCCTCCGCTGCGGCGGTCTTTTCGCCCATATTCCTGCTCCGGCTTCGCTTGCCTCTAGGGATCGTTGAGAGTATGTATACGCGCTCACCCCACCACAGCAAGCGTCGGATGCCTTTTCATGCGTTCCGGGGTCTGGCGGACTGTCATCCGGGAAGGTTGATCATGGCCCGTATCGTCATGAAATTCGGCGGCACCTCGGTCGTCAACATCGAGCGCATTGAAGCGGTCGCCGACAAGGTCAAAGGTGAGGTGGACGCTGGCAACCAGGTCGGCGTCGTGGTTTCGGCCATGGCCGGCGTTACCAACCAGCTGGTCGCCTATGTGGACGAGATTTCGACGCTCTACGACGCCCGCGAATACGACGTAGTGGTCTCGACAGGCGAGCAGGTGACGTCGGGGCTCCTGGCCCTGGCCCTACAGAAACGCGGCCTCGATGCCCGGTCGTGTCTCGGCTGGCAGATTCCGGTCGAGACCGACGACGCACACGGCAAGGCCCGCATCACCGCCATCCGGGCGGACCGGGTGGTCGAGTGGATGGAAAAGGGAAAGGTGGTGGTCGTGCCCGGCTTCCAGGGCGTGGCCCCGGACGGTCGCGTGACCACGCTGGGCCGAGGCGGCTCGGACACCAGCGCCGTGGCGCTGGCGGCTGCCGTCGAAGCGGACCTGTGTGACATCTACACCGACGTGAGCGGCGTCTATACCAGCGATCCCCGCATCGTTGCCAAGGCCCGCAAGCTGGATAAAATCACCTATGAGGAAATGCTGGAGATGGCGTCCGTCGGCGCCAAGGTCCTCCAGACCCGCTCGGTCGAAATGGCCATGAAACATGAGGTGCGTCTCCAGGTGCGCTCGAGCTATTCGGACGAACCGGGAACCCTTGTCGTCGGAGAGGACGAAATCGTGGAACAGGAACTCGTTAGCGGAATTACCTGCAGTCGGGACGAAGCCAAGATCACACTAACCTGTGTGGCCGACCGCCCCGGCGTCGCCGCCACCATATTCGGCCCCCTGGCCGACGCGGCCATCAACGTGGACATGATCGTCCAGAACGTTTCGGCCGACGGCAAGTCCACCGACCTGACGTTCACGGTAGCCGAGGCCGACCGCGAGAAGGCGGTCCAGACCCTGAAAGCGGAAAAATCCGAACTCGGCTTCCTGGAGATCCTGTCCGATTCCGATGTGGTCAAGGTCTCGGTGATCGGCATGGGCATGCGTTCGCATGTCGGCGTGGCACAGAAGATGTTCTCGGCCCTGGCCGACAAGGGCATCAACATCCAGGTCATCTCGACCTCGGAGATCAAGGTTTCCGTCCTCATCGAAGAGGAATACACGGAGTTGGCGCTGCGGGCACTCCACCACGCCTACGGCCTGGACGCGAAGTGAGCAAGAACCATGTCACCTGAAAACCGGCTCGACCAACTGTGGAAACGCGGGCGCGATTTCCTGGGCACCCATTATGCCATCCTGGGCGGCGCCATGTCCTGGATCTCGGAGCGCCACCTGGTGTCTGCCATTTCCAACGCCGGGGGCTTCGGAGTCATCGCCTGCGGCTCCATGACGCCCGACCTCCTGGACAAGGAAATCGCCGCCACCAAGGCGATGACGGAGAAGCCGTTCGGGGTCAACCTAATTACCATGCACCCCGACCTGGAGGCACTGATCGACGCCTGTATCGACCATGGCATATCCCATGTGGTGCTTGCCGGCGGACTGCCGAGCGCCAAGGACATCAAGCGGATCAAGGATTCCGGGGCCAAGGTCGTCTGTTTCGCTCCGGCTTTGGTTCTCGCCAAACGCTTGATCCGCAACGGCGCCGACGCGCTGGTCGTCGAAGGCTCGGAGGCCGGCGGTCACATCGGCCCCGTGTCAACCAGCGTCCTGGCCCAGGAGATCCTGCCGCAGATCAAGGACGTACCGGTCTTCGTCGCCGGCGGCATCGGCCGCGGCGAGGCTATGCTGTCCTACCTCGAGATGGGTGCGGCGGGCTGCCAGCTCGGCACCCGCTTCGTCTGCGCCACCGAATGCATCGCGCACCCCAAATTCAAGCAGGCCTTCGTCAAGGCCCATGCCCGAGACGCCATTCCCACCGTTCAGGTGGACCCCAAGTTCCCCGTCATCCCCGTGCGCGCATTGAGCAACGAGGGCACCAAGCACTTCGCCGAGATCCAGATCGAGGTCATCGGCAAGGTGAACGCCGGTGAGCTCGACCAGAAAGCGGCTCAGCTCGAGATCGAGCGCTTCTGGGCCGGCGCCCTCAAACGGGCAGCCATAGACGGCGACGTGGAAACCGGATCAGTCATGGCTGGGCAGAGCGTCGGGATGGTAACCTCGGAACAGCCGGCCGCCGAAATCATGCGGGATCTGGTCGACCAAGCCTTGACGGCCCTGGCGGAACGCGACGCAGACGGTTGACGCCAGTCGCCGAGTTCAACCAAGCCCGTAGTTTGGCGCATATGGCCCGCAGTTTGGCGCATATGGAATGGCAGCGCGAAGAGGCGCGGGGCACGCCCATGCTCACATTCCTGCACCAGATCCTCGATCACTGCCGGACGACCGCCCCCCCCGTCAGCCTTTGCAGCGAAATGGCCAGCCGTCCGTTGGAGGCTATGACGTTGATCGGATTGGGTTTCCGTGACCCCGGCCGCCGTCGGCCCGATCAAGACCATGATCCGCAGCCTGCACACTCCTGTCCTGGCCGAGTACGTGGATCATCTGTGCCTGTCCACAGATCACAGTCTGCGCGAGACCATGGTATCCTGGTGTAACGGGACCCGTGCTTAGGTCGACCTTCAAAGGGAATACGCTAAGTCATTGGAACACGCGGCTTGTTCGCTGCTGTTTCCGGGTTGAATTTTTCAAGCAGTCTGGCAGAATAGCCGCGCCGAACGGTCGATAGGACAACATACGGTCCTGAGATCGGTCAGCGGACCCCTGATCAAAATCCTGGAAGAACTTCTGGCACCACATGAGCGAAAGCCACTCCATTCCTGAAGCCGACAAAGCGACCGAGACGGCCCCAGATTCCGAAGAGACGGCGGGAGGTGTCGGCGGATTGCTGAAGGCGTCCCGCGAGCGTTGCGGCGAGGATCTCCGCGAGGTGGCCGGAGCATTGCATATCCGCTTTGCCTTCCTGGAAGCCATCGAGGCTGGACGGTTCGAGGAATTGCCCGGCTCCACCTACGCCTTCGGGTTCATCCGCTCCTACGCCGAGTATCTCGGCCTGGACGCTGACGAAGTCGTCCGACGTTTTCGCGCCGAGGCTACCCCGTCAGCCCAGAAAGCCGGCAGCCTGTCCTTCCCGACGCCCGTTGCCGAAACCGGAGTGCCCAAGGGCGCCGTCGTCTTCGTCGGTCTCCTTATGGTGTTGATGGCCTACGGCATCTGGTATGTCAGCACATCCGAGCAAGATCCGATCGCGGCCCAGGTCTCTCCGGTGCCGGAACGGATGGGCGAAAGCGCCGCGCCGCCTAAGCCGGTAGACACGCCGACCCAGGTTGTAGAATCCGCCAAACCGACACCGGAAGAGAGCACGGAGGTTCCCCGGATATCCGAGGCGACGCCCGAGCCGGCGCCGGAAGAGAGCACGGAGGCTCCCCGGATATCCGAGGCGACGCCCGTGCCGGCGCCGGAAGAGAGCACGGAGGCTCCCCGGATATCCGAGGCGACGCCCGAGCCGGAGCCGGAAGCGGCCGCACAGGCCGCCGTGGAACCGCAGCCGGAGCCGGAGGAGACCACGACGCCGGCGACGGAGCCGGAAGAGCCCGCGCCTGTCGCAGAACCCGCCCCAGTGGCAGAGGCGTCGCCGGAATTTGAGGCCACACCAACTGAAGAGACGACACCGGAGGAACAATCCACGACGGAGGGTGCCTCCGTCCCGGAACAAACCACTCGGCCGGAAGAGAGTGGAGCGCCCGAGACCGAGGCGGCCGTGGCAGCGGACGCCGAAGATCAGCCGGTCCGTGTCTTCGGTGCCGAAGAAGATGAGTCCCGAATCACCGTACGTGCCACCGCCGATAGCTGGATCCAGGTGCACGACGATACAGCCAACAAACTTTTGCTCACCCGGTTGCTCAGGTCCGGCGACATCTACCGGGTGCCGGACCGCGAGGGCCTGATGCTGCTGACCGGAAACGCGGGCGTGCTCGAGATCATGGTTGACGGCGAACAGGTTCCCTCCATCGGACCCGTTGGTGCGGTCCGGCGCAATGTGTCGCTGGACGGCGAGCGCCTCAAGGGCGGCACGGCCGTCGACAATTAGCCAACCTTGCGAACCGACCAGACCCGGCTCGACCTGTTTTCGTCCGGCCGTATCTCGGGGATTTAATCCGCTGGGATTTTCTGAAAGAGACGCCACACCCTATGAATTCCGGCCCCAGCCATTCGATCCAGAAGCGCAAAAGCGTTGCCGTCGATGTCGACGGGGTCATCATTGGCGGTGAGGCCCCCATCGTCGTCCAGTCCATGACCAATACCGACACGGCGGACGTTGATGCCAGCGTGGCCCAGGTAGCGGCCTTGGCCCGAGCCGGATCCGAACTGGTCCGTCTTAGCGTCAACAGCAAGGAGGCCGCCGAGGCGGTGCCCCGTATCCGCGAAAGGCTGGATGCCTTGAACATCGGTGTCCCGTTGATCGGCGACTTCCACTTTATCGGCCACAAGCTTCTGGCCGAACATCCATCCTGCGCCGAAGCCCTGGCCAAGTACCGGATCAACCCCGGAAATGTGGGCCGGGGGGCCAAGAAAGACGCATATTTTTCGGCCATGATCGAGGCCGCGATGAATTACGGCAAACCGGTCCGTATCGGCGTCAACTGGGGCAGCCTCGACCAGGAACTGGTGGCGCGAATGATGGACGGGAATGCCCGCTCGTCCCACCCCCGCGATACCGCCGAGATCACCCGCGAAGCCCTCGTGGTGTCCGCCGTCGAGAGTGCGAAACGGGCCGAGGAACTGGGCCTGGGCCGCGACAAGATCGTGCTGTCATGTAAGGTAAGCGGCGTACAGGACCTGATCGCCGTCTACCGCGACCTCGCCGGCCGCGGCGATTACGCCCTCCATTTGGGACTCACCGAAGCAGGCATGGGCTCTAAAGGCATCGTGGCCTCCAGCGCCTCGATGGGCGTTCTTCTGCAGGAAGGGATCGGCGACACCATCCGTATCTCGCTGACCCCCGAACCCGGAGGGGCGCGGACCCGAGAGGTCATCGTTGCCCAGGAACTTTTGCAGACCATGGGGCTGCGTGCCTTCTCGCCGCAGATCACGAGCTGTCCCGGATGTGGGCGCACCACATCGAGCTTCTTCCAGGAATTGGCTAACGAAATCCAAACCCACATCCGCGACAGCATGCCCGAATGGCGAAAGGCCTATGCCGGCGTCGAGAACATGACGCTGGCCGTCATGGGCTGCGTGGTCAACGGCCCGGGCGAAAGCAAACATGCCGATATCGGCATCTCCCTGCCAGGCACCGGAGAAGACCCCTCGGCACCGGTCTTCATCGATGGCAAAAAGGCGATAACGCTGAAGGGGACGAACATCGCCGCCGAGTTCCGCAAGACCGTCGACGACTACGTCGCCACCCACTATGAGAAGCGAGGTTGAACCGTCATGGTATCTCTGCAGCCCGTTCGCGGCACCCACGATCTTCTGGTCGATGACAAGCGCCGCCATGTGCACGTCGAGGAGACGGCGCGGGCCATCGCCGCCCGTTACGGCTTCGAGGAGATATCTACCCCCATCTTCGAATTTACGGAGGTGTTCGCTCGCACGCTCGGCGAGACATCCGACATCGTGACCAAGGAGATGTATACCTTCGATGACAAGAGCGGAGAGAGCATCACCCTCCGTCCCGAAGGCACGGCGGGCGTGGCGCGGGCTTTTATCTCGGGCGGTCTGCAGCAGAGCCTGCCGCTGAAACTCTTCTACCGGGGCCCCATGTTCCGCCGCGAGCGCCCGCAGAAGGGCCGCCAGCGCCAATTTCACCAAGTGGGCGTAGAACTGCTGGGCCCCGACAAGCCGATGGCCGACGCCGAGGTCATCGCCATGGGTGCCGACTTCCTGGCCGAACTGGGCCTGGCGGGGAAGATCGTCTGCGAGATCAACACGCTCGGCGATACGGAAAGCCGCAACGCCTACCGTGACATTCTGGTCGGCTATTTCAATGACTTTCACGACCGCCTGTCCGAGGACAGCCTGATCCGCCTCAAAAAAAACCCCTTGCGCGTTCTCGATTCCAAGGATGAAGAGGACAAGGCCGTAGTCGCCGGCGCGCCCACCATGGCCGACAGCCTCAACGACGCCTCAAGGCGGTTCTTCGACGACCTGCTGGCCAGCCTCGAAGCTGTCGGCGTCGCCTACGAGATCAACCACAAGCTGGTCCGCGGCCTCGACTATTACTGCCATACGGCCTTCGAATTCACCACCGACGCCCTGGGCGCCCAAGGAACGGTTCTGGCGGGCGGACGCTACGACGGTCTGATCAAACAGATGGGCGGACCTCCGACGGCGGGGGTTGGCTGGGCGGCAGGCGTCGAGCGTCTGGCCATGCTGGTGGACGAACCGCCGGCCAGGCCGCGTCCGGTGGCCTTGGTGCCCGTGGGCGCCGACACCCAGGACAAGGCTTTCACCATCGCCTTCGAACTGCGTCGTGCCGGTCTGACCGTCGACATGGGGTACTCGGGCAACCTGAAAAAACGCATGAACCGCGCCAACAAGGTGAACGCCGTTGCAGCCGTGATCTTGGGGTCCGAGGAGATGGAACGGGGTCTCGCCACCGTCCGCGACATGGAAAGTGGCGAACAGACCGAAGTGCCGTTCTCCGAGTTGCTTCCCCACATGGCCCGCTACCGCTGACGGAGCCACCATGACCGAGACCTCCAGCCTCCCTCTGAAGCCCATCGTCGTAGGAGCCAACCATCGCTCCAGTTCCATGACCATGCGCGACCGCCTGTTCGTGGAGGAGGCCCACGTCTCACGGTTTTTGGAAGCCCTCAGAGCCGAGGGAATCGACCAGGCAATCATGTTGTCCACCTGCGACCGTGTCGAGGTTCAGGTCGTGCACGCGGACCACGGCGCGGCGGCGCGCGGGATCACCGTCGCGCTGGCGAAGCATGCCGGGCTGGACGTGGACGCCCTGGAAGGCCAGGTCTATGTTCATTCGGGTGCGGATGCGCTCCGCCACATCTTCGCTGTCACGGCCTCCCTTGACAGTCTGATGATCGGCGAGCCCCAGGTTCTTGGCCAAGTCAAGGACGCTCACCGCACCTCGCGGGACGTCGGCATGGTGGGGCCGGAGCTGGAAGGCGTTCTCCAGGCGGCATTGGGAACGGCCAAGCGGGTGCGCCGCGAGACCGCTATCGGGGAAGGTCCCGTTTCCATTGCCGCCGCGGCCGTCCAACTGGTCCGCGACCTGCACGGGGATCTCGATACCTGCAGCGCGCTTTTGATCGGTGGCAGCGAGATGGGAGAGCTTGTCGCCCGAGACCTGGTTTCGGGTGGAATCGGCCATCTCACCGCCACCCATCCGGTGGAAGCCCGGGCCCAAGCCGTCGCCCGCAGCCTCGATTGCCATCGCGCCGAGATCACCGTACTGCCCGACCTGCTGGCGGACGCCGACGTCGTCCTGACTTCGCTGGGCACCCGCAGCCATGTGATCACCGGAAACCTGGTGACCGAGGCCCTGGAACGGCGGCGCAAGAAACCCATGTTCTTCATCGACACCGGCATTCCCGGCGATGTGGAGCCGGCGGTTGACAAGATGGACGGTGCCTTCCTCTACGATCTCAACGACCTGGAAACCATCGCCATGAAAGGCCGGGCGTCACGTGAGACCGAGGCCCGAGACGCCTGGCGCATCGTCGACGAGGAACTGTCCGCCTTCAAACGCGACCGGGCGGAGCGCGCGGCCGTTCCGGCGTTGACCCGGCTACGCAGCCAATTCGAACAGGCTCGGGAGCTGGCCCTAGAGGATGCCGGAGGTGATGCCGGGAAGGCCACCCGGCTGCTGGTGAACCGGCTGCTCCACGACCCTTCCGAAGTCATGCGAACGGCAGCTGCGGCAGGCGACAGGTCGGACTGGCAAGCCATGGAACGATTGCTTGAGCGGCTGTTCCGCCTTGATATCGGAGGGCCGGGCAAATGAGTCTGGAAAAAAACCTGCCGCGGGTCGTGGCCCGGCACGAGGAACTCGCCGCCATCATGTCCCGCGGCGGCGGCGGCAGCGACGACTTCGCCCGCATGTCCAAGGAGTACGCCGACCTTACACCGGTGGTCGAGGCGATCCAGGCTCTCGACAAGATCAAGTCGGATCTGACCGAGGCCACTGACATCCTCGCCGATCCGGACGCAGATGCGGAGATGCGCGAACTGGCCGAGGCCGAGGTGCAGGAACTCAGGGAGAAAGTCCCCGTCCTGGAGCGCGAGGTTCAGATCATGCTCCTGCCCAAGGACGAAGCGGACGAGAAGAATGCCATCCTGGAGATTCGCGCCGGAACCGGTGGTGACGAGGCGGCGCTGTTTGCTGCCAACCTTTTTCGCATGTATCAGCGATACGCCGAGAACCGGCGCTGGAAGCTGGAAATTATGCAGGCCAGCGAAACCGGCATCGGCGGTTTCAAGGAAATCATTGCCTCGGTGTCCGGCAAGGGTGTCTTTGCCCGGCTCAAGTTCGAATCCGGCGTGCACCGCGTCCAGCGGGTTCCGGCGACCGAGTCCAGCGGACGTATTCACACCTCGGCAGCTACCGTCGCGGTGATGCCCGAAGCCGAGGAAGTGGACATCAACGTGGATCCGAATGATCTTCGCATCGACGTCTTCCGTGCCTCCGGCCCCGGCGGTCAGTCGGTCAACACGACGGATTCTGCGGTCCGCATCACCCACCTACCGACCGGCATCGTGGTTTCCCAGCAGGACGAAAAGTCCCAGCACAAGAACAAGGCCAAGGCCATGCGCGTGCTGCGGGCTCGACTCTACGAGCACGAACGCCAGCAGTTGGACGCCGAACGGGCTGCCCAGCGTAAGAGTCAGGTCGGGTCGGGGGATCGCTCAGAGCGAATCCGCACCTACAACTTCCCGCAAGGAAGGGTCACGGATCACCGCATCAATCTGACTCTCCACAAGCTGGATCGCGTCCTCGACGGAGACCTGGACGGGATGGTTGACGCACTGAGTGCCGAGGAACAGGCGGAACTGCTGGCCGAAATGGCCCAGTGAGCGATACGTCAATGGACGACGATCTTGATCCCACAGTCGGCGAAGTTCTGGCCGAGATTACCCGACGCTTAGAGATGACCGGCATCGAGACGGCTCGTTTGGACGCCCGAATTCTCGTCGGCATCGCATTGGGGATCGACGAAACCGCGGTCTTCGGCTATCCCGAGCGCCGGCTGAACGTTAACGAACTCATACGCCTCGATGGCTTGGTCGCTCGGCGGTCCGGGCGCGAACCCATGGCGAGAATCACCGGCACCCGGGAATTCTGGAGCCTGCCCTTCAAGGTCACCGACGACACTCTGGTCCCGCGGCCGGATTCCGAAACCCTCGTGGAGGCCGTTCTAGAGCGGATCATGAATCCGCTCTGTCCTTTTGAACCAGAGGGCGATTTACGACATAAGCCGAGTCACGGCAATGACCCGGCTTATGTCGATCGTGCTCTAGCCACCATCGACACCCGGGACGCCCGGCTCGAGATTCTTGACCTCGGCACGGGAACCGGCTGCCTGTTGTTGGCCCTGCTGAGCGAACTGCCCCAGGCCCGGGGCATGGGCGTCGACATCAACCCCGGCGCCATTGCCACGGCGCAGGGCAATGCCGAAGCCTTGGGACTGGCGGACCGGGCCCGGTTTCAAACAGGGACCTGGAGCGCCGGTGGCGCGGGCACCTTCGACATCGTTGTCGCCAATCCGCCCTATATCCCGAGCGCCGAAATCGAGGAACTGATGCCCGAGGTCGCCTGGTTCGAGCCGATCGTGGCTCTCGACGGCGGCAACGATGGACTTGATTCGATCCGTGAAATCGTGGCCGACCTGGGACGACGATTGGCGGTGAATGGTATTGTCTGCATCGAGGTCGGTCAGGGACAGGCCATGGGGGCCGCTCGGATTTTACGGGACGCATGTCTACAACGCATTGAAATAAAAAGAGATCTTGCCGGAATCGAACGCTGCGTCCTGGGATCAGCCTCGAAGCTGTGATTTTTCAACAAAAAGGGGTTGGAAATACGGCGCCAAGAGACTACTTTGAACTGACTGATGACCTTTCGGGGTCGTCGATGGCCGGGGCACAAGGGGCACCGGTCGCCCGTTTCCCTCAACACCGGTACCCGTGCCTTTGGTCGGATTGTCGTTGTACGGGCAGCATGCCGACTATCGGTGATGCGCGCGGGGGGATTTTACAAAGCCTATCTATAAAGAACGATGTTATGAAACACGGTTCAAACCCAAGGCGGGGACGTTCCCGCGGAAATGGTAAACGGCATACGCCGTCCAATAATCAGAATTTCGAGAGCAACGGCCCCAACGTCAAGGTTCGGGGAACGGCGCAGCAGGTGCTGGACAAGTACCTGTCGCTGGCCCGTGACGCTTCTTTGTCCGGCAATCGCGTCGCTGCGGAAAGCTACCTGCAGTTCGCCGAGCACTATTATCGTGTGTTGACGGCGAACCAGCCGGAAGGTGTCCCCGGACAGCACAGCCGTCCGGCATCGGTCGCACTCGATGGCGAGGTTCTGCTGCTGGAAGACGACGACAGGTACGGACGGCCACAGTCACAGGGCGAGGGGCCCCGGAACGCCGACGAGAGCGAAGCTCCGAGCAAGGCCCCCGAGACTACGACGGCCCCCGAGACTACGATGGCCCCCGAGACTACGATGGCCCCCGAGACTACGAAGGTCCCCGAGACTACGAAGGTCCCCGAGACTACGAAGGTCCCCGAGACTACGAAGGTCCCCGAGACTACGGAGGCCTCCGAGACTACGGAGGTTGCCAAGCCCAAACCCAAGCCCAAACCCAAACCCGAAGCGCTCTCCGCCTAAATCCGGAGTGGGTCGCCGACGTTGACGCGGCCCTCTTCCAGGACTTTTGCGTATACGCCGAAATTCATGTGTCCAAAGGCCGTGTTCAGGACCTTGGGTAGGTTCATGTTGCGCGCCCCGTTGACGGGGTCGACGTTGGTGGCGGCGCAACGCTCAGTCCTCTTAGTCACCTCTAGACGCACCCTCCCCACAGTGAGTTCACGTCCCACCCACGAGAGTTCCTCCCAGGGCATATCCGAGTCGAAATAGAAGTTGCCCCGGAAACGGACCGGATCGACCGGAGCCCCGACCACCCGCTCGAGGTCACGGGCCGAGGCCAGATTGATCAGCGACACCACCCGGTTCCTGTGGTCGGAGAACATGTGCCCGCCATGGGCCGCGACAAGATGAGGCCGGCCACCTTTTTCACCGGCGAGATAGACGGCGAAAAAAGCCTCGATCTCTCGCCGACCATCCATCGTATCCAGACAGCCGGCGACCAGGACTTCGCCGTCCCGCGCCACGCTGAGACTCCGCGTCTCCGCATTGAATTCGGTCGCCAGCTCCGCCAAGCACGCGTTGCGCACCAGCATGAAGAAGTTGGTCTTGGGCTGCCACACGGGATTGTCAGGATCGAACCGGGTCTCTTCCAGGGCCAGCGCGTAGACCCGGTCCCAAGGGAACCCGAGGCCGGGAATCAAGTCGACGGCATCCAGGTTCTCTGGGCCCAGGCCCTTTACTGGATAGCGTTTCAGGTGAACAATCGTTGGCGTCATAAATTCAATCTCTCCGGCGCAAGCTTGCGGTGCTTGTTTTTTAGGACATATTTAACCGAGACAGTAAGAGAATCATCCTCTGTCCGGTCGGGGAACACTCGCCATGGATTTCGAAAAATTCACAGAACGCTCGAGGGGCTTCGTCCAGTCGGCCCAAACCCTGGCCATGCGGATGAACCACCAGCAGTTGACGCCGGTCCATCTGCTCAAGGTCTTGTTGGAAGACCCGGAGGGACTGGCGTCCGGTCTGATTAAGGACGCCGGGGGCGAGCCGGTGCGGGCACGGGAAGCCTGTGGCGCCGGACTTTCCAAGATTGCCCAAGTGGAAGGCCCGGGCGCCGAACAGATGTACGTGGCGCGCGAGACCGCCCGCGTGTTCGACCAGGCCGAACAGTTGTCCGGCAAGACCGGCGACAAGTTCATAACCGCTGAACGCATTCTGCTGGCGCTGGCCATGGCTCAGGGAACGGCCAGCGCCGAGATCCTCAAGGATTGCGGCGCTACCCCCAAAAACCTGAGCCGCGCCATCGATGACATGCGAAAGGGCCGCACCGCCGACACGGCGTCTGCCGAAGACGGTTACGAAGCACTCAAAAAATACGCCCGCGACCTGACCGCCGCCGCCATGGAAGGCAAGATCGATCCGGTCATTGGGCGCGACGAGGAAATCCGGCGTACCGTCCAGGTTCTGTCCCGACGCACCAAAAACAATCCTGTCCTGATCGGCGAACCCGGGGTCGGCAAGACCGCCATCGTCGAAGGTTTGGCGCAACGGATCGTCAACGGCGACGTGCCGGAAACGCTCAAGAACAAGCGCCTGATGGGGCTCGATCTCGGTGCGCTGGTGGCGGGGGCCAAGTTCCGAGGCGAGTTCGAGGAACGTCTCAAAGCGGTGCTGAACGAGGTTACGGCGTCGGAAGGCGAAGTGGTGATGTTCATCGACGAGATGCACACACTCGTCGGTGCCGGTGCGGCCGAGGGCGGCATGGATGCCTCCAACCTCCTGAAGCCCGCGCTGGCCAGGGGCGAGTTGCACTGCGTGGCCGCCACCACGCTTAACGAATATCGCAAACATGTGGAGAAGGACGCGGCCCTGGCCCGGCGTTTCCTGCCGGTGATGGTCTCTGAGCCGACGGTCGAGGACACCATCTCGATCTTGCGTGGCATCAAAGAGAAGTACGAACTGCACCACGGGGTGCGCATCGCCGACAACGCCTTGGTCTCGGCAGCAACCCTGTCGGCGCGCTATATTTCCGACCGCTTCCTGCCTGACAAGGCCATTGACCTGGTGGACGAGGCAGCCTCCCGTCTACGCATGGCGGTTGACTCCAAGCCCGAAGAGATCGACGAGATCGACCGCCGTGTCATTCAGCTCAAGATCGAGCGCGAATCCCTGAAGAAGGAAGATGACAAAGCGTCCAGAGATCGTCTCGAGAAGCTGGAAAAGGAGATCATCAAGCGCGAGATCAAGTCCAAGGCCCTCACCAAGCAGTGGCAGGACGAGAAGAACATGCTCGCCAACGCTACCAAGTTCAAAGAGGAATTGGAACAGGCCCGGCTGGCGGTCGGGCGCGCCAGCCGCAAGGGCCAGTACGACAAGGCGGGCGAACTGCAATACGACCTGATTCCGAAGCTGGAAAAGAAGATCGAGAAGGCCGAGACCGCCAAGTCCACCAAGGCCCACCGCATCCTGGAGAGAACGGTGGTGGACGAACATATTGCCTCCGTGGTCTCGCGCTGGACCGGCATCCCGGTGGAGAAGATGCTGGAGGGTGAGCGCGAGAAGCTCCTACGCATGGAGGAGAACCTGACCAAGCGTGTCATCGGCCAGGCCGATGCGCTCGAAGCCGTGGCCCACGCTGTCCGCCGTGCGCGCGCCGGGCTGCAGGATGCGACCCGCCCCATCGGCTCTTTTCTCTTCCTTGGGCCGACGGGTGTCGGCAAAACCGAACTCTGCAAGGCCCTGGCCGAGTTCCTGTTTGACGATGAGCAGGCACTTCTGCGCGTCGATATGTCGGAATACATGGAAAAACACGCCGTGGCACGGCTCATCGGCGCCCCGCCAGGCTACGTTGGCTACGACGAAGGCGGCGCCTTGACCGAGGCGGTACGCCGCCGGCCGTATCAAGTGGTGCTGTTCGACGAGGTGGAGAAGGCGCACCCGGACATCTTCAACGTGATGCTGCAAGTGCTGGACGACGGGCGGCTTACCGACGGCCATGGACGCACGGTGAACTTCCGCAACACGTTGATCGTGCTTACCTCGAACCTCGGGGCTGAGATCCTGGCGGGCCAGGAGGACGGCCACGACTCGGCTGCGGTCCGCGGTCCCGTCATGGAGGTAGTGCGTCAGACCTTTCGCCCCGAGTTCCTCAACCGGCTCGACGAAATCATCCTGTTCCACCGCCTGTTCCGCCATCAGATGACGGGTATCGTCGACATTCAGCTCGCCCGGCTGATCAAGCTGTTGGCCGAGCGTAAGATCACGCTGGACTTGGACCCCACCGCCAAGGAATGGCTGGCCGAGACTGGCTGCGACGCCGTCTATGGTGCCCGCCCCCTGAAACGCGTCATCCAGCGCGCCCTTCAGAACCCATTGGCCGGGCTGATCCTCGAAGGCCGGATCGAGGATGGTGCCATGGTCACCGTATCGGCGGGGGAGCGCGGTCTGGTGATCGCAGGAAAGGAATATCCTTACAGCGTGTGAGGCCGATCCGCGGGACTCGCTGACATGTCTTGAACCTTCTCCGGGCGTCGTCCGGTACTTTTAAACCGACGTCCCGCCGCACGCGCCGAACTCCCGCCCTCAACCGCAACGACAATCCGTTTGCGAAGATACAGAGAATGCCCCCCCCCATTTCATGCCTCCAGAACTGCCGGCGACACCATCGATTCTAGTCGTGTTTATTCCCTGACGGATGGGAGCCGTCCGTCAGACCCACACCACTAGGTGATGGTTGAATACTTGTTGATGGCCTCTTTGAGATGCTTCATGAGGTCGCGCCCGATCCCGCCGCCGTCGCCTTCGATCTTCTCGCGAATCACGGCCCGCATGGCGTCGATGTGGGCCTTGACGATCTCGACCGCATTGTCGTCTTCGCGGCAGCCCTCGCCGGTGACGTCGTAGAGCGATTTTCCAAACATGCTGACCAGGGGATAGCCGAAGGTGCCGCCCTGGCCCCGGAGTTCGTGGGCGAGTTCGTTGATCTCTGCGAAATAGTGATCGCGCCGGTCCGGTTTCAGCAGGGCCTCGGTGCAAAGGTCGGACAGCTTGGAGAGGTAGCCCAGAGCCCATTCGGTGAAATCAAGGGCCGCCCGGTGGAGCTTCTCCTCCGCCTGTTCCAGCAGATCCATGGGGATCTCTCCCCCCTCGTCCTTGCCCAGGCCAAACCCGCCGGCCTTTTCCTTCAGCCGGTTGGGGGGACGGAAGAGCCAAACCTCGCTCGGGCTCTTTGGCTTCGCTATCTTATCGGAGCTGTAGACGATAGTCGCGTCGGCATCCGTGATGACACGTCTCTCCTTGCCATTGGGCGCAGAGGAACCCTTGCGGCGGCGGTCGGGACCAAAATACTTCTGGGTGGCGGCGAACTGGCGCGGATAGTCGATAACTTCCAGGAGGCGCATGTAGACGGATTCGGCGGAGAACGGTTTGGCCAGGAATTCGGTCACCCCGAGATCACGCGAGGCGTTGACGTATTCCGCGTCCGCAGCCCCCGAGAACATGACGAAAGGAACGAACCGGTTGGGGGAATCCTTGGCCGTACGCACCCAACGCAGCAACAAAAGGCCGTTGATCGGGGACATCACCAAATCCGAGATGAGGATGTCCAGAGGTGTGGAGGCACCGGCCTGGACCATGGATTTCATGGTCTTCAGGTATTCGATGGCTTCCTGTCCGTTGGTGCAGGATGCGACGCGTCCGATCCGGAAATGCCGCAGCATGTCTTCGAGAATGTTCCGGACAAACCGGTTATCCTCGACCAGGATCACGTTGAACCGCTCCAGATTGTACCGTGCCACGGATTTTCCTCTTCAATCTCCTGCGGAACATGTTCTTGAATTCATCCCCCGCTTGCAAGTCAAAGCTTGCAGGTTTTCCCGAAAGGGGCGCTTGCGCGCGTGCTGGGGCGCGATTAAGGTGCGCCGTCTGGTATGGGCAACAGGATCTGAGGAGGTAGGAATATGGCGGATGTCGGGGGAATCGCGGCGGACCGGTTGCGCTCGTTTATCGAGCGGGTCGAACGTCTGGAAGAGGAAAAAGCCGCTCTCGCAGCCGATATCCGTGAAGTCTATTCGGAGGCAAAAGGGGCCGGATTCGACGTCAAAATCATGCGCCAGCTCATTCGGCTGAGAAAACTGGACCACGCCGACCGCCAGGAACAGGAAGAGATCCTGGAAGTCTACAAACGCGCACTCGACATGTAGGCTTGCGGGCCCGGCTCAGTCCGTCCGGAAATTGTGGAGCACATAATCCATCAAGCGGCCCAGGCTTTCCTCGATCGTCAGGCCGCCCGTGTCCAGAACCAATTCGGGAGTTTCCGGCGATTCGTACGGGGCCGAGATGCCGGTGAAATCGGCAATATCGCCATGCCGTGCCTTCTTGTATAGCCCCTTGGGGTCGCGGGCCTCGCATATATCGAGGTTGGCCGACATGTGAATCTCGTGGAACATCCCGGGGGCCGCCTGCCTAGCCTGATCGCGGTCCCGGCGATAGGGCGAGATAAAAGCCGAAATGACAATAATTCCGGCATCGGCGAATAATGCGGCAACTTCGCCGATACGCCGAATATTCTCTTCCCGGTCCTGTGGCGAAAAGCCGAGATCGGAGTTGAGCCCGTGGCGGACGTTATCTCCATCCAGGACATAGACTCGGTAGTTTTTCTCGAAAAGCCGCCGTTCCAGTTCGAAGGCGAGGGTCGTCTTTCCCGATCCGGAAAGACCCGTGAACCAGAGAACGCCCCCCCGGTGACCGCTTTCCCGCCAGCGGACCTCGCGGTCGATGCGATGTTCGGTGCGGGTGATATTGGTGGATTTGACGGTCATGCGGAGGTTCACGCAGATGGAGACGGGTTGATGAGCTTGTAGGTCCTTTATGCTTGCACATCAAGGACAGATATCCCTTAAAATGGCGACGGGCCGCGAATACGGTCAAGACGGTTCTGGATCTGGTCGGCGGATAATCCAGGTTTCCATACCAGGGGGATGTCGGAGGCCGAGATGTCTGTCCCGGGTCCCATCCGGGCCACGGTCGTGCCGCCCTCTTCGGCACCGTTATCGTCGAGGCGCTCTCCGATGATGGTAAACGCGGGCTCTGTCCCGCCGCCCCGCAGGACATCGTTGCCAGCGCCTCCCCACAGGTGGTCGTCTCCGTCTTCTACCCCATCGCCTCAAACCTTACCTTGACGTAGGACCCAGGGGCCTCCTCGATGGCGGGATAGGGGCCGTCTCCGGGTGTTACGACGTCGACCCGTTTGCCACCACCGTGCCGGTCGAGCCAGCGGTCCCAATCCGGCCACCAGGATCCGTCACGGCGGACGGCGCTTTCCAGCCACCTGTCGGGCGACTTGTATTTCCGGTTGTTGGTCCAATGGCAATACTTGTTGCGGGCCGGCGGATTGACGACTCCCGCAATGTGTCCCGAGGCAGCAAGCACGAAGCGCACCGGCCCCGTATAGAGACGGGTGGCGGCGAAGGTTGCCTCCCAGGGGGCGATGTGGTCTTCCCGGGCCGACAGGACGTAGGCCGGAACCGTAATCCGGCGAAGATCTATGGCGCGGCCCGCCAAAGTCACGCCATCCGGCTGCACCAGCAGGTTATCCAAGTACATGTTGCGCAGATAGAAGCCGTGCATCATGACCGGCATCCGGGTTGCATCCGAGTTCCAGTACAGCAGATCGAAGGGCAGAGGCGAACGGCCCAGGAGGTAGTTGTTGACCACGAAGGACCAAATGAGATCGTTGTCACGCAACATATTGAAAACCGTCGCCATATGGCTGCCTTCCAGGTAGCCTTTCTGTTCCATGTGCCGTTCGAGCAGCGCTACCTGTTCCTCGTCTATGAAGACTTTCAATTCACCCGCGTCCTCGAAGTCCACCAACGTGGCGAGGAACGTCGCGGAGGCCACGCACCCGTCCTCGCCACCGGCTGCCAGCCAGGCCAGCGTGCAGGCGGTAAGGGTTCCGCCGATGCAGTACCCGACCAGATTGACCTTGTCGGTTCCGGTGATTTCGCGGGCCACGTCCATGGCCGCCAGAGGTCCCTCGATCATGTAATCGTCGAAGGTCTTGTGACTCAGCTGCTTGTCCGGATTGATCCAGGAAATGACGAAAACGGTGTTTCCCTGGCCGACGGCCCATTTAATGAAGGAGTTTTTCGGCTTTAGGTCGAGGACATAGTACTTGTTGATCCAGGGCGGCACGATCAAAAGGGGGCGCGGGCGCACGGTGTCTGTGCTCGGCGCATATTGGATCAGTTGCATGAGGTCGTTCTGGTAGACCACCTTGCCCGGTGTCACCGCCACATTGCGCCCCAATTCGAACGCCGAGGTGTCGGTCATGGAAATGGTGATCCGCCCTTCGCCCTTTTCCAGATCGTCAACGAGATTGCGCAGTCCTTGCAGCAGGTTCTGGCCGCCGCTCTCCACCGTTGCCTTGAGGACCCGGGGATTCGTGGGGACGAAATTGGACGGCGAGACCGCATTCACAAACTGCCGGGTATAGAAGTCCACCTTGCGTACCGTCCGTGCGTCCAGGCCCTCGATGTCGTGCACGATTTGCCGGGTCCAGCGGGCGGTGATCAGGTAGGACTGTTTGACGACGTCGAACAGCACGTTGCTGGTCCAGTCATCATCGGAGAACCGGCGGTCTCCTTTGTCCGGCTCGACGACCGGTTGGACCGCCTCTCCCTTGAGCCGGCGGCTGGTTGTCTCCATCAGGGCCAGGTAGTCCTGCGCCAGGGCCGTCTGGGCCTCGGCCAATTTTTCGGGGTTCGCGACGAGTTTCGACCAAGCCTCTAGGAAGGCATGTCCCACAACGCCCGGGTCGGGGATCGTGAAACCGCCGTTTTCGGCCTGACTCGACCAGAAGGCTTCCATGGCCTTCGACGCCCGTACCATCAGGTCCGCCCATTCGCCGGACGGGCGTTCGGTTTCGCCGGGGGCAACAATGCCGGTTGTCTTGGAAGGCGTATCGTCGCTCATGACGAAGCGGCTACTGGGTTCGGATCACTTCGGTGATCTGGACTCCCAGACGGTCCTCGATTACCACGACCTCTCCGCGGGCAACCAAACGGTTATTGGCGTGAACCTCGATGGGCTCGCCGATGATACGGTCGAGTTCCACAACGGCGCCACGGCCGAGCTTAAGGATCTGAGCGATGGGCATGGCGGCGGTGCCAAGAATGGCGATGATTTCGACCGGAATGTCGTAGACCGCTTCGACGCGATCCGTATCCTCGCCGAGAATGGCAGCGCCGAGACTCGGGGGTTCGGACGGAGCTGCAGCGGCCTCCTGGGCCTGCTGCTGTTCCAATGCGGCCGCCATGTCCACTTCAGGCTCGCCTTCTCCCTCCGCCTTGGCAGCTTCGTCAGCGGCCTGCTCCTCTAGGGCGGCGGCCCACATGTCGTCGTCGTCGGCCATGCCCATTGGTCTCCTTGTATCCTAGAGCGGATCGTGAGAAACCGAAGCTGCTTTCGTGGCGCCGAATTCTCACGTGAATCCGCTCTATCATATTAATGTAGAGGACGATTTACGGAACAAGCCGCATCACGAAGTGACTCGGATCATTCCGATCATGCTCTAAAATCCAGCCTACCCTCCGGGAACGCCTGCGTCCATAGGGGGAGGCCTGGGCGTTCGATTTCCTTTGGACGCAAGGTTTTGGGGTTGTAAGGTGTGGCTCGCTTCACATTCGGCATTCTGGGAAACAGGGAACATCGAATTCGGTGACGATGGAGATCGCCCAGTTACCTCATGTCTTGGCGGGGCTCAACCTCGCGTCGGTGGCTCTGCTGTCGGCCGGATGGAAGAGAATTCGAGGCGGAGACAAGGCCGCCCACAAGAAAATGATGCTGGCCGCCGCCGGGGTTTCGATCGCCTTCCTGGCCGTCTATCTTTATTACCACGCCAATTCGGGGCTGGCGAAATTCGGGGGTGAAGGCTGGATCCGGCCTGTCTACTTCACCATTCTCATCGCCCACGTGGTGTTCGCGGCAAGCATGATCCTCCTGGTTCCGGGCACCTTGTTCCTTGCCCTCACCGGGCGTTTCGAGACCCATCGCCGGGTGGCGCGCTGGACGTTGCCCATATGGCTTTATGTTTCGGCGTCCGGCGTGGCCGTCTATATGATGGCGGTTCATCTGTTTGCCTATCAGGGGGGCTGAGATGGCCGAACCGGTCGCACCCGCAACCTCCGGTCACGACGGAACGACGCTCCGGATTTGGTCCAAGGTCGAGAGCTTGGCCAAAGACTGTGCGCCCTGCAACCAGCGCGAACTGTGGGGGTGGTGCATCTTTGCGGCGACGTCGCTCGCCGTGGCAGGTGTCTTCGCGCTTCTGGTCGCCGTATCCCGTATCCCCGGAATTCAGGACGTCTTCCCCTGGCCGCTCGACTTCTTCAGGACGGGGCTGGTCATCCATGTCGTCTTCTCGTTCGTGGTCTGGTTTTTGGCCGTCTTTGGGGCCATTCTGCATCTGGCGACGATACGCATCACGGCTGGCGAGCCCAAGTTCAGACCCATGGGCCGTTTCGCCTTGATGGCTTTTGGGGCCGGGTTTTTCCTTTTGCTGGCGCCGGGGTTGATGGATCGGGGCGAGCCCAGCCTCAACAATTACGTTCCCGTGATCATCGATCCTCTCTATTACGCCGGGATCGTCGTGCTTCTGGGAGGCATTGCCCTGGAGGCGCTGCAGCTGTTTCTCAACCTGGGCAACCGCAAGAATCCCATGGGCCCGATGACGCTGGGCGCCGTGGCGGCGGCAGCGATCTACATGATCGCGCTGGCCTGTTTCGTGTTGGCCTGGTGGGGGGTCAGCGGCGCCCAAATCGACCATGCTTTCAACGAGGACCTATTTTGGGGCGGCGGGCATGTGCTGCAGTTCCTTAACGTCACACTCCTGGTGATCTGCTGGTACATGTTGAGCGGCATGGCCTTTGGCGGCCCGTTGGGTCGGGAAAGACACTACAACACCGCTCTGGGTCTCCTTCTTGCCTTCGCCCTCCTAACGCCCACGTTCTATTTCGTGTTCGAGGGTGGCCGTCAGCCGGAGTTCACGGACCTTCAATATGCCCTGGCGCCGCCGACCCTGCTGGCGGCGGGTGCCGTCGTGGTCGGTGCCGTGGCCTGGCGTTCCGGCGGGCAGGCTCTGCCGTGGCGGGATCCGGCTTTCCTTTGTCTCGTCCTGTCCATCGCGGTGTTCGGGCTGGGCGGTGTCCTGGGTCTGTTCGTGGACGGCACGGACACCCGGACTCCGGCCCATTATCATGGGGTGATCGCCGGCATCAACCTGGCATTCATGGGGATGTTCTTTCGGCTGTTTCTGCCGTTGCTCGACCGCAATCCGAAGCCGGGCAAGGCGCTTTACGCCCAGATCTGGATGTTCGGCGTGGGCCAGGCCTTTGCCAGTGTCGGACTGTTCATTGCCGGGGGGTACGGCACGCCGCGCAAGATGGCGGGCGCAGAGCAGGGCCTGGAGATCCTGGGGCAGAAGATCGGCATGGCCATGAACGGATTGGGGGCCTTGGTCGCCGTAATCGGAGGCATCATGTTCATCTGGACGGTGCTTTCGCGCCTCCTGCACCGGCCCAAGCAGGCCCATGAATAGGGGGACGTAGGATCGTGAGCGGAGAAAACGGGAAAAATACGGCGCGCCTTGAGACCGCAGAGGCGGTTGCCGTGCGGGCGCGGCTGACCGACTACGCGCTGCTCCTCAAGCCTCGGGTAATGTCGCTGGTCGTTTTCTCCGGCCTGACGGGACTCCTGATGGCGCCGGGGCCGATCGCCCCCCTGACCGGGGCGCTGGCGATCTTTCTGATCGCGGTGGGGGCTGGAGCCTCCGGAGCCATCAACATGTGGTACGACCGTGATATCGACGCCCACATGTCCCGGACCCGCGACCGGCCCATTCCCGCCGGACGCATGAAACCCGGCCGGGCGCTCTGGTTTGGGATCGTGTTGGCCGTGAGCTCGGTGGTAGCGATGGCCGTTTGGGTTAACCTGATGGCGTCCGGGATTCTGGCGGTGACTATCGCCTACTACGTTTTCCTCTACACCATGTGGCTGAAACGCCGGACGCCTCAGAACATCGTCATCGGCGGTGCGTCTGGGGCCTTCCCGCCGATGATCGGGTGGGCGGCGGTAACCGGAGGCATGGAACCCGGGTCCTGGGCTCTGTTCGCCATCATCTTTTTCTGGACGCCGCCGCACTTCTGGGCCCTGGCGCTGTTCCGCGCCAGCGATTACGAGAATGCGGGGGTGCCCATGCTGCCGGTGGTCAAGGGGGTGCAGGAAACCAAGAAGCAGATTGTCATCTACAGCCTGATCCTGGTGCCCGTTACCCTTTTGCCGGTTGCCATCGGCATTTCGGGGCACTTCTACGGAGCGGCCGCGGCGGCCCTCAACGTCTGGCTGCTGGGCCATACCTACCGGGTGTGGAAGGACGACGAGGGACGAGCGGCCCGACCCATGTTCTTTTTCTCTCTTATCTATCTGTTCCTGGTGTTCACCGCCATGCTGGCCGACCGGGGGCTGGCGATGATGATCTATCACTAATCGCCGGAGGGGACCTTGCGCGACACTCCCTATAAACAATTGGAAGCCCGGTTCAACCGTGTGAGTTTAATCAGTCAGGCGCGCGGTTTCCTGCATTGGGACCAGTCCACCATGATGCCTCCGGGCGGCGCCGAGAGCCGGGCCGAGCAGCTGGCGGCACTGCAAGCCGTGGAGCACGGCATCCTCACCGACCCCCGTACCGCCGATCTGATCGCCGAAGCCCGGGAAGGGAAAGCCGACCTCGACCCCTGGCAACAGGCCAATCTCGAAGAAATGACGCGTCTGTGGACCCATGCCTCGGCTCTCGACGAGAAACTGGTGACCCAACTGTCGCGCGCGGCTTCCGAGTGCGAAATGGTTTGGCGCAAGGCCCGCCCGGCGGGTGACTTTCCGATGGTGCTGCCCCGATTGAGGCGGCTGCTTGAGCTGATCCGGCAAGCGGCGGAAGCCACGGGAGAACACCTTGGTCTCGATCCCTATGACGCCCTGCTCGACGCATATGAACCGGGGGTGCGCACGGCCGGGATCGATGCCGTTTTCGCGGATCTCGAGGCTTTCCTTCCCGGCTTTTTGGCCCAAGTCATGGAGCGTCAGAAGACTGCTCCGGCGGTGGTGCGTCCCGAGGGGACGTTTCCGGCGGAGACCCAGCGGGCACTGGGGCTCAAGCTTATGGAAACGGTGGGCTTTGATTTTGACCACGGGCGGCTCGATATCAGCCTACATCCCTTCTGCGGCGGCACGCCGGATGACGTGCGTATTACGACCCGCTACAACGAGGCCGATTTCACCTCCAGCCTGATAGGGGTGTTGCATGAGACCGGACACGCGCTCTACGACCGCGGGCTGCCCAAGATGTGGCGGGGTCAGCCGGTGGGCGATGCGCGCGGCATGGCCGTGCACGAAAGCCAGTCTCTGCTGATCGAGATGCAGGTTTGCCGTTCGCGCGCCTTCCTGGAATTCGCGGCCCCCCTGATGCGCGAGGCCTTCGGCGCCTCGGGGCCGGCGTGGGAAGCAGACAACCTCTATCGCCTTTATACCTGGGTCGAGCCGGGTTTGATCCGGGTCAATGCCGACGAGGTCACCTATCCGGCCCACGTCATTTTGCGATATCGTCTCGAAAAGCAGCTCATCGAAGGCGGCATGGAGGTTGGCGACCTGCCCGAGGCCTGGAACGAGGGCATGAAAGCCTTGCTCGGAACCGTGCCCACAACAGATGCCGGAGGCTGCTTGCAGGACATCCACTGGTACGACGGGGCCTGGGGCTACTTTCCAACCTATACCTTGGGCGCCATAATGGCGGCCCAGTTCTTCGACGCCGCCAAGCAGGCCGACGCGGCGATCGGCCCGGGCATTGCCAAGGGCGACTTCGCTCCGCTGATGGCCTGGCTGCGGCAGAACGTTCACGGCCAGGGCTCTCGGTTCCCGTCAGGCGATCTGCTGGTACAGGCCACGGGGCGTCCCCTGGATGCGGAGGTCTTCAAGGCGCACCTTAGCCGCCGTTACCTGGAGGGCGAATGATGACTCCAACCGTCATTGCAGTACTCAACCACAAAAGCGGCGTAGGCAAGACGACCCCCGCCATCAATCTTGCCGCGGCTTTTGTGGCTGTCGGCAGGCAGGGTGCTCGCCCAATGGGCCGGAGAGAAACACAAGGAACGCTCCGACGAGACCCTTGAGAGTCGGGCCCGCGAGAGCGCCTCGCCGAACGAACTCCCGTCCGACCGGGGCCGTGCCGTCCAACCGTGGGACGATGCGCAAGGCACCTCCCTGCGCTTTCGATCCAGGCGATTCTGGCGGTGATTGTCGTGTCCCTGACGGCGATCGGTGGCATGGCCTATGCTATCCTTGCCTGGCTCTGATCCGGCGGGTAGTGTGTGACGCCTTCGTGAACAGAGGACCCCTCTCGTGAAGTATATCTCGACCCGTGGCGCCGCGCCCATGCTCGCTTTCGGCGATGTCCTGTTGACCGGCCTGGCCCGTGACGGCGGGCTCTACCTGCCGGAAAGCTGGCCCATGGTCCCGGCGGACGAGATCCGGGCCATGCGCGGCCTCGGCTACGCGGAAATCGCGGCCCGGGTCATGCGCCCCTTCGTCGCCGGGGCCATTGATGAGGCCGACTTCGAGGCCATGGTGGCGGATGCCTATTCAGGGTTCGGGCACCCCGCGGTAGCGCCGCTGAAGGAACTGGCGTCCGACCATTGGGTGATGGAGCTTTTCCATGGGCCGACGCTGAGTTTCAAGGACTATGCCCTGCAGCTGGTGGGGCGTCTGTTCGACCACGTGCTGACCAAGCGCGGTCAGCGCATCACCATCGTCGGCGCCACCTCGGGAGACACCGGGTCCGCCGCCATAGAGGCCTGCCGCGACCGGGATGCCATCGAGATCTTCATCCTCCACCCCGAAGGGCGGGTATCGGACGTACAGCGCCGCCAGATGACCACCGTGCCGTCGGCCAATGTTCACAACATCGCGGTCCAGGGGACCTTCGACGATTGCCAGGACATGGTGAAGGCCATGTTCAATGACCAGGCCTTTCGCGACAAGCACGCCTTGGGTGCGGTCAATTCCATCAATTGGGCCCGCATCATGGCTCAGATCGCCTACTACGTGGTCGCCGCGGTGGCACTGGGGGCGCCGGATCGGCGGTTCGTTTTCTCGGTCCCTACCGGAAACTTCGGCAACATCTTCGCCGCCTACGGCGCGCTGCGCATGGGGCTGCCGGTGGACAGGCTGGTGGTGGGCTCCAATTCCAACGACATCGTGACACGCTTCTTCGAGACCGGGTCAATGGAGATGCGGCCCGTCGTGCCGACCACGTCCCCCAGCATGGACATCCAAATCTCGTCCAACTTCGAGCGCCTGCTGTTCGAGTACCACGACCGGGATGGCACCGCCCTTGGTCCCGCCATGGAGCGCTTCCGCGAGGAGGGCGCCATGGCCTTCGGGGACGCCCGGTGGAAGAGCATGCGCGAGCTCTTCGAGGGACATCGCCTGGATGACGGGCAGGTCGGCGCAGAGATCGGGCGCTTCTTCCGCACCACCGGTGAGACCCTGGACCCCCACAGCGCTATCGGCGTCGTCGCCGGAGAGCGGGCGCAACGCCCCCCCGGTTCGGTTCTGGTCTCGATGGCCACGGCCCATCCGGCCAAGTTCCCGGCGGCGGTTGAGGCGGCGACCGGCGTGCATCCCGCCTTGCCCAACCGCATGAGCGATCTTTTCGATCGCGAAGAGCGTTTTTCGGTGCTTTCCAACGACCTTGCGGTGGTTCGCTCCTTCATCGAGGACACCCTCGCTTGAGCGTCCGCTTGACCACACTGGAAAACGGACTCAGGGTTCTCACCGATCCCATGGACACGGTCGAGACCGTCTCGGTCGGGGTCTGGGTCGATGTCGGCACGAGGCATGAGCGGCCCGAGGTCAACGGCATCTCGCATCTTCTGGAGCACATGGCCTTCAAGGGCACCAAGCGCCGCACGGCGCGGATGATCGCCGAGCAGATGGACGCGGTCGGCGGTCAGCTCAACGCCTACACCTCGCGAGAGAACACGGCCTACTACGCCAAGGTGTTGAAGGAGGACCTGGACCTGGCGCTCGACATGATCGCCGACATTCTCCAGAACTCGACCATGGACGCCGAAGAACTGACCCGCGAACGCGCCGTCATCATCCAGGAGATCCATCAATCCCACGACACCCCTGATGACGCCATCTTCGACCATTTCCAGGAGACCGCCTTTCCGGCCCAGGGGCTGGGGCTGCCGGTTCTGGGCCGTGCCCAGTTGATCCAGGAGATGCCGCGGACCGACGTGTTGGACTACATGCGCCGCCACTATTCGGCGCCCCGCATGGTGCTGGCGGCGGCCGGCCGCGTCGATCACGGGCACGTGGTCGAGCTGGCTCGGGCCAAGTTCGACGCCCTGCCGCCGGAAAGCCCCCGCCTAGGGGACGCTGCGGCCTATGCGGGCGGCGATTTCCGCCAGGACCGGGATCTGGAACAGGTGCACCTGATCCTGGGCTATGCCGGCGTTGCCTACGAGAGCGAGGACTTTTACGCCGCCTCGGTGCTGGCGACGTTGCTCGGCGGCGGCATGTCGTCGCGCCTCTTTCAGGAGGTGCGCGAGAAGCGGGGCCTGGCCTATTCCATTTACAGCTTCTCTTCTTCCTATGCCGACGGCGGGCTGTTCGGCATCTACGCCGGCACCGGCGAGGCGGAGGTGCTGGAACTGGTGCCGTTGATCTGCGACGAGGTGGGCAAGGTCTGCACCGCCATCGGAGAGGAGGAGGTGAACCGTGCCCGCGCGCAAATCAAGGCCTCTATTCTCATGGCCCGAGAGAGCACGTCCAGCCGCTGCGAGCAGCTGGCCCGTCAGATAATGGTCTTCGGCCGACCGTTGCCGACGGATGAGATCATCTCGAAGATCGAGGCCGTGGATGTGGACGCCGTTCTGGGTGCGGCGCGGCGCATCTTCCCCGGTCCGCCGACCCTGGCCGCCCTCGGGCCTGTCGGCCGCCTCGAATCCTACGACAGCATCCGCGCGCGCTTGGCGCCCTGATTGGTCTCACAAGATCAGCCAGAACAAGAAGGTCTTGCGGGTTGTCCCGAGCCAAGCGGCCGGCCGCCGGGTTTCATACCAAGGTGCGGTGATAATGACCCATAGAGATCGCTTATACAGCCCGACGCCCTCCGACGGACTGTATAAGTGATCTCTATGGGTCATTATTGGTATCAGGTGTGCCCGGCCTCGTCGGACAGCATGCGGGGATCGATGCCGAGTTTGGTCATCGCGTGCTCCCACTTGGCCTCCATATCTGTGCCGAAGAGGAGGTCGTTGTCGGCCTCGACATGGAGCCAGCCATTGGCCTCGATCTCGGAATTGAGCTGTCCCGGGCCCCAGCCGGTGTAGCCCAGCGCCACGAGAGTACGATCGGGTCCTTGGCCTGCGGCCATATCGCGCAGGATGTCGATGGTGGCGGTCAGCACCACGTGGTTGTCGACCACCAGGGTGCCTTCCTTCATGTATTCCGGGGAATGCAGCACGAAACCGCGTCCGGTCTCCACCGGGCCGCCGAAGTGGACGTCGATTCGCTGCTCCGGCGGTATCGGCGGGATTCCCACCTGTTCCAGGAGGTCGGGGAAGGTCATGGTGTCCAGCACCCGGTTGACCACCAAGCCCATGGCACCTTCTGAATTGTGGGCACAAAGGTAGACCACTGTCTTGGTGAAACGCCGATCCGGCATCCCCGGCATGGCGATCAGCAACTGACCGGTCAGGGATCCATTTTCCTGAGGGGTGGCTTTGAACTCAAGCATGGCGATATCCTTCGCCGATATTGTGACATAAAAGGAGAGATGGGGGAAAGGTCGTCCGAGCGCCATGGCATCAAGACTCCGTGAAATCTCCATCTTTCCGGTTCATCCGGACGTATTTGGCGTTATGATCCCGCGAAACTTTGTGAAAACCCGAAACATCATGTCCAAACGTCTCCTCATCTTGATCAACCTCGCCGTTCTGTTGATGCTTTTTGCCTGGGCGGAACCCGTTTGGGGGGCGGCCTCGCCCTGGGCGGAGAACGGAGACACCCGGGTGCGGCTGGTCTCCGCCGTGCAGGCGACGGGCAAGGGCGAAGTCCTGCTCTTAGGACTCCATTTCGAGCTTGAGGACGACTGGAAGGTCTACTGGCGCTCGCCGGGGGATGCGGGTTTTCCGCCAAGCTCCGATTGGGCAGGGTCGGAGAACGTCAAAGCCGTCGAGATCCTGTGGCCCGCGCCCGAGCGGTTCTCGATCCTCGGCATCGACACCCTGGGATACAAGCACGAAGTCGTTCTGCCGCTGCGCGTGAAACCTGCCGTGCCGGGTCGGGCGGTGCGGTTAAAGGGAGTGGTCGACTACCTGGCCTGTTCCAATATCTGCGTGCCGATGAAGGCCGAGGTGGCCCTCGTCCTGCCCCAAGGCGCTGCGGGCTCGGCGCCCGAGGCCCATCTGATCTCCCGCTATCTCGGTAGTGTGCCGGGCGACGGGGTGGCCGTTGGCCTCGATATCGTTTCCATCGAGGCGGCAAGCGGCAATCTGTTGCGTTCAAGAATCGCCTCTGCGGTGCCCCTGACGGCGCCGGACATGTTTGTGGAGGGCCTGCCATCCGTGCATTTCGGCACTCCACTGGTACGCCCCTTGGCGGACGGGAAGGGCGCGGTTCTCGATCTCGATGTGGACGGCGCGGCGGAGCTGGAGGGTGGGCTCACCGGGCAGGTGCTGACCCTGACTCTGGTCGATGGCGGACGGGCGATGGAGGCACGGATGACGGTTGCCCCGGCCTCTGGAGCCCCGGTGCCCGGGCCGGCTGCCGCCGGCGGCGGCAGGACGGAAACCAGCCTGGCCCTTATCCTGCTCATGGCGCTGCTCGGCGGCTTGATCCTCAACCTGATGCCCTGCGTGCTGCCGGTGATCTCCATCAAGACCATCGGCGTCATCAAGCACGGCGGCGGCGATCCGCACGTGGTGCGTCTCAGTTTTCTCCTCTCGGCGGCTGGAATCCTGTTCGCGTTCCTGCTGCTGGCCGGTGCATTGGTGGCGCTGAAGGCGGGCGGCGCGGCGGTGGGTTGGGGAATCCAATTCCAGCATTCCTGGTTTTTGGTCGGGCTGATCCTGGTGGTGGTCCTGTTCGCCTGCAATCTTTGGGGGTTTTTCGAAATCCGCCTGCCGGCCTGGGTGTCGGACGTGGACGAGCACGCAAGCCATGTCCATGGTTTCGGAGGACATTTCCTGTCGGGCATGCTGGCGACACTGCTTGCCACCCCCTGCACGGCGCCGTTCCTGGGCACTGCGGTCGGGTTCGCCCTGGCCCGGGATGCCATGGACATTTTCCTGGTCTTCGGGGTGCTTGGTGTCGGCATGTCGGTGCCCTACCTCTTTGTTGCTGCGGCGCCCAAGACCGCGACCTGTCTGCCCAAGCCCGGTCCCTGGATGGTGGTTCTGAAGAAGGTCATGGCCATCGCCCTGGCGGCAACGGCCCTGTGGCTGCTCTCCGTATTGTGGATCCAGGCCGGAGCGGTGGCGTCGGGGGTCGTCGGGGCCTTGATGGTGGTGGTGGCCCTGACTCTCTTCGTCCGGCACCGAGTCACCGGGACGATCGGCGGCACCGGCTGGGCCATCATCGGTGTTCTGGCACTGGTGTCGCTCATTGCCCCTGGACGGATCGACAACGCCACCCTGGTCTCGTCCCTGGCCCGGGATGACAGTGCGCTCAAGGACGTCTGGCAACCTTTCGCGCCGGGCGCCATCCCGGGACTGGTGGCCAAGGGCAAGGTGGTGTTCGTCGACGTTACCGCGGAATGGTGCATTACCTGCCTCGTCAACAAGGCGCTGGTGCTGACCAAGGGCGCGGTCCTGGAGATGCTGCGCGGTTCGGATGTGGTTGTCATGCAGGCCGACTGGACCCGACCCGACCCGGCCATCGCCGCCTATCTCGAAAGATTCGGCCGCTACGGCATTCCCTTCGACGCCGTTTATGGGCCGAAAATCCCCCAAGGCGAGGCTCTGCCGGAACTGCTCACGCCGGCCATCGTGCTGGACGCGCTCGCCCGCGCTGCGGGAAAAGCAGTAAAAAATTGAACCGGACGGGGCTGGAAACTCCCATCTGCTCTCCGAACTGCTTAGGTCGGGCTAATGCCTTTTGCCGATACCAATTGCCATAAGGGCCCAGATCAAGGGCCGTAGTGGACGATCTTCCAGGTGATGCTGACGTACATGAAGACGGCGACGGCCAGCAGTGTGCCGAAGAGGATCCATTTACCCTTAAGGACAGCGGGACGGTTTCCCATGATCATTTCGCCTCGTAGTCGTAGGGCGACCAGTTTTCGTCCAGCACGGGGTCCTCGGAGAAGTTGCCCGGGCCCGGCGGATTGGCAGTGTGTGTCCATTCCAGGGACTTGGAATTCCACGGGTTAGCCGGCGCCGGCTCGCCCCAGAAGGCCGAGTAGATCCAGTTGATGAGGGTGCACGCCATGCCGACTGCGATGATGAAGGCACCGATGGTGGCGACGTCGTGGTAGGGCTCGAACTGAGGGAACCTCTCGTAGTTGGGATAGCGTCGCGGCATGCCCTGAACGCCAATGATGAACAGCGGCCAGAAGGCCAGGTTGACGCCCACCATGTTGGCCCAGAAACCAATCCTTCCCAGCACTCCCTCGGCCATGCGGCCCGTCATCTTAGGGAACCAGTAGTAGATTCCTGCAAACAGCGCGAACGTTGAGAACATGGCCATGATGAAGTGGAAGTGGGCGTGCACGAACGAGGTTTCCGACAGGTGCACGGTGATCGCCGTCATCGCCAACGGGATGCCCGTCAGCCCCCCCAGGAGGACCAGGAAGAAGCAGGCGGCAGTGAAGTGCATGGCCGTGTTGTAGGTGATCGACGCCTTGTAAAGCGTTCCCCACATGGACAAAACGATCAGGCCGACAGGTACCGAGATGAGAAGTGTCGTCACCATCTGGCCGATGCGGATCCAGTCCGGCATGCCGGAGACGTAAAGATGGTGCACCCAGACCTCGCCGGTGATCAGCACGATGCCGCCGATGCCGCCGTAGACGCAGGCCTTGTAGTTGAAGATCCGGTTCTTGCCCATGCTGGCGATGATGTCGAACAGGATGCCGACGGCAGGCAGGAAGATCACGTAGACGGCGGGGTGCGAATAGAACCAGAAGAGGTTCTGGTAGAGCAGCACATCCCCTCCCATGTCCGGGTTGAAGAAATGGGTTCCCAAGTACTTGTCGAACAAGAGCAGGGTCACCGCCGCGGCCAGCACGGGAATGAAGACGAGTTGCAGCACGAAGGCGGCGACGGTCGTCCAGACGAAGAGGTTGAGTTGGTTCCACCCCATGCCCGGGGCGCGCATGTAGATGACCGTGATCAGGAAGTTGACGGCGCCCAGGATAGACGAGAAGCCGAGAAGATGCACCGTGAAGACGTAGAAGGCCGTATTGCCCTCGGTGATTATCGAGTAGGGCGGGTAGGCGGTCCACATGATGTCGGGCCCGTCCGGGATGACAAAGGAGAGAAGGGCAAGCAGGATGGCCCCGTAGAACAGCCAGACGCTGAAGGCGTTGATACGCGGGAACGCCACGTCCTTGGCGCCGATCATCAAGGGCAGGAAGAAGTTGGCGGCAAACCCCGTCAGTCCCGGGATGAGGAAGGCCAGGATCATGGCTGCGCCGTGGAAATAGAGCCAGACGTTGTACTCGGAGGGATCGACCAGCAGGGTGCTGGGCGAACTCTGCTCGATGCGGATCAGCAACGCCATCAGGCCGGCCACTATGAAGGCGGCTATGGATCCGATCAGATAGAGGATACCGATCCGCTTGTGATCGGTGGTGAATATCCATTCCCAGATGTTGAAGCGAGAGGTGGCGGTGGTGGTGGTGGTGGTTTCGGTGCTCATCTTCGATCTTCTCCCTTTGCTCAGCTCTCGGTACCGGCGGCATCGGCCACCGCTTCGGCGTCGGCTTCCGCCTTGGCCTCGGTCATCCAGGCGGTGTAGTCGTCAACCGGCAGCACCTTGACCGCAGTGGCCATGACCGAGTGCCCCGTGCCGCAGAACTCGACACAGGTGACAAAGGTCTCCAAGGGTTCCCTGGGATGGAACCAGAGGTAGGTGATGCGTCCCGGCATGACGTCTTCCTTGACCCGGAACTCGGTCAGGAAGAAGGAATGCAACACATCCATCGAGGTCATGCGGAGCACCACCGGCTGGCCGACGGGAACCAAGAGCTCGTCGGCGAGCACCCCGTTTCCGTAGTCGAATTCCCAACTGTACATCTGGGCCGTGGCCTTGATCTCGAGGGCATTCTCGGGCACCTGGCGGTAGGCGTTCCAGAGGGTCCAGCCCTTGGCCGAGAGGAAAAAATCGTCGGCCATAAAGATGGCGGCGGGGATCAATGCCCAGCCCCAGGCGCGGGCGGAGGAAAGGGGCTTGGCGGAGCCCACGTCCTCAGGGCTCTTCGCCCGGTAACGGATCATCATGTAGATGGCGGCGATGCCGAAGATCACGCCGATCACCGTGATGTCGATCAGAACCTCGTTCCACAGATGGTCCCAGCCCGTGGCCGGGTCGTTGATCCCGTCATAATTCTGGGCTTGGGCGGGCCAAGCCGCAAGCACCCCGAAAAGGCTAAATAAAATTCGCGTGATCCTGTTCATCTTGTTCCCTCTCTATTCCGCCGCCGGCGGAAAACCAAGGCCGAGGCGGAAAAGGCCGCCACTCCCAGACCAAGGGAGCCGACGGCAACGAAAAGCGGTATGTTGTAGGTGTAACGGCCTTCCTTGAAGTTATAGCTGTAGCAAAGGCTTACAGCGAATTCTAAGACCTCGGAGGGCCGGAACTGTCCTTGCCTGGCATCCAGCAGGGCGAGGTCCACGTCGCCCGCCTCGACGCTGCCCGCATAGAGCACGCGGACCAACCGGCCTTCGGGGGAAAAGAACAGAAAGACGCCGGGATGGAAGAATGCGCGATCCGGCGGCGACCAGAAGAACCGGTAGCCGAAACGATCTGTCAGGCGCGGGATGTCCTCCGGGTCCTCGAAGGTGGCGAAGGTCCAGCCGGGACCAAGGCCCGTCGCCGCCTTGACGTGATGAGCGAAAGCGCCGGTGGTCTCCGGGTCGTCATGGGCGTCGAAGGAGACCGTAAGGATCCGGAAATCGGCCCCCAGTTGCTGACCGTCAACTTCGGCCAGGAGATCCCGGAGTTCCTGGTTGATCAGCGAGCACGACCCGTCGCAGGTGTAATAGGACAGCACCAGGATCAGCGGCTTTCCCCTGAAATCGGCCAGTTTGAGGGACGTCCCCGTCTCGTCCCGCAGACGAACCGCCCCATCCATCTTGACGCCCAGGGCCTTGTTCTCGTCAACCCGGAAGATGTTCTCGTCGATGTCGGATACGGGCTTCTTGTAATAGGCGGCCTGGGCCGTGGCGGCGCCCAAAAGGACGGCCAGGGCGAAGCCCTGGACGAGTCGCCGGAAAGGAGTTCTGACCGAGCCCATTGCCACGCCGCCTACCAGAAATAGATCTGCGAGACGACGAAGAACCAGACCACGTCCACGAAATGCCAGTAGATCGAAGCACAGGTGACGAAGGTCTTGTCGATCCGGCCCGCCAACGCCGGGATGGCCACCGCAATGAAGATGCCGAGCCCGACTAAGACGTGCGAGGCATGGAACCCTGTGATCGAGAAGAACGCCGTGCTGAAGGCGTTGGTCGAAGGCACGAAGTCGATGCTCACCAAGTGGCTGTATTCGTATGTGGTGCAGCCCAGGAAAAGGATCCCGAGCGCGATGGTGACATAGAGCCAGGTCCTGAACCCGGCAATGTCCTTCCGGTCCATCTTCACTTCTGCCACATGGATGGTGACGCTGGAAGAGACCAGGAGCGCGGTCATGACGAGCGGCAGCAGAACCGGCATCTCGGCCGATCCCTCCGGCGGCCAGGTGTCGGCGCCGAGCCGCATCATCCAGTAGCTGGCGAACAGCGAGAGAAAAATGAGCACCTCGGAGATGATGAAGATCGGCAGGCCGATCGCCGCCACCCCTGGAACCAGGGCCTTCTGGGACATGCCCTCAGCCACCCACTTGGAGATCCCGGCCAGCAGCAGCGGCGTCCCGATACCGGCAAAGGCAACCGCCAGCAGGGTGCTTTCGTAAACGAACCAGCTGGCGAAAGTCAGCGGGATCAGGAACACTATCCCGGCCACCGTCGCCAGCGGCGCCCAGCTTACCTCCCAATGGTGCTCGTGTCCGGCGTGGCCCTCTCCTCCCTCGGACGCGGCCACGCTTGCCGCCGCAGTTTCGTCGCTCATGGCCTGGTCTCTCCCCTCCGATGCGGCCGCCAAAAAATTCCGGCACCCGTTTGTCATCAAACTCCGATTCAAAATAAAGAATAGCTTAGAATTGTTCTTTCTTTGTATCGGTTCGTGATATAACGTTCCACCAGTATAACAAAAATAATTCAGGTGGCACCAAGTCTTCTAATTTGGTTTTGAAAAATATCGTCAAAGGGGAACCGTCATGCTTAACCCCCAATCGGGAAATGGACCGTCCGGCAGCGGGGCGGGCGGGCTTTCCTTTCGCGCCCGGCCGGTCACCGTCGAACAATCGGCGGCATGGTTGGAGGAGGGGTGGCTCGATTTCAAGCGGGCACCGGGCCTCAGCCTCGGCTACGGCGGCATCTTCACCTTCGTGGGTTGGCTTCTCATTTTCGGCCTGAAGTGGATGGGCATGGAATCCATGATCCTGCCGTTGGCCGGTGGGTTCCTCTTGTTGGCGCCGCTGCTGGCCGTCTGTTTCTACGAGATCAGCCGCCGGCTGGCGGCTGGCGAGGTCTTGGCTTGGCGGTCGATTTCGGCGGGCGTCCTCGTTCGGGCTGGCCGGCTGGCCGACATCACCGTCGTCTTTCTGATGATCTTCCTTGTCTGGATGCTGGTCGCCATCCTGCTCTTCAATCTCTTCTTCGGCGGCACGCCGCCGCCGGCGGGGGCCTTCATCTCCCACATCCTCGCCACGCCTTGGTTCCTGGCGATCGGCACCACCGTCGGCGCATTTTTCGCCGCCTTGACCTATCTCCTCGGCGTGGTGTCCATCCCTTTGCTCTACGACCGGCCGGTGGACGCAGTCACGGCGATGCGGGTCAGCATCGCGGTGGTGTCGGAGAACCGCCGCGTGATGGGGGGATGGGCGGTGATCGTCGCCATCACGGCGGGCCTGGGCTTGAGCCTGTTCCTGGTTGGCATCGCAGTCACCCTGCCGATACTCGGCTACGCCACTTGGCATGCATACGAGGATTTGGTCGAGTTGGCGCCGTGAAGCCCTTTCCGTTCCCTGGAAGGAAGT